>JAZRSR010000032.1:0-46345 GCA_045651665.1 Christensenellaceae bacterium
ATACAAAAGCTACACGAATATATTAACTATTACAACAACGAAAGAATATCTTTAAAATTGAAAATGAGTCCGGTAAAATACCGAACTCAATTCCAATATATTTAATTTAATTTTTTGTCTAAACTTTTGGGTTCACATCAATTTTCACCGCGTTTTTTAATGCAAAAATACTAACTAGATCTTTAGTAATTTTCTCGTTTTATTAAAAATTTCAACTATTTTTTCGTATTCGGGCATACTTTCTATCTCGCCTTGCGTAACGTATTCCCACTTTTTGGGCGATTCGCTTTGAAGTTCCCACTCTAAAGTATTGTAACTTATGGGAGAAATACCGCACTCCCCGTTTTTTAACACTCTAACCGTGATAAGCCCGTCGGTTATAAAAGTTACTCCGTGTGATAATCTAATTCCGTTCATTAATTATACCTTATAAAGATAAATGAATTAGGCGTATTGCCAATAAGCCTTACTTTATCCCCTTTAATTTTTACTTTTATATCCCCGCTCGATTTATATAGAGCGGTTAATTTTTTGCCTTTTAAGTTTAGGTTAAAATCGTAAGATTTTTGCTCGTTTTTCTCTTTGAAAAGAAGTAAATAACCGCCGTTTTCGCCACTCGCGTTAAACCCGGTAAAACCGATGCCCGAAGGCGTTTCTCCAATAGGCTGAATAAAACACTCCGCTAAAGCCTTCCTTTCCTTTTTGTAAACGGAAATTATCGCTTTCAGTTTATTTTTATCCCTTTCAGATAAATTTTGCATTTCCATCCAAAGTAAAGGATTAGCCATCATTGAAACTGCAAAAGCATAGTCTTGAGAATAAGTGTTTATTGCAAGATTATCCCCTTCGTACACATCAACGTTGCTTGAAACGTTGCAAACTTCTATCTGTAATCGTTGCGATGGAACGTATTTTGAAAGTTCCCAAAGATTTTTAAGCGTTCTATAAGGATAGTAGGTTCTTCCCCTTGTAAAGCGGTTTTCAAGGAACAAATTGCCAAAATTTCGATTATATAAATAACCGAAACGCTTACCTGCAGTTATATCCATATTTATTTTAATATTGCCGTCGGTTGCCTTTTGAATTTCGCTTAAAATCTTATAAACGTTGTTTTCACAAGTTTTGTTTTTTATTCTAATACCGTCGATTTTGAAAGTTGAAACGCCGTGTTTATTGTAAAGTTCAACAACGTTTTTAATATCCGTTTGAAGATATTTATAATCGTCGGTTGCATCGCAAGAATACCACAAACCTATTTCTGCGCTCGTTTCTTTTGCCTTTTCTAAAATGGGAATTAATCCGTTTGGAAAGGTTTCTCTAACCTCCCAAAAATCTTTTTGTTGGTCGTACATACCTTCGCCTATCGGCGCTCCGCCCTTTTTAACGTGCGACCCTGCGGTGTGGCCTTTTTGCCAACCATCGTCAAGTTGAACGATATCAACGCCTAAAAAGTTAGCGGTATCGAGTTCCTTGAGCATAAACTCCTCGTTTATGCAACTGTCGGCGTGCCCGTCGCCCCACGTGTTAGAAAGTATTTGCGGATAGCATTGCGATTTTGAAACACCCCTTAAATAATACTCGTGATAATCTTTGATAACCGAATCTTTATCGCCAACGATTACCACCGCTTGATATAAAGGAACGTCTTTAGTGATTTCAAACGGTTTATCTAATGATAAACCGATACCCGTTAAAGCAACCGTTCTATGCTTGTTAAAGAAGAAGTCAAAGTCACTAAGCCCCGTTTGAGCAATTTTTGAAGGCGCTTCTTTTACGAGCATTACCGCTTGATTTTTTGTAAACTCATCAACTATAAAAATATTGCCTTGATAGTTTTTTGCCCAAGGGCTAAAAAGTTCTAAAGTTTCTTCTTTTTTAACAAAGTTATGGTCGTCGGTTGCGTCGAAAAGTTCAACTTTAGTAAGGTTTAAGTGGTTCTCGTAAAAAGGTATTCCTATAATACTTGCATTTTCGGGAATCCACTCTTTCATAATAACCGTTTTGCCACCTAAAACGCCGTCTGGGATAAGTTCTTTAGTAGTTGTAACCCTACTATCAAAATGCCCTTCAAGAGCCACTTTAGCGCCTAAAACGGGCAAGTTTTTGTGTAGCGTGAGCGTGTAAAAAACACTTGCTTTTTCCGTTTTGAAAGTTATTAAAAGTTCATCGTTTTTTTCCGAATTTTCAAAGCAAACGGAAGCGTTTTCATAATCAAAACCGGGGATGTAAACTATGGGAAGATTTTCTTCTTTGTTAGTAAAGTTATAGCCCGTTTTTTTATTTTTAAGGTTTTTTATAAAAACCTTACCGCCTATCGTTTCAAGATTGAGTTCTATTGAGTTATTGCCGAAAATAACGCCGTTATTTTCATTATTAAAATAGAATTTTTCCATTATATTAACCTCGTTTCAAACGCTAAACGTATTCCCATATTTTTAAGCATATTACAAGCGTTCTTTACCCTTGGCGCTTTGTATTCTTTTACGTTGTGCCCGTCAAAACCAACGGAAAGCCTTACGCCCGATTGTTTTATAATTTCTTGTTGGCGTTTATTTTTGAAAAATTCGGTAACGTAATCGTGAGTCTTAAAGTCGTGCAAACTATCAAAGTTTACGTTTATCTCCCAGAAAATTCCGCACTCAGCCATTTTTCTAAAATATCTAAGCGGATCTTCGCCAATTCTGTCAATAAATCTAAACATATCGGTATGAGCAATACCCACGGGGCATTTAAGCCTTTTTGCAAAAGTGAAAATATCGCCACGGGCGGTTGAACGCCCAACTTGATCTAAGTTTTCAACGAGAGCAAAGTCAAACATAGAAACGTCGGCATTGTCAGGGAGAGCGTAACTGTCGTTCCCCATAAGAGTTGAAACTTCTATTCCGCAAAGTATCTTTATTCTGTTTCTATACTTATCTCTAACCGCGCTCATGTGGTCGTAATAACGCTGAAGCGTTAAACCGTAATCGGCGGAAAGATTAGTTCCCTTATCGTAGCAAAATTCCTTTCTCGCGCAACCAACGCCGTAACTGTGGTCGCAAATTCCGAGCATTTGAATACCGCCTGCTATTGCAGTTTCAACAACCTTTTCAGGCTTGTCACTACAACAGAAAGAGTAATAAGTGTGTGCGTGTAAGTCTTGAATAATCATAAACTCTTAATTGCAACCTCCTAGTAAACGAATTTTATCGAACCGTCGTCGAGTTCGGGTGGGGGAAAACTGTCGGTTACGACTAAATCAAATTCCGACAAGTCTTTTGCGCGGTAAGTTGCGCTGGCTTCAAATTTAGTATGGTCGATTACGAGAATCCTTTTCTGAGAACGCTCAAACGCCACTCTTTTAATTTCCTTTTGGTCGAGCGAACGCTCGTGAGTTGCTCCACCTATAACGCAAGCGCAAGAACTGAGCATCAAGTCAAAGGAAAAATCTTCAAGTTGCTTTGCCGTCCAACTGCCTTGCGTTGAGTTGGTGTTATATTGCACCGCTCCGCCAAGAAGTATCAACGTTACGTTAGGCTTTTTGGAAAGCTGAATTGCCGTTTGCAAGTTGTTGGTAACTACCGTCTTATACGAAAAGTCCATTTTTTCAGCAAGGGCAAGCGCCGTTGAAGAACTATCAATAAACACCGACTTGAACGGGGGAATATGAGGAAGCGCCTTGCTTGCCGCCCTATCCTTTTCACCGGGGTTTCTCTCCATACGATAAAAGAGTGAAACTTCTTCAGAGTTTTCAGGAAGGAACGCACCGCCGTGGCTTCTTTCAACGAGCCCCATATCTTTCATTTCGGCAAGGTCACGTCTTATGGTCGCTTCACTTACGAAAAATATTGACGCAAGTTCAGTTACGGTAACTTTTTTTTGCTCTTTAATTATACCTAAAATGCCGTCTTGCCTTTCGTTGAGCGCCATAATATCCCTCCTTTTTCCGAAATTTAGTAAAAAAACACCCTATTTTGTTCATTTGTGTTCATTTATGTTCATATCATAGCATAAAAAAGTTTTTTTGTCAACATAATGAACATATATGGACAAAAACGAAAATTTATGTTATCATTATGCCAAGAAACTGTTTATATATAGCGTTCATATAAACAAAGCGAACGCGCATCTCAATATAAAGCAGAAAATTAAAGGAGTAAAAACACGATGAAAATTCTTGTTGTAAACGCAGGTAGTTCTTCACTTAAGTATCAACTCTTTGATATGGCTACAAACACCGTACTTGCAAAAGGTAACTGCGAGCGTATCGGTATCGACGGTATCATAACTCACAAATGCCCCGGCAAACCCGATTACAAAATCGAAGCGGACTTCCCCGATCATAGAGCGGCAATCAAACTCGTTTTATCACTCTTAACCGATAGCGAAAAAGGCGTTATCTCTTCGATTGACGAAATCGTAGCGGTTGGCCACAGATTCGCTCACGGCGGTGAAATTAAAAAATCAACCGTTCTTGGCGAAGAAGAAATGAAATATCTTGAAAGCATAGTGGGTATCAACCCCTTACACGGCCCACCGGCAATCAGCGGTTTCAAGGCTTGTAAAGAAGTTATGCCTAACATTAATCACGTTGGCGTATTCGATACTTCTTACTATTCAACGATGGAGCCCCACGCTTACGTTTATCCTATCCCGTACGAACTTTACGAGAAATACAAAATTAGAAGATACGGTTTCCACGGAACTTCACATAGATACGTTGCAGGCGTTGCAATGGATATGCTCGGCAATAAAAATTCAAAAATCATCACTTGCCACCTTGGTAACGGTTCTTCAATAACTGCAACCCTTAACGGAAAAGCAATCGATACTTCAATGGGCTTCACTCCGCAAGACGGCGTGCCAATGGGAACAAGAAGTGGCGCAATCGACCCGACTATCGTTCCTTATATCGAAAAGGTTATGGGTATTAGCGGTGACGAAGCGGATAAACTTATAACCAAGCAAGGCGGTCTCTTAGGCGTATCTGGTATTTCAAGCGACTGCAGAGATATTAGAGCGGCTGCAGCTGAAGGAAATGAAAGGGCTAAACTTGCGCTCAAGATTTTAGTTCACAACATCAAAAAGATTATCGGTTCTTACGTTGCTGAAATGAACGGCGTTGACGCAATCGTGTTCACCGCTGGTATCGGCGAAAACGATAGAGCACTTCGCGAAGAAGTTCTTGCTGAACTCAACTTCCTCGGCGTTACTCTTGATAAGGAAGCAAACAAAACTATTCCGTCGGGTACCGCTGGCGAAATCTCAACCAAGGATTCAAAGGTTAAAGCGTACGTTATTCCTACTAACGAAGAATATATGATCGCGCTTGATACTCTTAACTTATCTAAATAATAAATATATATATATAAAATAATATAAAGGAAAAGGAAATTATTATGAAATCACCATTTGAAATTAGAAAGGAAATTTGCGAAGTAGGCCACAAATTATGGTTAAAAGGATTCGTTGCTGCTAACGACGGTAACATTTCCGTAAAACTTAACGACAATGAATATTTATGTACTCCAACCGGCGTATCAAAAGGTTCTTTAACTCCTGATATGATTATTAAGGTTGACAAAAACGGTAACAAACTCGAAGGTAAACTCAATCCGTCTTCTGAAATCAAGATGCACATGAGAGTTTATCGTGAACGTCCTGACGTTACTGCAGTAGTTCACGCTCACCCTCCCGTATCTACCGCTTTCACGGTTGCTGATATCGACCTTGATCAATATATTCTTCCCGAAGCAGTACTCACTATCGGTGACGTTCCCACTTGTGATTACGGTACTCCGTCAACTATGGAAATCCCCGATTCACTTGATCCGTATATTCAAAACCACGATGCGTTCTTACTTAGAAATCACGGCGCATTAACCGTTGGTTGCGATCTTACTAAAGCGTTCTTCGTTATGGAAGAAGTTGAATTCAACGCTGTTATTTGTAAACACGCTATGGAACTTGGCGCTGTTCACGAAATCCCAGGTCCTCAACTTAAGAAACTTATGGAACTTAGAAAGAAGATGAACCTTCCTGGCCGTCACCCTGGTATCGACTACGGCGATCAAACTACTACTGCAGTTAACTGCAATAAAGACGAACTCGTTGACGCTATCACTAAAAAAGTTCTCGACGCTCTTAACAGATAATTGTTTTATTACAAGGAGATAAACAATGGCTATTAATTGGACAGACGCTCAAATAGAACAAGTCGTTAATGCCGTTATTAAGAATTTAGGTGCAACTCAAACCTCAAATTCTACTACAGGTTGGGATTCCACTCAATATAACGGACGTAAACTCATTGGTGTTTACGCTGATATGAACGACGCTATCGACGCTGCAACTCAAGGCTACAAAGCCGTTAGAGCAATGACGATTGATGAGCGTGAAAAAATTATAACTGAAATTAGAAAACTCTGCCGTGAAGAAGCTCCGATAATGGCTAAGCTCGGCGTTGCCGAAACTAAAATGGGTAGAGTTGATCATAAAACTGCTAAACACGTTCTCGTAGCGGATAAAACCCCTGGAACTTCGGACGTCGTTTCGCAAGTTAAAACTGGCGACTACGGTCTTACTCTTACCGAAATGGCTCCGTTTGGAGTAGTAGGTAGTATAACACCAAGCACAAATCCGTCTGAAACGGTAATTTGTAACAGTATTGGTATGATAGCGGCTGGAAACGGCGTGGTATTTAACCCACACCCCAACGCAATAGCAACTTCTAACTATGCAGTTGACCTTGTAAATAGAGCGTGCTATCAAGCAGGCGGTCCTAAAGTTTTGGTTGCTTCGGTTGTAAAACCCACGCTTGACACGGCGGACGTTATGTATAAACACCCCGCAATTAGACTTTTAGTTTGTACGGGTGGTCCGGGCGTAGTTAAAGCAGTTTTATCTAGCGGTAAAAAGGCTATCGGCGCAGGCGCAGGCAATCCCCCCGTTATCGTTGACGATACGGCGGACGTTAGAAAGGCAGGTAAAGATATTATCGACGGTTGTACCTTTGATAACAATCTCCCTTGCATTGCCGAAAAAGAAGTTTTTGCGTTTAACTCAATTGCAGACGAACTCATTGATTCAATGATTGCAAACGGAGCGTACAAAATTTCAAGCGAACAAGCGCTTGCTCTTTCAAAAATCGTTCTTACCGAAGTTAAAAACCCGAAAACGGGCATTGTTAAAAAGACGGTTAGCCGTGATTGCGTTGGTAGAGATGCAAAAGTGTTACTTGCAAAAATCGGCGTGAACGTTGGCGATGAAGTTCGTTGCATTATTTGCGAAACGGAATTTGAACACGATTTCGTTCAACACGAACTTATGATGCCTATTCTTCCTATCGTTAGAGTAAACGATATAGACCAAGCAATCGACTTGGCAGTTAAAGCGGAACACGGCAATCGCCACACCGCTCATATGCACTCTAAAAACATTGATAACTTAACTCGTTTTGCAAGAGCCGTTGAAACGACTATTTTCGTTAAAAACGCGCCGTCCTACGCAGGTATCGGCTTTGGCGGAGAAGGTCATACGACTTTCACTATTGCAGGACCTACGGGCGAAGGCTTAACGAGCGCAAGAAGTTTCACTAGATATCGCCGTTGCGTTATGAGTGATAACTTTAGAATAATATAAGGAGATACAAATATGGATTTCACTTCTTCTCAAGTAGAAAGTATCGTTCGTAAAATACTCGGTGAAATTAGCGGGGAAAACGCTTGCTCTAATTGTGGCGAACTTCCAAAGACTGCAAAAGTTGCAATGCTTACCGCTCAAAAGAAAATCGAAGTTAAAGAATTCCCTGTTCCCGCTCTTCAAGACGATGACATTTTAGTTAAAATCGAAGGTTGCGGTATTTGCGGAACGGACGTTCACGAATGGAAAGGCGACCCGTTCGGCATTATTCCCGTAACGCTTGGTCACGAAGGCACGGGCGAAATTATCGCGCTCGGTAAAAACGTTAAAAAAGATACGGCTGGTAACCCCATTAAAGTTGGAGATAAAATCGTTACTAGCGTTATAAGTTGCGGTGACTGCTACGTCTGCCGTAACCAACCTGCAAACACTAACCTTTGCGATAAGCAAGGCGTGTTCGGTCTTATTCCGCACGGCGATGCTAATCCGCTTACAGGCTGGTTTGCAACTCACCTTTTAATTAGAGGTAAAGGTTCAACTTACTTCGTAGTAAACGACCTTGATCTTCAAGAAAGAATGCTCCTTGAACTTGCTTGCGTATGCGTTCACGCATTAAAGAGAGCAAATTCAACCGGACTTATCAACTTTAACTCAAAAGTTCTTATTCAAGGCTTAGGCCCCGTAGGTTTAGTTATGACCGCCGTATTAAGAGCAGCGGGCGTAAACCATATTATCGCAATAGACGGAACTCCAATGCGTCTTGAAATGGCTAAAAAATTAGGCGCTAAAACGGTAATTAACTTCAAAGAAGTTACTACCTTGGAAGAAAGAGTTAAACTCGTAAAGAGCGTAGCAAACGGCGTTGGCGCAGACTTTGCTTTCCAATGCACGGGCGCACCTATGGCTGCTAAAGATATTTTCGAATATATTCGCCGTGGTGGTGGCCTTTGCGAAATGGGCTTCTTCGTAAACAACGGAGAATACAACGTAAACCCACACTTTGCTATGTGTAACAAAGAAATCACTCTCGTTGGTTCTTGGGACTATAGCGCGGACGATTATCCGACAACTATGGCGTTCTTACGTCAAGCACGTGAAATGAAGATACCCATTAAGGAACTCATCACTCACACCTTCCCGCTTGACAAACTCAATGAAGCAATGGAAGTTAACGTAGCGCAAAAGGGTATCAAAATTTGCTACGTACCAGACTAATTAACTACAAAACATATTACAAAAAACATTAAGACGTTAGTTGCAAGTTAGACAAGGCGTTTGCGATTTTTCGGAAGGAAGCAACCTTTTTGATCGCAGGAATTTTGCAAAACGCAAAGAACGAAGCATAACGCAGTAAATAACGGCTTAAGGAGAAAGTATGGCATTAGGAATGATAGAAGTATTCGGCTTTGCTACGGCAATCGTAGTAGCCGATAAAATGGCAAAAGCAGCGGACGTTTCAGTCGTTGCGATTGACAAAAACAAACCTGCGGCAGGTGACGATGCGAAAGTTCCCTTGGTTATGGCAATCAAAATCGAAGGGGACGTTGGCGCGGTTGAATCTGCAATAGAAGTAGGTAAACAAGAAGCCGAATTGCGTGGACTTTACGTTACGCATAAGGTTATAGCAAGGCAAAGCCCGGATATTGAGTGGTTTGCAAGACTCAATGCTCTCGGCAAAGATAAATTAAGATAAAAATTTTTTGTAAAGGAGAAATATTATGAAGGAAGCATTAGGAATGGTAGAAACCAGAGGTTTAGTTGCAGCTATCGAAGCAGCAGACGCAATGGTTAAAGCAGCAAACGTTGTTTTAATCGGTAGCGAAAAGATCGGTAGCGGACTCGTAAGCGTTATGGTACGTGGTGACGTTGGCGCTGTTAAGGCTGCTGTTGAAGCAGGTTCTGCAGCTGCAACTGCTCTTGGCGAAGTTATCGCAACTCACGTTATCCCAAGACCGCACGCAGACGTAGAAAAACTTCTTCCTGCTATTAAGTAAGATAGTTTTAAGGAGTAAACATGAAAGCAATTGCGTTACTTGAAGTTCAAGCTATGGTTGCCGCCATCACAGGGCTTGACGCCATGGTTAAAGCTGCCAACGTAAAATTAATTCACGTTGAAAAGCGTCTTGGCGGTAGACTGGTAACCGTAGTTGTCGAAGGCGAGGTTTCGGCTGTTACCGCTGCGCTCGAAGCAGGCGCGGCGGCGGCAAGCGAAGTCGGCAACGTAAAGGTGCGTGAAGTTATCGCGCGCCCACACCCCGACGTTATGAAATTTTTAACGACGGGCTGATTAACACAGTTATTAGGGCAAAACGCCCAAAACAAATATAATTTATAAGGAGAACTACAACTATGATGGAAGCATTAGGAATGGTAGAAACCAGAGGTCTTGTAGCAGCTATCGAAGCAGCAGATGCTATGGTTAAAGCAGCAAACGTTGTTTTAATCGGTAGCGAAAAAATCGGTAGCGGACTCGTAAGCGTTATGGTTCGCGGTGACGTTGGCGCTGTTAAAGCTGCTGTTGAAGCAGGTTCTGCAGCTGCAACTGCTCTTGGCGAAGTTATCGCAACTCACGTTATCCCAAGACCGCACGCAGACGTAGAAAAACTTCTTCCCGCTATCAAGTAAGACTAAGCATTGGAATATACCGTAGTATCCGATGCGTCGGATACTACGGGAGTTTTTCTAAAAATTACGGCAAAAACTAACCCACTTGGAGAGAATTATGATAGTTACTCAAAAACAAATAGAAGAACTTGTAAAACAGGTTATCGACAACATAGTTAGAGATAAAGACAACCTTAAACTTGGAGAAATCCCCGTCGGCGTTTCTAACAGACATATACATCTTAATAAGCAAGACCTTGAAACTCTCTTCGGTAAGGGTTATGAACTCACGCCTTTCAAGGAATTATCTCAGCCCGGTCAATACGCTTGCAAGGAAACGCTCACTATAGTTGGCCCGTCGCTCCGCCCCATTGAAAAGGTAAGAGTTTTAGGACCGCTCAGAAGCCACTCGCAAGTTGAAATTTCTCAAACGGACTCTTTCGTTTTGAAAAATAGACCACCGGTGAGAGAATCTGGCAATATAAAAGGCTCTGCAGGAATTACTATTATAGGGCCTAAAGGAGCAGTACAACTTAAAGAAGGTTGTATTATAGCAAATAGACATATACATATGTCGCCGTTCGACGCTGAATTCTTCAAAGTTCAAGACGGCGATAAAGTAAACGTAGACGTAATAGGTCAAAAACAAACGCGTTGGTACGACGTTCAAATAAGAGTACACAAAGATTTCAGACTCGAAATGCACATCGATACGGACGATTCTAACGCAACTTGCATCGGCAACGGCGCAAAAGTAAGAATCGTTAAGGAGTAAAAAGTGTTAAAAGGTATTATTAGGGGAAACGTAGTTTCCACAAGAAAAAAAGAAGAATTAATCGGCGCTAAATTTATGGAAGTGCAGATTATTGAAAACGGCGAAATAACGGATAAATACTTAATTGCTATCGATTCCGTTGGAGCAGGTATTGGAGAAACGGTGCTCGTTACTACGGGTAGTTCCGCTCGCCTTGCTTTATCAAACGTTAACTCGCCTTGTGATGCAGTTATCGTTGGTATCGTCGACTAATTTTGGCTTTTTATAAGGAAAGGCTTATGGACTTAAAAATGAAGATGAAGGAGGCAGGTATCGTCGGCGCGGGCGGTGCGGGTTTCCCGTCGTACGCAAAACTCGCTGACGGCGCGGAAGTCTTAGTTATCAACGGCGCAGAGTGCGAACCCCTTCTCTATACGGATTATATTCTCTTGAAAAAAGAGATGGATATGGTTCTTGAAGGCATCAACCAAGTTCTTGATTACTTATCGGTAAAAAAGGCTTTGTTATGCGTTAAAGATCATACCGCTAAAAAATTAAATATTAAAGACGGAACTATACTTGCAGATAGAATTACCTTAAAAGTTCTTCCCGACGTTTATCCGATGGGCGACGAAATCAGCCTTATCTATCAAGCAACGGGAAAAGTGGTAAAACCAGGCAATCTTCCAATCACCGCAGGAGTTATCGTTTACAACGTTGAAACAGTTTATAACGTTTGTAACGCTATTAAATTTGATAGACCTTTAACTTCTAAATGGCTCACCGTCGGCGGTGACGTAACTAAACCTATCGTAACTAAAGTTCCTCTTGGAACGCCCATATCGTTTTTATTTGAAAAACTCGGCGTTAAAGTTCCTGAAACGCACGTGGTATTAGACGGCGGTCCGTCGATGGGCAAACTTATCGACGTTGAAAAAGCAGTCGTTACAAAAACTACCAAAGGGCTTTTAGTTCTTCCAAGAACTATCCCCGCAATAGAAATGAAGTTTATCGACAGCGCAAAATCGGTAGCAAGAGCGGAAACGGCGTGCTGTCAATGCACAAGATGTACCGACCTTTGCCCAAGAGGCTTGCTCGGTTATCCGCTCGAACCACACAAAATGGTTAGAACTGCTAAAGGCGCGGTTAAACTCTCGCCTGAAATGGTTTTATCTGCAACCCTTTGTTGTGGTTGCGGTATTTGCGAAACGCTTGCTTGCTGTCAAGGAATTTCTCCAAAAGCAGTTATCAACGAATACAAAGCGATACTTGCAAAAGAGAAGTTGCGTTTCGTTGGTAAAGATGAAGTTTCTCCCCACCACGAAAGAGAATATCGAATGATTCCGTCAGGCCGTTGGCAATCGGTGCTAGGCGTTAAAAAGTATGATAAAATTGCCGAATTTATAGGCGAGATAAACGACGTAAACTCCGTTGAAATAAGCGTTCGCCAACATATAGGCGCTCCATCAGTTCCCGCAGTTCAAACGGGCGACATCGTGACTGAAGGCTGTATCGTTGCAAACGCAAACGACGGGTTATCTCTTCCGCAACACGCGTCAATAAGCGGTAAAGTTACCGTGTTTGACTCAAAAATTATTATTACGAAAATCTAAAAGAAAGGTAAAAGACAATGTATAACTCAATCGGAGTGATTGAACTTAAAAACGTACCCAAAGGCGTAGAAGCAGCAGACGACGCGCTTAAAAGCGCAGGCATCGAACTCGTTACTTCTCACCCGTCTTGCCCAGGCAAGTACGAAATTATTTTAACGGGTTCTATATCAAACGTAACGGCGGCCATAAACCACGTTAACCAAAAATTCGACGGGTACGTTGTAGATTCTTCGATTATGGGTAGAATCGACCCCCAAGTAATTTCAGCGTTATTTGGAACGGGCGTTGGCAACAAGAGCGGTTCTTTAGGCTTACTTGAAACTTATTCCGCTGCAACTACTATAAAGGCTGCAGATATAGCGGTTAAAACTGCAAAGGTTGAAATTTACGACCTTAGAGTTTCAAGGGGCATGGGCGGTAAAGGCGTGTTTATGATAACGGGTGAAGTTGGTGACGTTTCCGCCGCCATCTCCGCAGGCGCTGAATACGCTAAAGGCTTGGGTCAATTATCGGCAACGTCGGTTATAGCATCTCCCCACCAAGGAATTTGGGATCAATTATAAGGTGAAGCATGGATAATATTAAATTTGTAATTGAAAAAAGTTCAAGAATACAATCTTTAATAGACGATTTATACGAGAATATGCCCGAAATCGAGTCTGCTCGTGGCATTTTAGTAACGGAAAGTTACAAAAACACCGAAGACTTACCTATTATCAAGCGCAGAAGCGCTTGTTTTAGCCATATTCTTAAAAATATTCCCATCGTTATAAGAGATAAGGAACTCGTAGTTGGTAGCGCAACCGTTCATCCGCGTGGTTGCCAAGTGTTCCCAGAATACTCTTTCGAGTGGTTAGAAGCGGAGTTTGACACCGTTGAAAAACGTTCCGCAGACCCTTTCTATATTAGCGAACAAACTAAAAAAGAACTCCGTGACGCTTATTCTTACTGGAAAGGTAAAACGACGAGTGACCTTGCTAAAGCAAATATGGCTCCCGAAGCGTACGAAGCGTTCGTTACTCACGGTATGTTTACCCCCGGCAACTACTTCTATAACGGTATCGGCCACGTTAACGTTAACTATGAAAAAATCTTAAAAGTTGGTTATCGTGGAATTATTGAAGAAGCGCAAAAGGCAATAGACAAGCTTGAAGTTTACTGTCCAGAGTACATGCAAAGAATGAATTTCTTAACCGCAGTTATCGAAAGCGCGGAAGCGGTTATTCTCTACGCTAAGAGATATTCTGATTTAGCAAAAGAAATGGCAGAAAGAGAAAGTGATCTTGAAAGAAAACAAGAACTTTATCAAATCTCTAAAAACTGTGAAAGAGTACCCGAATACGGCGCAACTTCTTTCTACGAGGCGTGCCAATCTTTCTGGTTTATTCAACTTCTTTTACAAGTTGAATCGAGTGGTCACTCAATATCTCCCGGTAGATTTGACCAATATATGTATCCTTTCTATAAAAAGGATTTAGACGAAGGCAAAATCTCTCGTGAACAAGCGCAAGAACTCATCGATTGCATTTGGGTAAAACTCAACGATATAAATAAAGTTCGTGACGCCGTTTCGGCTGACGGCTTTGCAGGTTACGGTATGTTCCAAAACCTTATCGTAGGCGGTCAAAACGTTTGGGGTATGGACGCAACTAACGATTTATCGTATATGTGCCTTGAAGCGTCTATGCACGTTCCACTTCCGCAACCGTCAATCTCTATAAGAGTTTGGAACGGTTCTCCGCAAGATTTACTCATTAAAGCGGGGGCTCTCACTCGCCTTGGAACGGGGCTTCCAGCGTATTATAACGACGAAGTTATTATCCCGTCAATGATGCAACGTGGCGTAACGCTTGAAGACGCTAGAGATTATTGTATTATCGGTTGCGTTGAACCGCAAAAAGGCGCTAAAACGGACGGTTGGCACGATGCTGCGTTCTTCAATATGTGCCGTCCTTTAGAACTTGTGTTTACGCAAGGCGTTGATAAGGGCGTTCAAATCGGACCAAGAACTAAAGACGTTTTAGAGATGACTTCATTCGAAGAGTTCTACAACGCTTATAAAGAACAACAAGCATACTTTATTAAACTTTTAGTAAACGCAAACAACGCCATCGACGTTGCTCACGCAACAAGATGCCCGCTTCCCTTCCAATCTTCTATGGTTGACGATTGTATCGGTAGGGGTAAATCTTTACAAGAAGGTGGCGCTATATATAACTTTACGGGCCCGCAAGGCTTTGGCATAGCAAACAACACCGACGGCTTAATTGCAATAAGAAAACTCGTGTTTGAAGATAAAACTTTAACTATGCAAGAGTTTAAGCAAGCAATGGACAATAACTTTGGCTACGGCTACGTAGGTCAAGGCGCTATAAACGTTACTTCCGAAATTGCTAAAGAACTTTCTAAAAAAGGTATTCCCGTAAACGAAGAAATAGTATCTGCTATTTATAAAAACGTGACGACCGCAGGCACTTTATCGAGCGCTGAAAAGAGAAAATACCAAGAAGTTAAGCGCTTAATCGACGACGAGTGCCCGAAATACGGCAACGATATCTACGAAGTAGATATGTTCGCCCGTGACGTTGCTAATTCTTACACGAAAGAAGTTGAAAAATACAAAAATCCACGTGGCGGTACGTTCCAGGCAGGCTTATACCCCGTTTCTGCAAACGTTCCACTCGGAACTCAAACGGGCGCAACCCCTGACGGTAGGCTTGCTTTCACACCTATCGCCGACGGTATAGGCCCAGCGTCGGGTAGAGATAAAAAAGGACCTACCGCAACTGCTAACTCGGTTGCTAAACTTGAACAAGACGTTGCAAGTAACGGAACTTTACTTAACCAAAAATTCCACCCGTCAGCATTACAAGGAAACTCAGGTCTTTCTAAATTCGTTGCGCTTATCCGCTCGTACTTCGACCAAAAGGGTATGCACATGCAATTTAACGTTGTAACTCGTGAAACGCTTCTCGACGCTCAAAAGAACCCTGAAAATTACAAAACTTTAGTAGTTAGAGTTGCAGGATATAGCGCACTCTTCACTACTTTATCTAAATCACTCCAAGACGATATTATCGCTAGAACAGAACAAGGATTTTAATCTTAACTATGGATTACTTAAACACCACAGGCAGAATATTTAATATTCAACGGTTCTCTATTCACGACGGGCCGGGCATAAGAACAATCGTGTTTTTCAAGGGTTGTTATATGCGTTGCGCATGGTGTTGTAACCCAGAATCGCAAAGATACGAGATTGAAGAAATGTTCGAGGCGGGCGTTAAAAAAACCGTGGGAAAAGACGTTTTAGTTAAAGACCTTATTCCCGAAATCTTACTCGATAGCCCCTATTATAGAAGAAGCGGTGGCGGTGTTACCTTATCTGGTGGCGAAGTGCTTGCTCAACCCGAATTTGCAAGAGATTTATTAAGAGCGCTTAAAGCTGAAGGACTTCACACGGCTATTGAAACCACTCTAAACGCACCGCAAGAACACATTGAACAAATTCTTCCCTATCTCGACCTTTGCCTTATGGATATTAAGCATATTGATTCTAATAAGCACAGAGATTTTACTACCGCTCCTAACGAGAGAATTTTAGAAAATGCTAAAATGGTTGCAAACAGCAACGTTGAGCTTATTATCCGCACCCCCGTTATTCCAACTTTTAACGATACTGCGGAAGAAATTAAGGCTATTTCAAAGTTTGCAAGTTCGCTCCCCGGCGTTAAGGAACACCATCTTCTTCCCTATCATAGGCTTGGCTTTGATAAATATTCGGGGCTTGGAAGAAAATATTCGCTTGAAGATATCGAACCGCCAACCAAAGAAAAGATGGAATACTTAAAGTCCGTTGCTGAAGAAAGCGGTCTTAAAGTTCAAATTGGTGGTTAAGGTTTACTTTGTAAACAGTTATATTTTTTCGCCGTGCGAAAAAGTTATATTTGGCTACGCCAAGATATATTTTCGCTGTGCGAAAGTTATATTTTTTGACTTTGTCAAAAAGTTGTGGATTATATTTTTTATAATTTTAGGTGACTTATGGAAATGCACGACAAAATGAGAATTATACAAGAGTTCGTTCCTGGTAAACAGATAACTCTTTGTCATATTATTGCAAACCCAGGGGAATCACTCTACGTTAAACTCGGGCTTGATCCAAGGGTTGATTATACCCGTTCGGCAATCGGCGTGTTTACCGTTATCCCTTACGAAAGCGCGGTAATCGCCGCAGATATCGCCATGAAATCTTCGGGGGCGGAAATTGGCTTCGTTGATAGATTTACGGGCACTTTAATAATTACCGGTAGCGTTTCTTCCGTTGAAGCGGCGTTTAACGCTATCAACGATTATTTTAAGAATAAACTCGGATATATTTGTTGCGACGTTACTAAAACCTAATGAAAAAAATTATGCTATTCGGAAGAGTTGGAGCGGGCAAAACTACCCTTACTCAAGCCCTTCGCGGAGAAGAAATCAAATATTATAAAACTCAATACGTCAACTATCTCGATAAGGTTATCGATACGCCCGGTGAATACACCGAACGCCGTGAAACGAGCGGCGCTTTGGCTCTTTATTCGTACGAAGCGGACGTAGTTGGTTTAGTTTTATCCGCAAACGAGCCTTACTCTATTTTCTCACCCTGCTTAACGAGTATGGTAAATAGAGAGTCTATAGGTATAATTACGGGAATAGACAAGCCCGACGCAAACGTTGAACGAGTTAGGCGGTGGCTTGAACTTGCAGGTTGCAAGAAAATTTTCCCCGTCAGCGCAATCACGGGCGAAGGAATAAGCGAACTAGTTGAATTTTTGAAGGACGACCCTCAAAAAATCCTTCCTAAATCAAACAAACCAGCCGTTATAAAATCAAACCCCGAAAAACGAGAACTCGACACGCATTTACTATAATTCAAAAGGAGAAAGTATGAGCAAAACAAAAGTTATTGCATTTGCCAATAATAAAGGCGGTAGCGGAAAAACTACCACCTGTTCTAACGTTGCTTGCGCGCTCGCGCAAGACGGAAAGAAAGTTTTGATGATTGACGGCGATATGCAACTTAACCTTACAATTTCATACTTCGACGAAGAAAAATCTCTCGCTTTTGCCCAAGGCGGTAAAAATATTTACTCTGCAATTAAAGGCGAAGCGGAACTTTCTTCTTGCATAGTTGAAACGGATTACAAGGGGCTTGACCTTATACCTTCATCTTCGCTTATGAGCGGAATTGAGTTTGAACTTTTTGCAAAATGGCAACGCGAAACGGTGTTTAGAAAATTGCTTGAGCCAATTAGAGCAAGGGGCTATTACGATTATATTTTAATAGACGCTCCACCAACGCTCGGCGGTTGGGTTATGAACGTTCTTTGCGCAAGCGACTATTTAGTAATTCCCGTTGAAGCAAGCCCGTGGGGTTTATTCGGACTTGCAAATATGTTTGAATTTACCAGCCAAGTAAAAGAAATCTCTCCAAAACTTGAAATACTCGGCATAGCCGTAACTAAAGCGGACGAGAGAAAAAAATATTTCAAACAAACGCTTGAAACGCTCAAAGAAATGGACGGCGTTAGACTTTTTGACACCTACGTTAGAGTTGATAGCACTATCGAATGGTCGCAAGATAATTCCGTTCCCGTAGTAGCGTTCAAGAAAAACAGCCGTAGCGCGCAAGAATATATAGCGCTCGCAAAGGAGATTACAAGTTATGCCAATAGGTAAAAATGCAATCAAAAGAGTAGAAAACAACGGTTACAGCAAAGTTAAAACCGATGCTCCCGATATGGTTAATAGCACCGTTATCGGCGCAACCGACGAGCAAGTTATGAATATGGTTGAAAAGGAAGTTCAAAAACAAGTAGAAACTCCTATAAAAGAAGAACCCGTAGAAGTTAAAGCGCCTGAAGTTAAAGCGCCCGCAAAAAAACCTACTACTAAAAAGGCTAAAAAGCCTGCTACTAAAAAACAAGATAAAGTAGGCGCAACTTACGCGTTCGGCGATGAACTTCCTATTTATTTACTTTAACAATCAACCTTTTAGGTTTATATAAGTGATCTTATTCAGTTAGACACAGCAAAACAGACGGCGGAGAAATTTCTCCGCCGTCTGTTTTTTATTTTATATAAAAATTTTATACTCTACTAAACGCAATTATAACTATAACAAATGCTGCTATCATTTTTAGGATAAACATTGTTATCCAACCCTTAATAAAAGTTCCTCTTGCATAACTTTGATATGGATATATTAATAATCCTATAATAAGCCCTATTACACTAAAAAGTATATTGCACACCCCACCCCAAAAAGCTTTAGATTCTTCATCTCTTGCAGGAGCACTATGAACAGGTCTATTATCACGGCACTCTCTTCTTCTTTGCTCGTTCAAATCAGCGCCACAAACACAGCACACGTCTAAACCGTCTTCTATATTACTTTCACATTTATCGCAAATCATAATTAACCTCCTACGTTTCTTATATTGTATTCTCAATATTTGAGATTGTCAAGTATAAATCTCAATTTTTGATAAACTTATATTGTAGGAGGGTAAGTTATGAGTTTTGCAGAAAACCTAAAATCTTTACGCAAGGCGCACGGGTTAGACCAAAGGCAACTTGCTAATATTATAAACGTATCTTCCAAAACTGTTTCTCATTGGGAAACAGGATATACTGAACCATCTATCAACCAACTAATATCATTATCAAAATATTTTGACGTAAGCATTGACGAACTTGTTGATAATAAATAACGGCGGAGAAATTTCTCCGCCGTCTGTTTTTCACTTGAATTTCATCGTTTTATTTGTTATAATAAATTTGTTATTAAGGGGGTTGCTATGAGCGAAACAAATCAAAAACTTTCAATTCGTTGGCTTTATATGATAGTTGGCGTTATTTCAATGCTATTTGCAGGAGTTTTATACGCTTGGTCAATATTAAAGTCGCCCCTTGCAACTGAATTTGGTTGGGGAGCATCTCAACTTGCATTGAACTTTACGTTCGCAATGACGTTCTTTTGCATAGGCGGGCTTTTAGGCGCACAGATTTCAAAACGCTTTGGGCACAGAGTTGCTATTTTTTCAGCAGGCGTTTTAGCTTGCTTAGGCTTTGTTTTAACTGCGCTCTTAAATAATTCTTCCATAATAGTTTTATATCTTACCTACGGCGTGCTTGCTGGCGTGGGTATAGGAATTTCTTATAACGTAGTTATTGCTACGGTGAGCGCTTGGTTTCCAGATAAAAAAGGGCTTTGCTCTGGCTGTTTAATGATGGGGTTCGGCGCATCTGCGCTACTGCTTGGAAACCTTGCAGACGCAATGTTTAAGTCGGCTATCGGTTGGCGCTCTACATATATAATACTTGGAATTGCTATATTAGTAGTTTTAGCGCTCGCTGGTTTTATTCTTAAAAAGCCTGGCGTTAACGTAGACTTCCCAAAGCCTAAACAAACTAAAAACTCAAACGAAAAAGCAACGGCTTTAGAGTTTACGTCAAAGCAAATGCTTTGTCGCCCGTCTTTTTGGATGGCGTTTATATGTATTTCGTTTCTTGCGGCGGTAGGTAGTTCAGTAATAAGTTTTGCAAAAGATTTAGCAATATCGGTAAACGCTCCCGAAACTTTAGCGGTATCGTTAGTTGGCATTTTATCCGTTTGCAACGGCGTTGGTAGAATTTTAACGGGCGCTGTGTTTGATTTTATCGGTTGTAGAAAAACTATGATTTTAGCAAACGTGTTAACTATACTTGCATCATCAGTTACACTCCTTGCAGTATCTATCAACTCTCTTGCGCTCTGCATTATCGGCGTATGCTTAACGGGAATTTCTTACGGAGCTTGCCCAACTATTACCGCTGCGTTTACATCTTCAAACTACGGAATGAAGCATTTTTCAAACAATATGGCGTTTATGACGTTTACGGTTATGATAGGCTCGTTTATAGCAACGGCGTCAAACACCGTACTTGAAATTTCAGGCGGATACACGGCTACGTTTATAATGCTTTTAGCATTAACTTTTATTGCTTTAATATTAAACGTTCTCATTAAAAAATCATAAAACAAAAAGCACGCAATAGCGTGCTTTTTTTGTTTTTATTAAAATAACTCTATGTCTATCCATTGCTCTACTTTAAGGCGTTAGTTTGGGTATTAGGCGAGGCTCACGAAGGCGATAGGCTGAGATAGACCTTGTTGGTCATTGTAGTCAAAACGCTAAGCCTATTAAATGCTCTTATTTTAAGACGTTAGAAACAAGCAAGACAAGGCTCGGCAAGACGGTGCGGTAACAATAGACCTTGCTCGGTCATTGTTAGTGCAACGGCTTGACAGTTAACGCAGTATTGCGAAGTTTATAACGGCTTAAAATTAAGACGTTAGAAGCGAGTTAGACGAGGCACAAGATTTTTTAACGCTGAGTTAGACCTTTTCGGTCATCGAAGTCCAAACACGAAGCAGTAACGCAGTATTGCACCGTTTATACGCCAAGCCTATTAAGTGCTCTATTTTAGGCGTTAGAAACAAGCAAGACAAGGCGTTCGACACTAAAAGTTTAGTAAAGAGATATTTTAAGACGTTAGAAGCGAGTTAGACGAGGCACAAGATTTTTTAACGCTGAGTTAGACCTTTTCGGTCATCGAAGTCCAAACACGAAGCCTATAAAAAGCACTTTAAGACGTCAAAAACAAGTTAGGCGAGGCTCGACGGCAATCTCGTTGGGCGTAATAGACCTTTTTTGGTCATTACGGTCACGAGTTGACGGCAGAAACAAAGCATAACGCAGTTTTTCACGGCTTAAAGGGGCTTAAAAATTGTGTAAGTGTCCACAAGCTCCTTAACCGAGTGTTTCATATCGTCAGTTTCGGCGTAGGCTTCTTGGTATAACCTATCTAAAGTTGACCAAAGATGATCTTCATCAAGTTCAATGGGTTTTGCTATGCTAATAAGACCGTTTTGAGTTTTTTCCAAGCCTTCTTCATCCATTAAACGCTCTTCGTAGAGTTTTTCGCCAGGGCGAAGACCCGTGCAAACGATATCAATATCAACGTGTGGTTCAAGCCCAGATAAACGAATAAGATTTTCTGCTAAATCATAAATCTTTACGGGCGCGCCCATATCAAGCACGAAAATTTGACCACGCTTTGCAAACGCGCCTGCTTGTAAAACTAAAGAAACCGCTTCTTTAATGGTCATAAAATATCTAACTATCTCTTTATGGGTTACGGTTACGGGACCGCCTTCTTCAATTTGCTTTTTGAATAAGGGAATTACCGAACCGTTAGAACCTAAAACGTTACCAAACCTAACGGCTACAAAGTTAGTCTTTTTACTGTGCTTACCGATGGTTTGAATAATCATTTCGCAAATGCGTTTAGTTGCGCCCATAATGTTAGTTGGGTTAACCGCTTTATCAGTAGAAATTTGCACGAACGTTTCAACGCCAAATTCTTCCGCCGCCCTTGCAACGTTAAGAGTTCCAAACACGTTGTTTTTAACCGCTTCGTTAGGGCTCGTTTCCATAAGCGGAACGTGTTTATGCGCTGCGGCGTGGAAAACTATTTGCGGTCTATAAGTATCAAAGACCTTTCTAATTTTGTCTTTCTCACGAATATTCGCAATCAAAACCAAAAGGTTTAAGTTTTTGTGTTTTCTCAAAAGTTCTTGCTGAATATCGTAAGCGTTATTTTCGTAATAATCTAAAATAATGAGTTGTTTTGGGGAGAAAGTTGATATTTGACGGCAAAGTTCACTACCTATTGAACCGCCACCGCCCGTTACCAAAACGACCTTATCTTCAATATAGCCTTTAATTTGAGTTAAATCAACTTTGGTTTGGTTTCTACCTAAAAGTTCTTCAACGCCAACGGGGAGTAAATGCTCAACCGTTATTTTACCGCTTGCAACTTGAGCAACGTCTGGAAGGGTTTTAACTACGCACTCGGTAGCTTTACATTTTTTAACGATTTCTTCACGAGTTCTAATGCTTGCAGACGGTATTGAAACGAAAATTTCTTCTACCTTGTATTTTTCGGCAACTTCCTTAACGTTGTCAATCGTACCGCAAATTTTAACACCGCCAACGTATTCGCCTTGCTTTTTAGGATCATCGTCAACAACGCAAACGGGAACGTAATTAACGTTACTAAATTCCATCATATCTTTGATGAGTTGAACGCCCGCGTCACCTGCGCCAACTACCATTACTCGCGTTTTACCGCTCTTATTAGATTTTAGTTTTGATACGATAACGGGAACGAGTTTTCTCAACGCTAAAATTATTAACGTTAACGCTACGGATAACACCATAAAGTATAAAACGCCAAAATAATTAACTACCGCTAAGTTAGTTAAAAAAGCAAAGAGCATATTTAGACCGCCAATCACTATTATTAAGCAAACGCTCTTAAATATCTCGTTAACGCTAATCATTTTGAATACTATCGAATAATAACCTAAAAAATGGAAAGAGCAAGTAATAACGATAACGTTGACTACCGCCCAAATAACGTCAAGATAACTAACAACGTGGCTTTTATCTTGCAAAATTATAGCGACGAACGCAGACAAAAAAATTGCTACCGCATCACCTAATATAGCAAAAAACTCATGGCTTATCTTGACTTCGTTTCTTCTACTCATTTTTACCCCAATATTTATATACGAGAGTTCAAACTCTGGTATATTTTACCATACGACATATATATAATAACAAATACTTAACTTAAAGTCAATACCCCAGCTTGTTGACTAAAAAGCGACAATATGCTATACTGTTTTTAAGAAATTAAGGAGATTTAATATGAAAAACTTAAAACTCAATCTTATTTTAACCGCTTGCATTTTTTTGATTTTTATAGTGTTTACAGCGCTTGTAAAATTCGTTAACGTATGCCCTGCAGGCCCGCTTGGCTCTGAAATCGGCTTTTGCAGTTTGAACGTTTTGGTTGCAAACGCCATAGGCTTTAATAAAACTTTTTATGAAATTTCCGAAGCATTAGGTCTTGTTACGTTTGCAGTAATAGGTTTATTTGCAATTCTCGGCGTATATCAACTCATAAAAGGTAAAAGCCTTAAAAAAGTTGACGTTAAACTTTATGCTCTTGGCTGTTTTTACGTTTTAACTCTTGCGTTTTACGTTTTATTTGAAATAATCGTTATTAACTATCGCCCCGTTTTAGTGGAAGGCGAACTCGAAGCGTCGTACCCGTCATCACACTCATTACTTTCGCTTTGCGTAATATCTTCGGCGCTCATTTTAATTAAAGATTTTATTAAGAACCCAAAATTGCAAATCGTAGGATACGCCGTTGGCGGAATTATTATGCTTGCCACCGTCGTAACCAGATTGCTATCCGGCGTGCATTGGCTTACCGATATTATAGGCAGTATAATTTTATCCGCATCACTTATTTCGTTATTTTTTACGGCAATATCTTTTATAAAGGAAAAACAAACTAACAAAGTTACCGATTAGTACTTATGCAAATTAGTTTTTTAACCGTTTTAATAGCGGTAGTTTCATTAGTAATACTTGCAGTCCCCGGCTTTTTACTTTCAAAAACGAAAATGCTCGGCGAAAAAGCGCAATCAGCGTTTTCCGCGTTCGTTATGTACGGCGCGCAACCGTGTATGGTGCTTATGGGCTTTCAAAACACAAAGTTTAGCGCAGAAATAGGCATAAACGTTTTAATAGTTGCGGTTCTTACCATTGCTATCCACGTAATTATGGCTAGTTTAGTTTGCTTGGTTATTAGAATTAAAAAGAACGTAGATAAAGAAAAAGTCGTTCGTTACGGTTCAATATTTTCTAACTGTGGATTTATGGGTTTTCCCTTCTTGCAAATGGTATTTCAAGGTTCTCCACATATAGGCGAAGTTATGATTTACGGCGCGGTAGTGGTTGCCGTATTTAACGTTTTAAGTTGGACGCTTGGCGTGTATATCGTAACGGGTGACAAAAAGAACGTTTCACTCAAAAAGATTATCACTAACCCAACGATAATAGCGGTAATTATAGGCTTCGTTTTATTCTTTACGGTAAAAGTTCCTTTCGTGGACCTTCCAACGCCTAACACAACGCTACATACGATAGTTGCTAAACTCGTAAACAGTATAAACGTTATCGGCGATACCGTAACGCCACTTTCAATGACGGTTATCGGTATGAAACTTGCTAATGCAAGTTTTAAGCAACTTTTCTTCGATGGATACGGTTACTTGGTTTGCGGTATGAAACTTGTAGTAATGTCCTTTTTAACGATGCTTTTGGTTTGCTTTTTACCAATCAACGAAGCAATAAAGTACGTTATGGTATTTTTACTTTCAATGCCGTGCGCAACAAGTACCGCGCTACTTCCAACCCTTTACGGTGGAGATAGTAAATCGGCAACTTCTTTCGTACTGCTCGCTTGTATATGTTGCATAATAACGATACCGCTTATGTTCTTATTATTTACGGCTTTACTATAAATAAAAACTCCGCGTTTGCGGAGTTTTTTATTACTTAAAATATTTAACTATTCTATCTACCGCTTCAACGAGCGTTGGTCTTGGAAGGGCAAGATTTAACCTTATATGATGTTCTCTACCGGTGTAGGTTGCCCAATCTTTAGTGTCGTAATAACTACCGGGGTCTGGTAAAACCTTCCAGTCGTTAAACATAACGTTTCTGAGTTTTTCAGCATCCCAACCTAAAGAATCTATATCGCACCAAAGAAGGAAAGTTCCTTCGGGATGGCTTGCTTTAATGGGAGTGTTTTTGAACTCGTTAAGCATATAGTCTATGTTTTTATCAACGTAAGAAAGCATTTGGTTAAGCCATTCTTCGCCGTGAGTGTACGCCGCGGTTTGCGCTCTTAAACACATAACGGCAGGTCTATCGCAAACGTGCCCGATGCTATAGAATTTTTTAACCATTTTATCTCTGAGTTCTGCGTTAGGAACAATAGCCGTTCCAACGTGGAAACCACCCATATTAAAGGTTTTTGACGTTGAAAATACCGCAATCGATCTATCCGCAATTACGGGAATTTGCGTTGGAGAAACGTGAATATTATCCCCCCAAACGATGTCGCTATGAATTTCATCGGCAATGATATAGCCGTTGTATTTTGCAACGATTTCGCCTACTTTTGAAAGTTCTTCATACGTCCACACTCTACCCGTTGGGTTTTGCGGAGCGCACATCATTAATACTTTTGCGCCCTGCTTGAAAAGGTCTTCCAAATTGTCGTAATCTATATAATAATTACCATCACGATAAATAAGCCTATTTTCAAGTTTAATTCTATCCATAATGCAAGGAGTTGCAATAGACGGAGTATGGAGCGGGGTTTGAACTACAACTTTATCGCCTGGTTCCGTTAAAATTGAAAGCGCGATACGAGCGGCGTATAATACGCCGGGAGTTGCAATTATATGTTCTCTTGGAACTTTAACCTTTCTTCTCTTTTCTATCCAGTTGAGAATTGCCTGATAGTCGTTATCCTGCATACCGATATAGCCAAAATCACCATAATCGGCAACCTTTTTCATTTCTTCAATAACTTCGGGTAAAAGCCTAAATTCCATATCGGCAATATTCATAGGAATAACGCCTTCTGGCAAATCAACCCACTTAACTGCGCCTGAAATTCTACGGTTTATAGGTTTATCAAAATCATATAACATAAATAAAACTTCCTTTTTAACTCTAAACTCATTGTAACACACGCAAAATTTATTATCAAGCGTTACAACGAAAAAACTCCGCATTTTAGCGGAGTTTTTATTGTTAGCAGTTATAATACTTTTCAAATTCAGCAGGATTAGGAATAGTTGAAAGTTTACGGCACTCTTCACGCTTGGTTTGAATAAATTTTTTGATAAGCGCTTCGGGGAAAACTCCGCCTGCGGTGAGATATTCGTAATCTTTTTCAAGTTCGTCAAGCGCTTCGTCAAGCGAAGTGGGAAGCCCTTGAAGTTTTTTCTTTTCTTCTTCGGGAAGATTGAAAAGGTTAAAGTCGTAAGGTCCCCAACCGTTTGCTTTGGGATCGATTTTATTCTTGATACCGTCAAGCCCAGCCATAAGTATAGCGGCGTAGCAGAAATACGGGTTACAAGTAGCGTCGGGATTGCGAAGTTCAAATCTTCTTTCTTCGGGGCGCTTTGCGTAAGCGGGTATTCTTATAACCGCACTACGATTGCTCGTTGCGTAACCTACGGTTACGGGCGCTTCAAACCCTGGAACTAAACGCTTGAAAGAGTTGGTGCTTGGATTGGTAATTGCGCAAAGCGAACCTATATGCTTTAAGAGCCCGCCGATAAACCAATGCGCTTCCTTTGATAAATGAGCGTAACCGTTATCATCGGAGAACACGGGCTTGCCGTCCTTAAAGAGTAACATATGAACGTGCATACCGCTACCTGCTTCGCCGTAAACGGGCTTAGGCATAAGCGTTGCGCTCTTGCCGTATTTTAAGGCGGTGTTTTGAATAATGTATTTAATCATCATAGTTCCGTCAGCCATCTTGCTGAGTTTGCCGAGTTTAGGTTCAATTTCGTATTGACCTGCTGCGCCAACTTCGGGGTGATGATATTTTACTGGAACGCCTGCTTTTTCTATAAGCATACACATTTCGCTACGGCACTCGTAGGAGGTATCGTAGGGTTTTGCAATATGGTAGTTCTTTTGCTTGGGAACAACCACGCCCTTACCGTCAATGTCACTATTCCAATACGCTTGATTAGCGTTTAAGTTCATTGAGATGTTATAGGGTTGAACAGACCAGTTAACGTCGTCAAAAAGATAAAATTCAAATTCGGGAAGAATATACATTTCATCGGCAACGCCAGAGTCTTTAAGATATTTTTCAGCCGCTACAACGATGTTTCTTGGGTATTGATCGAGCGGGCGGTTGCTTGGATAATCAATAATCATAGCGTTACCGCTCATTGATAACGTAGGTATTTCGCTAAACGGGTCAACCATAGCAGTAGTTGGGTCTGGGATAAACACCATATCGCTCTTTTCAACTACGGCGTAACCGTAGTTAGAAGCATCAAACCCGATACCGTCTTTCATAACTTCTTCACTAAAACTACCCGCAGGGATAGTAACGTGGCGGAATTGACCGTTGATATCTACCATCTTAAAATCAACCATCTTAATATCGTTGTCTTTGATAAATTTTATAACGTCTTTTGCTGAATTGAACATAACTTCTCCTTAAAAATTAGTTTATATATTTATTTTACTACACTTTTTTTAATTTTTCAATACGGTTATAAGCATTTGCCGTTAGACTTAACCACTTTTTTATACCAATAATACGAATCTTTGGGTATTCTCTTTTGAGTTTCGTAATCAATATAAATTAAGCCAAACCTTACTCTATAACCACACGCCCACTCAAAATTATCGCAAAAACTCCAATAGAAATAACCGCCAACGTCTACCCCGTCGTCACTTGCTTTTTCAAGCGCTTTAAGATAGGCTTGAACGTAATCAATACGCGCGGTATCTCTAACCTTACCGTTAAAATTAACAACGTCCGTCATAGAAACGCCGTTCTCGGTAATAAAGATAGGAAGTTTATAGCGTTCGTATAAAAATTTAGCGCCGTAATATAGGCTTTCGGGCATAAATTCCCAACCGATATCGGTAACGGCGTTGCCTATTTTATTAGGCAACTTTTCTTCTTTACCGCTCTCGCCTATTTTATAACCCGTGTAAATATTATGCCCTAAAAAATCCGTTTTTTGTGAAATGAGCGCCAAGTCCCCGTCCTTAATTTCGGGTAAAATATCCTTGAATTTTTCATAGTATTCTTTGGGGTAATCGCCAAGATATATCGGGTCGCAATAAATCGAAACGCTTTCAGACGGGCTTTCTTCATCTATCTTAAAATACTCGTTTTTAGCAATTTGTTCGTCGATTTTTGAATTTGTTTTCGGGCAAGCCACCCAACTCGACGTAGAAATTCCTATTTTAACGCCTTTAACTTTTTCACGGATGGTTTTAACCATAACGCCGTGGGATAAAAGCATATTGTGAATAACTTGCAAGGTATCCTTTCTATCAAGCGTGAGCCCCGGCGCGTGCCTGCCGTAAACGTGCCCGTTGCTTATAAAAGAAAATGGTTCGTTAAAAGTGATAAAGTTTTTTACCCTATCGCCAAACCTTTCACAAACGACGGTTGAAAACTTCAAAAACCAAGTGGTTATAAGTTCTCTATCTAAAAATCCACCCTTGTTTTGAATAAAACTTGGCAAATCCCAATGATAAAGGGTAACGTACGGCTGAATTTTATACGATAAACACAAATTTATAACTTTGTTATAAAAATCAACGCCGTTTTCGTTGACAGACCCGTCTTCCCTCATAATTCTCGGCATAGAAATTGAAAAACGATAGGCGTTTACGCCAAGTTTTTTCATAAGCAAAAGGTCTTCTTCGTAGCGGTGGTAAAAATCGCAGGCAATATCTCCCGTCTGCCCGTCGATAATCTTACCGCTATTATGAGAAAACTCATCCCAAACGCTTAAAAGCTTGCCGCCCTCTTTCCAAGCCCCTTCTATTTGATACGACGCCGTTGCCGTACCCCAAACAAAATCTTTCTTAAACATTTTCACCTAAAAATTCATCAATATCTTTAACGACTTGCTCTTTTGCAAGCGGTTCGGTATAAATTTCGTGCCTGCCGTCGTAAAGTTTCATTTGGGCGTCTACTTTGTTTTTGATAAGTTTTTTATAAACTTTTTTTATGCCTTTGCCAAACTTACCAACGGGATCTTCTTTACCTGAAACGAGAAGAACTTTGCACCCGTAATCAACGTTTTTATAGAATAAATTAGAGTTAGCCTTCTCATTAAGAGTGATAAGGTCTTGCATAGCGGAAAGCCCGAAACGAAAATTAAAAAGCGTTTCCCTATCGTATTTTTCACGCAGGGTTTTATCAGAAGTTATCCAACTTCTTCTATGCCCTTCCTTTTTGAACTTTTTATTGTATGAACCAATTATAAACTTATCTAAAAATTTAGAAACGTGTTTATCGCCCCTAAAAATCTTTGAGATTTTTGTATAAGCAATTCCCAGCCCTGAAAGATGATTTTTAGCGCTCGTTCCCATCAAAACTACTTTTTTAGGGTTAACTACGGTGGTCATAGCAACTCTAACTATAAACGAACCCATACTATGCCCCATTAAATAATAGGGTTTATCCCCGTATTCTCTAAAAATTTGGGAAGAGAAAACTTCAATATCTTTAACTAAAAGTTCCCAGCCTTTTTTATGCGCGATAAAACCGAGTTCGCTTTTATAGTTGGCGGTATAGCCGTGCCCAAGATTATCAAACCCAAAAACGAAATAACCACGGCTTGCCATTTTTTTCATAAACTCGTGGTATCTGCCTATATGCTCGGTCATTCCGTGAACTATATGCAAATACCCCTTTATCTCCCCTACTGGAAAATAAATTTTTCCTTTTAATATATGAACGCCGTCTGATGAACGAACGCTTTTATCGGAAATGGTGATTTTCATAAATTTATTTTAACATATTAAAATAAAGATTGCAATACGATTTTTTTTGTGGTATTATATGCCTATGAATATTCAAGATTTTGATAAAAACTTTGCCCTACCCGAAATGGCTGAAAAAGACGTTTGCTGGTATGATGCAAACTCATACCCTTTCTCTCTTTACGGGATATATTTCGATAGGGAAACCGACCGATATAGGCGTATGCCCGAAGGCGTTGCAAAAAAAGTGAGCAACAGCGTAACCTACGGCGCTAATTACACGGTTGGCGGTAGAATTAAATTTGCAACCAACTCTCCATACGTTGCTATTAAATGTTCTATGCCGTCGGACAATATTCTTGCGCACATGCCGATATTCGGCTCGCACAGTTTTTCTTTATACGTTGACGATAAGTTTACAAGTTGTTTTTATATGGAAAATAAGGATATTGAAAAAGCTAAACCCAACGCATTAGCGTTTTCTCGCTCTATCCGTTTTGATGAAAAGGAAATAAAAAGAGAAATTTCCATTTGCTTTCCCTTATACAACGGCGTTTACAAACTTTTTATAGGAATTAAAAAGGGTTGTGAACTTTTCCCCGCTAAAGAATACGCTTACAAAAAACCGATAGTTTTTTACGGCTCGTCAATAACGCAAGGGGGATGCGCATCGCACCCCGGCAACGAATACACGGCGCTTTGTTCAAGGTGGCTTGATAGCGATTATATAAATTTAGGTTTTTCAGGTGGCGCCAAGGCAGAAACGGAAATGGTTAATTATCTTGCATCTATAGATGCAAGCGTATTCGTATTAGACTACGACCATAACGCTCCCACCGAATCTCATTTGCGGGCAACTTACCCAAGGCTTATACAAACGATAAGAAATTCTCACCCCTTAACCCCGATACTTATTATAACTTCGCCTAACAGCGAGTTTATGTATCACGGCAAGGAGCGTAAAGAATATATTAAATCCGTTTACGAAACCGCTAAAGAAAACGGGGATAATAACGTTTACTTTATTGATGGGGACACGCTGTTTGGCAACGTTGATAGAGACGTTTGCACCGTTGATTGCGTTCATCCAAACGACCTTGGTTTTTACCGTATGGCAAAAACTGTATATCCCGTTCTCAATAAAATTCTCAATAAATAAAAAAGTAGTTGCACTTTGCAACTACTTTTCTTTTTTAATCAACTACTATAATATCAGGGCGTTCGTCAGGCTTTATAGTTTCACACGTTACGTTTTGCATTACCACGTTCTTAACGCCTTTAACGTATAAGCCGTGAGCGGGAAGAACTTTACCAAACATAGCGCCGTCTGCATAACCGGTTGGGTTATCGATAAATCCACTTTCAGCAATAGTTTTTCCGCCTAAAACTTTTAAGTGAATATTTGTAAGAGTTACGTTTTCAAAAACGTTCTCCGTCATATTAACGATATTACTCGTTATACATTCGTTAGTTTGATATTCGCTACCCTCGCCAATTAACGGATACCAGAAATCAATTGATTTATACTTCTTGTCGTTATTATCGGCATAAATATTAGAAAGGCTAATATTTTTAATAGTTCCGATAGGCGTTCCTTCGGGGGCGCGCATACGTCTACCAAGTATCATAAATATAGGGCAAGTAACGTTTTCCATCATAATGTTTGAAATGTTGATGGCTTCAAGGTTAGCACCGTCGATTGATTCGATAGAAATACCAGTACATCTAACGTTGTAAATAGTACAGTTAGAAATAGTTATATATTTCATATCGCCCGTGGTTTCAGTACCAAACTTGATTGCGTTACATCTTGAAGAAATAACGCAGTTAGTTACGGTTATGTGTTTACACGGATGAACTTCCCCATCGTAAGTTGAAGTTTTGAAAACTAAAGCATCGTCCCCACAGAAAAGGTTGCAGTCTGAAATAATAACGTTTTCAGAACCGTCTGGAGAAATACCGTCTATATGCGTACTTAAATAAAGGCCACGAATAAATACCGTTTTACAACGACCGAGTAAAATTGCAAGGTCGGTTGCGTTGTGAATTTGAAGGTCGGTTAAAGCTATGTTTTCCGAATTTTTAATGGAAATAACTTTTGCGCCACGGTGAACGGAATTTCTCGAATTGCTATCTTCCCATTGAGATTGCATATCAATATACGCTTTACCCCTTAAGCAAACGTTCTTAACGTCGGTAGCGTAGAACAATGATTTTGTGTAACTACTATGCGAAACGTCTTGGTATCTGGGTTCGGTTAAAAACTCGTCTGCATAATAATCGTCAAGATTTTTAGAGCCGAAAATTTTAACCCCGTCTTCAAACAAAATGGAAGTGTCGTTCCTAAGTTCAACCGTGCCGAGCAAATATTCGCCTGACGGTACGAATAAAGTTTCCTTTTTAGCGCTTGCAAAGTCAACTGCTTCTTGGAAAGTTTTGGTAAACAAAACTTCGTCGCCTTTAATAAAATCTTTTAAGTTAATCATAATAATTTCCTTTTAAGTTTTGATAAATTTAGTATACCATAACTAAATTTCACTTGCAATAAAAATTTGAAATTTCACGAAAATATCACTAGTTTTTGTTTGACTTTGAGTTTTTTATTTGCTATATTTAATTGGTAAGATTTAGTTTTGTCTACCACCCCCTACAAGGCAAAACTCATACGTCAAAGGCAAGTATAATTTATCAACTTGCCCAAAGCCCGCGAGATTTTCCCGTCGGGTTTTTATTTTGCTTTTTCACCAAATATTTACAATTAGTTAACCTTAAATTTACTTCGATATAATATAATAAGATTATGAAAAAACAAAAGAATAAAAGAAAATGGTATTTTCGATTTCTTAAAAAAATTTGCAAGATACGATATAAAAAACCCACCTTTATCTATTTAGGCGAAGAAATTTCAACCGGCTCGGTAATTCTTTGCAATCACGAGGGAACAGACTCTCCTATGACGTTTGAAATTTATTCAAATAAGCCCGTTAGGTTTTGGGGCGCGCACGAAATGAATAGCGGTCTTATAAAAACCTATAAGTATCAATCAAGAGTATATTTTCACGAGAAAAAGCATTGGAATTTATTTCTTGCAAGGCTATTTTGCTTAATAGCGTCGCCACTTACCAACCTTTTTTATAAAGGGCTTAATTTAATTTCAACTTATAAAGATGCAAGATTTACAAAAACCGTCAAAGAAAGCATTTCCACATTAAAGGACGGGGATAATATTATGATTTTCCCCGAAAAGTCAGACGAAGGCTACAAAGAGATTTTAGACGGATTCTTCGGCGGTTTTATCTTGCTTGGAGAATACGCTTTAAAAAATCAAATCGACGTTCCTATTTATACTGCTTACTTTAATAAAAACAACAAGGTTTTTGTAATTGACGAGCCCGTTTTATACTCCGAACTTAAAGCTAAAGCTTTATCTAAGGAAGAACTTGCTGAAAAACTTTGCTCACGCTGTAACGCGATTGGAAAACTTACTTATTCAAGCGAGTTTTTAAAAGAACGTAACGTGAAAACTAAATAAAATAAAGCCCGTTTGCGAAATCGCAAACGGGCTTTTTGTTTTTATTCAGTCTTTTCAGTTTCTTCCGCTTTATTTTTGCGGTTTTTAAAGTTTAAAATAAACGCTTTAACCTTGCCGTAATAAGTTTTCATATCGCTAGCAAAGTTTTTGTGATCGAAAATCATGCATAAGCCGAAAGCAAGCGGTGTTACAATGATAAACACGGGGAAAATCATCCAGAACCACGGCCAATATTTTTCTTGACCTGCGTAAGGGCCTACGGGAACGGTCTTGAAAAAGTCTGGGCAAAAAATTGCAAAAACTTTACCTATTGCATCGGGTAAATCGGGGCCGTAGATATAGGAAGTGTTTTTCCAATTAACGTCGTAGAACGCTTCCCAATAATCAGTGTGTAAAGTATGGTCAAAGCCTTGCGCTCCCCTAATAGAGATAAAGCCGAGTTCTGCTTGGAAGAATTGATTGAGTATGATAAAGAGCATTAATAAAAGTATGCCAACTGGCGCGCATAAAACTCTTTTCCAAGATAACGTGTGATGTTTAAGTAGTACCATCAAAAGCGGAACCGCCATTACCATCCAATGATGATAGTAAAATCTTATAATGTCCAACATCTCGCCCATTTGATCGGTCTTTGCCAAAGGCTCTTGCGGATAGAATAACGCTATAAGCCCGCTTAGCACGCCAACGTAGAACATATATTCTTTTGCTTTTTTGCTTTTCATTAAATATATAAAAGGGAAAAGGGCAATATTTGCACCGCAAATGTTAACGAACCAAGAATCTCTAAGCAAACGAGATTCGTCAACCGAGTAAGGCGGAATAAACACTTTTAAAAAGTGCAAAAGAAGCCCGAACGCTAAAAAAGAAAATAAAACTATCTTTTGAGTTCTCGTTTTTCTATTTCTAAGCCCAAAATATAAGCCAACTATTGCGCCAGCTGATAAAATAAGCCAAAAAAAGTACCAAAAATTACCCATTTTGATTACCATAATTCACGTCTCCTTAGTAAGATAATATTTGTAAATTTTATAATTGCTATACCACTTTTCACACAATTTTCACAATATTTAGTTTATGATAGCACACTAAATTTAATAATGCAAGCGTTTAGGACTTGTTTAACGATAATTTCATCAAAAAAGCCCGCTAAAAGCGGGCTTAATTAATTATTTTAAGAAAAAGAATCCGAGCACGGCTATATGAATTATTAAACTTAAAACGTTAATAACCCAAAAATACCAATGTTTGGTTTTGTGGCGGAATAAGTTCATGCCTAAAATTCCACCTAGCGCTCCGCCAAAAAACGATAAGCCGAGAAGAACCTTCTCAGGAGTTCTTCTTTTATCCTTTTTTGCCTTTGATTTATCTGCACCGTAAGCAAAAAAAGTAATAATTGAAATAACTGCAATATAACCCAAAACAAACTTAACCATGTTTATATTGTAATATCTTTATGTGAAGTTTTCAAGTAAATTGTATAAAGTTTAATAAATTTCTTGACAAACCTATATACATGGGGCATTCAAAATAGAAAAAACATTTCTTATCGTAACGCCGATCAGTTAGGTAGTATGGACCTTTGGCAATCAGATAGAATTAACGAGTTCTTTGAACTTAACGACGGTACTAATAAAGTAGAGTTTATCCTTAAGTTCCCAGACGGGTCTGACGATACCTATTACTTATACAGTACGAGCCTTTTCTTGGGTGACGGTTGGTCGCCTGAAATTCCCGTAGGCACTAATATTTATCCCGTTTATAAAACTACCCTTCAAAGAAATTCCGACGGCAAATGGGAAGCAATTTCAACGGAAGTTGGTTACGCTCCGTCGGCAAGGTATAACAACCCTTACACAGGCTTGGCGCTCGGTAACGCGTTTGATACAAGCAAATGGGTAAAAGGTAGAATTGGAACAAGCTTTAGCGATGCGGTTTACACCAAGAAGAGTTATGAAATGCCGGTTGAATCTCACGATGCCACTCACGAAACTTACTACTACTATGATAACGGTTCTTCAACCACCAACTTAACGGTAACCGTTTCAAAAAGCGAAAAAGCAGTTGTTTACGTTTACAACTCAAGCGGAAATTTGGTATCGGCAACGAACAAAACTCAACAAGGTAGCCAAAAGGTAACTTTCAAACCAAGTAGAAACGCTAAATATTATATAAAGATAACGGGCGATACCTATTGTAACTTTACAATAAGTTAACAACAACAAAAAAACACTTGCAAATTGCAAGTGTTTTTTAATTAGTTTTTACTTGTGATTACGTCTTGCCAAGATTTGTGGCTTTCGTATTTATTGTGCTGAGTATCTCTCCTTTGAGCGTTCTTTCTTCCACGTAAAATCAAAACGTCGAAATAGGAATCGAAAAGGCTATTCATAACTTCTAAATACTTGTCGTTATCAACGGTTTTGCAAGAGAAAATGTCCATAAGAACTTCGCCCGTTTCATAATTGTAATGAAGCGCAAGGGAATTCTCTTCTTAAAAGCGCTTCTAAAGTTTTAGCATCGGCAAACCCGTCGTATAAAAGGTCAGCAAAATAACAAACTAAAAAATTTACATTTATGTAAAGTTTTACGCTTAAACTACAAAAACCCAAGCGTTTTTGCTTGGGTTTTAATATTATTTTAACCACTTGTCAATAAAGTCGTAACCTTCTTCAAGCGTCCAAGTGGGCGGTAAATGCCCCGTTTGGTGATTTATAAATTTATAGCGCTCGTCCTTTTCGCTATACCCTTTTGCGCGGAGCATCATTTTATAACTTTCTTCATTATCATAGCGCCCTGCTATTAAACAAAACGGCTTTTGCGCAAAACTTAAAAGTTCTGAATTTTCCGTTCCCGTTTCTATAAAACGAGCAACCGCTTCTTTTCCAAAATACCAATCGTCGTCCCAATTAGTTTGATTCCAACCAATACCAAAATCACTTGCTAAAATAACTTTTACTCTATCGTCCGTGCAACCCGTATAAAACGCCATCTTACCGCCTAAAGAGTGCCCTGCTATGCCAATTTTAGAACTATCAACACGCTCGTCTTTTTCAAGCATATCTATTAAATATTTCGTGTCGTCAACAAGTTTTCCCATACCGCTGTAATTCGGGTGGTCTTTACGCAAAGCGTCAGCCGAATCTTGCCAACGAGTAAAATCGTTACTGGCTTTATCGCTAACAACGTAAGTTAAATGATAAGAGTCCGCAGAGATAACGGCGTAACCACGTTTAACTAATTGCAACATCATTTCCGCGCCCTTGCATCTATCAACCCTTTCTCCAGTTTTAGGGTCGAACCCAAGCATACCTTCAGGATTGTAAAAGGGAACGACTATTGCAGGAACGGGGTTTTTGATATTTTTAGGTAGAACCATAAGCACGCGTTGGAACTTTCCTTCGCCGTTTTCTTGATTATACCACTCTCCGTCAAAATCTTCGTGAGTGAAAGTCGAAACGAGCGTGGCCGTTCCGTAAGTTTTATTATAAGACGGTGTGCCGAGAATATTAAGCCATTTTTGTTTTAATTCCTTCATTTTTATCTCCTTTTACAACTTTGCCTTTATTTTTCTATATTCGGTAGGGGTTAGGTTGAATTCTTTTTTGAAAGAAGCGTAAAAATAGTTTTCGTTTTCAAACCCTACTAATTCCGCTATTTCACTAACGTTTTTATCACTTTCTTTCAAAAGAATTTTCGCTACGGTTAACCTTTTTTCTTTTACGAGTTCGTTAAGCGTTTTTTGAAAGTTTTTCTTTATTATTCTACTCGTTTGCTTGGTGCTTAAATACAACCTTTTGCTTACCGTATCAAGCGTGATTTTTTCTTTATAATTATCGTTTATGATCCTTTCAACGCTATAAACGTAACTGTTAAACGAAGGTTCTAAAACCACGTTGTTTTTTGAGTTTAATTCTATAAGCCTGATAAATACTAATTTCAATAAAGATTCTATCTTTATTGGGTTTAAGGGTTGTTCGTAAACGTCGAAGAGATAACCCATAATTTTACTATCAATTTTAAGCGAAGTTATTTCTTCTTTTTTCAAGCAAGAAGTAAACGCTCCGTAATAATCGTAACCGTCGGCGCTATTTTTAGAAACGTCAAATAAAAAAGAAAACGCTTGCTCACGCTCGTTGTTATAATGATTATAAAAAGGTGAAATTATCACCGCGGAGTTGGAAAATTCTTCTTCTCCGTTTTCGGTGTAAATTCCTAACGCGTGATTTTGGCAAACGAAGGCTTCAAATTGCGTGTGGTAATGCAAGTTTATGTTTTGCAGTTCACAACTTCCTTTAACCACCGTTTGACCTGAAAAATCTTCGTTTAAGATTACGCATATTCTTAAATTTCCCAAGTCGAAATTTATTGTTGAAAGTTTCATAATTCAATATTAACAAAAGAAAAACTCAAAGTCAATAATCTGTCCTTAATTTATAAGACTAACTAATACTAAAAAGTCCAAATTTCATATTGTAACGCGTTACAAGGTTTGCTATAATAAAGTTAAGGTTATAAGAAAATATAACCTGCTAATAAAGGAGTACCTATGTACGCTAAAATAAAAGAGAAAAAATATCTTGGTAAAGTTATTAAAAACATTGAGCCTTGTGAAGATAACCCTCGAAACGGCACGGGTGTTTTTTATAAAATGAAAGACGGTAGCATTGCTTTTCTTTACGAGCGCTATCGCGGGGAAAGCGGTTCGGACTTTGCGCCAAGCCAAATAGTAATTTGCTATTCTTACGACGACGGGGAAAGTTTTACCGAACCTAAAAAACTTTTTGACTGCTTAGACGTTAACGCCTACAACGTTGGCGGTCTAAATCTTTTGGATATGCAAGACGGGTCTATCGGTATTTTCTACTATAAAAGACCGTTGGGAACAGAGAGAATTAACGCTATTTGTTTCCGTTCTACCAAAGATTTTACTCAATTATCCGAAGAAAAAATTATCGCAACGGACGCTTACTGGGTTGGCAATCCCCAAAGAGTTATTCGCGCTAAAAACGGCAATATCATAATACCTTTAACCGTTCACGAGTGGACGAAGAAGACTCCTGAAGAATTAGCCTTAACCCCTCCCGGTGGAGATCCTTATAATTTTGGCCCGGGCGTGTTTAGTTGCTTTATTTCTGAAGACGATGGCAAAACTTACAAACAATCTCAACAACAAGCCATTATTTTAGACGAAGGTTTACCGCACGACGGCATGCAAGAAGCAGGCGTTCAAGAACTTCAAGACGGTAGGCTTTTTGCTTATGCAAGAACGTCTCTCGGTAGGCATTATCAAAGTATTTCTTACGACGGTGGGTGGACTTGGAGTGAACCTAAACCTTCAAAGTTTACAGGCCCTTTATCTCCCCTTGATATGATACGCCTTAAAAACGGTATGTTTGTAATCGTATACAATCCCGTTCCCTGGTATCCGGGCTCAACTTCTCCATCGCCTTGGCGTGGAAGAACACCTTTCGTGTTAAGAGTTGGCGACGGCAATCTTGATAAGATTAGCGACGCTTATATTTTAGAAGATGATCCTTCTGGCAGTTATTGCTACACCACGTTTATTGAAACCGACGACAGTATAATAATGAACTACATGGCAGGTGGCGAAGGCGGAAGAAAACGCCTATCGAATTTACGTATGAGAAAAATACCAAAATCGGAATTTTTACAAGATTTTATTCCCAGTGAAGAAGATAAAATCAACATCTTCTAACATACAATTTGGTTTTTAAGTAGAAAGCCCGATTGCGAATACGCAATCGGGCTTATATTTTTATTTGAAATATTTTTTCGCTTCAACTTGAATGTCTTTTTCAACGTAGTTTCCATTTTGAAAATATGCTATTTTGAAATTTTTAGTAAATCTCGTTTCTTCTCCACAATTAGAACATTCACACTCAAAATCAACGTCCGCTTTTTTATCGTTATTTGAAATCGTTACGTTTGTCACTTCCCAAGAAACATCTGTTTCATAGTCATACTTCTCTCCGCAATAAGGACAATATGAGCGCTTTATCCTTTTTTTATCAGAATTTACTACTCCTGTCAAAACTATAAAAATAAAAGTTGCAAACAATGAAATAACGTAAATCGTAGAAGCAATTTCTGACTCGTGTTGAGATTCTAGAACACTAAACAAACATGTTATTCCTATCATTACGATAGTTATCAATCCTAATATTAACGTAATTTTTTTGTTTTCTGCTAACGCTTTTTCTCTCGGGGTTTTCCCTTTTGTGTTTTTACTCATCTTTTTCTCCTTAACTTTTAATAATTTTGCTTTCGCATATAATAATTATATGGAACATTTTGTTCTTAGTCAAGCAAATCAGAACAATTTGTTCTAAAATATAATTATGGAGAACAAATTTAACGAACAGTTGAAAGACCTCAGAATAGAAAACAACTTATCACGAGCAGATCTTGCCGTTAAGTTAAGCGTTTCTGTACGGCTTATATCTTATTGGGAAAACGGTGAACGCGAATGCGATTTTAATATGCTTATTAAAATTGCCGATTTGTTTTCAGTTAGCATTGATTATCTTCTTGGGCGAAAAGAATATTAAAAAGGCTTGGATAACCAAGCCTTTTTTTGTTCAAAATTATTTTGCTAAATTTTCTAAAGTTTCGCCTGCAAAACGGTAAACTGTCCAATCGTCCATTTTTTTAGCGCCGAGCGAAAGGTAAAAATCAATACTCGGCTTGTTCCAGTCAAGGCAACAAAGTTCAAGCCTACCCGCTTTGCGCTCAACGGCAATACGCGCAACTTCTTTAATAAGCGCCTTACCATGCCCACGCTTTCTATATTCAGGCAACACGAAAAGGTCTTCAAGATACACGCCTGCCCTACCTATAAAGGTAGAAAAATTATGAAAAAATAAGGCAAAACCCACTTCTTTTCCGTTTTCCATAGCGAAAACCACTTCCGCCTTTTCTTTATCAAAAAGCCAAGTTGAAAGCGTTTTTTCATCCGCCACCACTTCGCTTGACAAGTTTTCATATTTAGCAAGTTCCTTAATAAAATTAAGGATTAGCGCCGTATCTTCTTTTTTAGCAAATCTAAATTCCGTTTTACTCATATCTTTATCCCTTTTCTTTGATTTATTAATTTTACCACAATTTTTAACATTAATCAACAATCCAATCACGTTAGTGAAAAGCACGAAAAAAGCACAGAAACAAACCTGTGCTTTTATTCGTGGTGAGCCAGATTAAACGTATATCGTAAAATCAGTTTAAATAAATTAGCAAGCAATTTAGCCCACCAAAAGATTAAACTTTTCAGGTCTCTACACCCCTCCCGATATGATTTTACATTCTTTTACACCTAACACTTTTTTGATGTTCAAAAATTAATTATTCTTCCAAAATATTTGCTAAACTATGATTAAATCTAATACCATCGTCATAAAAATAATTTATTTTATGTAAAAATAGTTTGCAAGTATTTGGTGTGTTTTCTTTTACTTTCAACGCAATCTCTTTCGCAAGAGATTCGCTAGTTGACTTTGAAACAATTTGCAATAACTCTAAAATTCAATTATTTGTTTCTAATAAATCTTCTATATAACAACCTAACACTCTTGAAAGTTGAAACAACTTTACGGCAGGCGCCATATTTATATCTAACTGACGTTGTTCATATAACTGAATAGCCCTTAATGAAACTTGACTATACCTAGCCAAATCTCGTTGAGATAAGTTTGCTGTTTTCCTATATCTCGCTAAATTTGTTTCTTTTTGAAAAACTATACTATTTGCAACTTCAACGAACTTTTCCATGCTTGCTTCGTGCAAAGGGTTATACATTGCAATTATCTTTGAAGGTGGCAATCTTCTTCCTATTTGCTCAAATCCCAAACCTGTGTACCATTGATAATATGCAAGAACGAAACCACACCAATACTCAGGCGACCTAGCATAAGAATATGGTTGTATCATTGGCATTTTATTTCCTGCAACTTCATAAAAAAGTGCTTGAGGTGGCATGTTGATATAACGAGGATTTCCCCTACCAAATTGGTACGCAACGCCACTCATAACGAAATGTTGAAAAAGAATGTCCGCCTGCCTTGCGTTAGGAACGTAACTAAACATTTCTGCAAGCGTTTGCATCGCATCATCTAAGTATATTTCGTTGTATGCGCGGATCATCATTTTTCACCTCTTGTCTAATAATATCCATAATAAATAAATCATCTTTATCTACTTTTGTATTTCGAGTTGTATTTTGATATTCCTCTCTTGCCTGTAAATCTCTTGCAACACGTTTTGTGTAATAAGTTTCGTTTTCTGCAATAGTACTATTAACGTACGTTAAATTATTAAACGCCTTTTCCGAATGTAAAACTACTTGTATACCAAGTTTTCCCAATTCCATTGCTTTGGCTAATTGAGAAACAGTAATAGTATTTTTAACAAAGTCCCTAGCAAAAGAAAAATAAGAGTCGTCTGCTCGGTATCCAATAATTACGTCTATGTCCGTTAAATCTACTGAAAAGTTATTTATAATATAATCCCTTGCTTGTTCATCATTAGGATTTAAGCCTTTAGGAATTCTATACTGCAACAGAAGTGCTATCCAATTTAATATGTTATACTTTTTGTCTGATAAATCTAAAACGTTAAGACCTTCTAAATCTAAAAGATATTCATTTGCATAACCATCATTATTATCAGGGCAAGCCCACTCATTAGCTAACTGTATTTCCCTTGTGCAATAAAAACCATAACCATAGTCATTCGTTTCTTTTCCACCACGAAGAGTTGGTTTATTAATTATATTTTTAGAACCATGATAAAGAGTTATCTTATTTTCCATAATATTATCTCCTTTTTCAACTGCATTATATCACTTTACTGATAGTTTGTCAATATCGTTATGCCCATTTTTAATAAAAATATCAGTATGGTGATACTTTTTAATATATTTTATGCTTTTTAGTTTAATTTTGATAGTTTATTAGAAATAAACATATATAACTGCAAAAATTTTCAATAGAAGAGCTTGTTTGCTATATTGTATCATAAAAAATATAACATATACAGACATATTTACAGAAATTTAAGCGCAATTTCATAACGAGTTGTAATTATATTGGATTTTTGTTATAGTATTATGCATAAACTCAAATCGCATAAAAAGTCAAGAATTTTATTCTGATTCTAAGTATAATAAAATCGCGGAGGTTAAGAAATGGATTGGATAGAAAGTTTACAAAACGCGATTAATTATATCGAAGAAAATATTACCGAAAAGATTGAATATGAAGAAGTGGCTAAGCGCGCGTATTCATCAACTTTTCATTTTCAAAGAGTGTTCGGGATAACGTGCGGTTTTACTCTTGGCGAATATATCCGTAAAAGAAAGCTAACGCTTGCAGGAAGCGATTTATTAAGCAGTAAGATGAAAGTTATTGACGTGGCTTTCAAATACGGCTATGAATCGCCTGAAAGTTTTTCCCGCGCATTTTATAAATTTCACGGTATAATGCCGTCGCAAGTAAAACAAGGTTGTTCCTTAAAATCCTTTTCTCGTCTCTCAGTTAAATTTGATTTGATTGGAGGAACTGAAATGAACTACAAGATTAAAGAAAAACCTGAAATTATCTTAGTTGGCTACAAAAAACGATTTACGGGTGTTCCCTATGGCGAAGAACGTGTAAAACAAGAAGAAGCGTTTTTAACGTCCACACGCGCCAAACAATGGCTTTTAATTGGTGCATCTTGCGACTATTCTACCGATTATATGGTAATCACAAACATTGATGACGACGGTTATGATTTTTACGTTGCGTATGAATTGGATGAATGGACGAGAAAAGAACTTTTTAATCCTAAAGTGACAGGCGTTGATTTTATGGATAAAATGGGTTTTGAAATAATTGTTATTCCTAAACAAACCTACGTTGTTTTTGAAACCGAAAAGAAGAAACGACCTATTGCAGATTATACCGAGTTAAGAAAGAAAATGGTTACCGAATGGTTGCCAACAGCGGATTATGTTTTTGCGAATGCACCTGAAGTTGTGGCGATGCATTGGCGTCCTAACGAAGAATGGGCAAAAGAACGATATATAGAGATTTGTTTGCCAATAAAAAAGAAATAAATGTTAAAACAACATAAAACGACAAAAGTCTTTTAAAAAAGTAGTCAGGTGTACACGTTCTTGTACACCTGACTATTAACTTTATATAAAAGTTATGATAAAATAGAATTACAATCACGAACATATGTTTGATTATGCTTTGTGTGTATATTTAATTAAGGGGCTTTTGCCTCTTAATAAGGGGAAAGCAAACTTTAGTTTCGAGGGGTTTGCCGTCCGCGGCGAGCGATTTGCCCCTTTGTTGAAGCTTGCAAGCATCGGCAGGCTTTACAAGAGTATAAACGTGCGCTTGTGGGAGAAGTTCTCCCGTTTACCCGAAGTCGTTTTACATAAAGGGAAACAAAACGTCTTTGGGTTTGTTGTTAAGTTATAAAATCGTTTGCTTTAATACAATATTTTTTAACCTTAAATTTATCGCTTTCAACTCTTTCCCGCAATATTGTTTTTTTAAAAAATTTTTCATTATCTTCAAAAATTAAAAAGACGTTACTTTTGGTAATGTCTTTTAATCTTTTTAATGAACTATTCAAATCTTTTTTGTCATCGTAAATAACTTTGTTAAAGTACTTATATAAATCAAGTTCTTTTAATATATAATCAGCTCAATTTTTATCTGCACTTGTCCAAAGATAGCAATTTGCTTTATCTTGGGTTTTCAATAAATCTAATATATCTTCGTTAACAACCACTCTATATTTTAGCCACTTTTGAGTAAAATAGTTTTGTTTATCAGTTATTATTTGATTTTTAGGTATATTGTTTAAGTCTTCTCTCGTTATTCTTTTATTTGAACTAAAACGTTTTTGTCCGTTCTTCTCTAAAGCGAAATTGTAGGCATCGTTATTTAAGTTTTTAGTCAAAACCAACGTATCATCTAAATCTACAACGTAAACCAATTATAGTTCCTCAATTGCTTTTTGCGATATAATTTTTTCACCTTGTATAACGTAGTCTACATTTAACCCAAACGTTGAATCGTTTGCGTCAGTTTCTCTATACATAACAAGCCTTTTTTTGCCGTATTCTTTGGCTTTTTCAAAAGCGTGGCGAGAACCACTATCGCCTTCGCCTTTACGAAAACTTGCAATTAATATTACAGTCTTTGAATACAATGCTTGCAATCTATCACGTTCAATAAATCTTTTAACGCTTTCGTATTTATTTTTAGGCACATTTACGTATTCGGTTATTATAAGTCCGCCATTTTCTACGATTTTGTTTACCAAGCCTATATTTTCTTTTGGATAAATTTTTTCTATCGTTGACGGAAGAAAAGCGATAGTCTTTGCATTATTTTTAATACTTTCAATATGGGCAACCGTATCACAACCTTTTGCAAGTCCACTAACTATATTGTAGCCTTTTTCAATTAAACTTTTTACAACTTTTTGTTCTCTTTCTGCTGTTTCATTTGTTGGCGTTAAAACGCCTATAACCGCAACGTTTTTATCAGCGTTATTAAGTAGCGTTATATCGCCTTTATATGCAAAGAAAAACGGCTTTTCGCTATTTTTAAGTTTTACGCCTACAACAGGAAATGTATTATCAAAAACACAGATGACGTTTATACCTTTATCTTTAAGTTCTTGCTCTACGGCTTGTAAATCGCAAGGAAAAGTATTTATATAATCTTCATTATAAAACGATTTCCAAAAGTGAGCGTTAGTTTTTATAACGCCCGTTTTTATTAAACCAAAAAGTTTTATTGAAATATTTGAGTTCATAATCTTTACCTTGTTTTTGCCGTTAATTATATATCCGATGTTTCTACTCACACAGTTCTAAATCTTCTATTTTTATTCCTACGTCTATTTCCGTCGTTTTGTATACACCATCTGCATCTAGATACATGTCACCTTCAAAAACAACTAAAACATACCCATTTCTATTTTCACCCATAATTATGCCTTCTTCGTTAATTTTCACTCCAACCTTTAAATATTCTGCTCTTTCTTTAATCAATTTAACTCTATCATACATTTTCATATTACTTGCCTCCATAAGGTGTTGTTAATACTATTTCGCCATTCGGATAAACCATCCATCCTGACACAAAAGAAACTTCGCCCATTCCGTTCTTTTTAGGCAGAGTTATTATTATACTTATTCTTTGCCCATATGCGTCTAAATTACCTAAACTATATTCTCCACATTGATATTTCAGTTTTGCTTGTCTAGTAAATTCCCGAACTAAATTTTCAGAATCTATTATACTATATCCCCAAGATTCAAACAACTCTTTTTTACCCTTGCTTTTACTTCCGTCGAAAATATATTTTGTAAATTTTTCAATAGGGCAAGTAATTTTCGGTGTAATTAACGATATATCTATTAATTTGCAATGGCATTTTTCATGTAAAGGTATTGTGGGTGCTTTAGTTTTAACAAAACAGCATCCGTTCAAATTTAAACACCTTGCACAATGAATAGGCAATATTGTTCCTACTACAGCGTTTAACGTTCTCTCAAAATTATTGTTAGCTGGTTTTGTCCCTTCGTGCAGCCACTTAACCCAAGAACAATCAAACATTTTTGAAACCAAATTCTTTGTTTCTTCTAAATTCATAATAAATTATTCCTCCATATCTGTACATTATCACGCAA
>JAZRSR010000033.1:0-14191 GCA_045651665.1 Christensenellaceae bacterium
TCGGGTTTTTTGTTGCCCTTTACAACTTCTTCATCGATTATTACTTTTTTAGCGTTTTCGGTGGGAATATCATACATGCAGTCAAGCATTATATTTTCAAATATAGTGCGTAAGCCCCTTGCGCCAGTCTTTAATGATATTGCTTTTTTAGCAATCTCGTAAACTGCACCGTCAGTTACTTCAAGTTCGCAATCGTCCATACCGATAAGTTTTTTATACTGCTTAACGAGTGCGTTTTTAGGCTCGGTCATAATCTTTACGAGAGCCGTTTCGTTAAGCGGATCTAAACATACGGTTATGGGCACTCTACCAACAAATTCGGGTATTAAACCGTATTTTGTTAAATCCCCAGGCTGAACGTCACTTAAAACCGCAGTCGTATCAACTTTATCGCCCTTAACTTCTCCGCCAAAACCTAAGCTTGACGTATCTTTACGCTTTTTAATAATCTTATCAAGCCCAACGAACGCACCACCGCAAATGAATAAAATATTCGTAGTGTCAATATGGATGAGTTCTTGTTGCGGGTGCTTTCTTCCGCCTTGCGGTGGAACGGCTGCAACGGTTGATTCAATAATTTTAAGGAGCGCTTGCTGAACGCCTTCACCAGAAACGTCACGCGTGATGGACATATTTTCAGACTTTCTTGCAATCTTGTCAATCTCGTCAATATAAACTATTCCGCGTTCCGCCCTTTCAATATCGTAATCGGCGTGTTTGATAAGTTTTAATAAAATATTTTCAACGTCTTCCCCTACGTAACCTGCTTCGGTTAAGGTAGTAGCGTCGGCTACTGCAAAGGGAACGTTCAAAATTTTAGCAAGCGTTCTTGCAAGCAAGGTTTTACCCGAACCCGTAGGACCTAAAAGTAAAATATTGCTCTTTTCAATCTCTGTATCATCATCACACTTGCCAGCAAGTTGAGAGTTAATTCTCTTATAGTGATTATATACCGCAACGGATAAAACTTTTTTTGCTTTATCTTGACCGATAATGAAATTATCGAGTTCTTCTTTTATCTCTTTGGGAGTTTTTAAGGGAACTGCTTCGTTTTCGGGAGAAATTGACTCTTCTTCTAATATAGAATTGCAAATTTCTAAGCACTCGTCGCAAATATATAAACCGTTAGGGCCTGCCACTAACTTGTTAGCAAGTTCCTTTGGCTTACCGCAAAAAGCACAATAAAGCCCGTCGTTTAAGTTTTCGTTTGCCATAGTCAACCCCCCTTTAATAGTGATATTTTTTGACTGCGTCAAAAAGTGATATTCGCCTTTCGGCGAGTGAACTTTGCAAACTATGTTTGCAAGTGAAATTTTTTTGCTATGCAAAAAAGTTGTGGATAAATTTTATATTGAATTTCTCAAAGCCTATTAAATGCTCTTATTTTAAGACGTTAGAAGCAAGCAAGACAAGGCTCGCGAAGCGTTTTGGATGAGTTAGACCTTGTTGGTCAACGAAGTCAAAACGCTAAGCAGTAACGCAGTATTGCGACGCTTATAACGGATTAAAATTATCTATTATAGTAAATTTTATCTATCAACCCATACTCAAGCGCTTCTTCAGCGGATAAGTAATTATCACGGTCGGTATCCTTTTCAACTTGTTTGATAGGCTTACCTGTGTTTTCAGATAAAATTTTATTGAGTTTATCTTTTATCTTTAAGATGTGGTCGGCTTGAATTTTAATATCGCTTGCTTGACCTTGCGCTCCACCTAAACGTTGATGAATCATAATTTCGCTATTAGGGAGAGCAAACCTTTTACCCTTACTTCCGCTCGAAAGAAGGAAAGCGCCCATTGATGCAGCCATACCGATACAAATAGTAGAAACGTCACACTTAATATAATTCATAGTATCGTAGATTGCAAGACCTGCGGTTACTGAACCGCCAGGGCTATTGATATATAAACAAATATCTTTATCAGGGTCTTTTGCTTCAAGATAGATAAGCTCGGCAACTACCGTGTTAGCGGTAGCATCGTCAATTTCCCCTGAAAGCATAATGATTCTGTCTTCAAGTAATCTTGAATAAATATCGTAGGAACGTTCGCCTTTGTTGGTTTGTTCCACAACCATAGGTATTAAAGCCATACTAACTCCTTAATAAACAAAGTTTATAATTAGTCGATTTTATTATTTGCAGTAAGGAAGGCAAACATTTTTTCAATGAGAGCGTTATTTTCAAAGTAACCGATTTGGCGTTCGTTCATTGACTTTTTGTATTCTTCAAAGTCCTTACCCATATTCTTTGCTTGTTCTTTAATCTTTTCATCAATTTCCGCTTGATCTACGGTGATGTTTTCAGTCTTGATAATCTTTTCAACAACAAGTTGAAGTTTAACTTGTTTTTCAGCATTGTCTTTGAAAGACTTTCTGTAATCTTCCATAGTTTGGTTGCTGTATTTTAAGAAATCTTCAAGTCTTAAACCTTGATACATCATTCTATATTCCATATCTTGAACGATAGCATCAATTTGTCTTTCCACCATAGCGTCGGGAATTTCAACGGTAGAAGTTGACGCAATCTTTTCAATGATTTTATCTTCAGTTTCAGCTTTTGCTCTCTTGTCGTTTGCTTCTTTAAGTTTAGCCTTAGTTGACTTTTTGAACGCGTCAAGAGATTCTTCGCCTGTTGCTTCCTTAATAAACTCGTCGTTAACTTCAGGGAATTCTTTTACCTTGATTTCGTGAAGTTTAACGGTAAACACAGCGTCTTTACCCTTTAATTCTTCTGCGCCGTAGTTGTCAGGGAACTTAACGTTAATATCCTTTTCATCGCCGATGTTCATACCAACAACACCGTCTTCAAATCCAGGAATAAACGCGCCAGAACCAAGTTCTAACGTTTGACCTTCAGCAGTACCGCCGTTAAACGCTACACCGTCAATAGTTCCTTTATAGTCGATAACGGTAATATCACCGTTTTGGCAAGGTCTACCTTCAACGGCAACTTCTCTTGCGTTTCTCTTAACTAAACGGTCGATTTCAGCGTCAACGTCCTTTTTAGTAACATTATACTCAACTTTATCAATAGTTATACCTTTGTATTCGCCAAGAGTAACTTCAGGCTTAACGGGAACGATTGCTACCATAGTAATACCCTTTTCGTCAATCTTTTCAATATCAATGTCAGGTCTATCAATAGGTTCGATAGAAGTTTCTTTATCTAAAATTTCAAAATAGTATTCTGAGAAAGAAACGTTGATTGCTTCTTCAAAGAATACGCCTTTACCGTACATTTGTTCGATAACGTTCTTAGGAACTTTACCTTTTCTAAAACCGGGAACACTATATTTACCCTTAGTTTTGTCATACGCTTTCTTTTGAGCGGTTTCCCATTCTTGAGCGTTGAGAGTGATGTTGATTTTTACCGTGCTTTTTTCAGCAGGTTTAACAGTATATTTCATTATATTTCTCCTAAAAGTTTTTAATTACTTTATTCATTTTATCAAAGATAATAATTATTGTAAAGTTTTTTAAGGGTTGATTTTCAATTTTTAATTTACAATTAACCGCTAAAGTTGTATAATATAGGCGTTTAAGGAATTTTTTATGCCACAAGATTTAATAACGCTTAAAAAAATAGCCCACTCGCTAAATCAAGAAATTAAGGGGGCAAAAGTCAATAAAATAACCGAGCCTAACGCTTCCGAAATTAATATTGCTATCTACAAGCAAAAGGTTTCAAGGTTAGTGTTAAACTGCTCGGCTAATTTTTGCAGGGTTTCGCTTACGGATAAGGAAAAACCTAATCCCGAAGTATGCCCTAATTTTTGCATGCTACTTAGAAAACACTTAACGGGCGCAGAGATTGAAAAGGTTGAGATAGCGTCGGACGATAGAATTATTGCTATAAATTTTATAAACTATAACGATTTCAAAGATGCGGTTACCTACACTTTATACGCCGAGATTATGGGCAAGTATAGCAACTTGTTTTTAGTATCGTCAGGCGTAATTTTAGGCTCGCTAAAATCAAGCCCGCAAGACCTTGACTCAAAGCGTGTAACTCTGGTTGGCGCAACATATAAATTTCCCGATAATAACGGCAAAATTTCAATTTTAGATAGTGATGCTAAAGCCGTATTTTTATCTTCAAACGGAGATGGTTTATCTAAAATTATCCTCAATAATTTTTACGATTTTTCGCCCAAAACCGCAACTGAAATAGCGTATAGAATTCAACAAAATTTACCCGTTTACGGCGGAGAAAAAGCGTACGAAATCGCCTTATCTTTTGTTAATTCTCCACTATCTCCCGTAACGATTAGCGACGGTAAATCAAAGGACTTTTTCTTTACCGATTACCTTTCTATTTTTGGCGAAAGGAATAACTTTAACTCTATAATTTCGGCTATGGAAAGCGTTTACGATAAAGCCGAAGACGACAGCAATTTGAAGGCGCAAAAAAACTACCTTTTAACTTATACAAACCAACAAGAAAAGAAGTTCAACAAGAGAATCGCCGTCCTTTCAGACGCTATAGTTTCAGCAAAAAATTTAGAAAATTATAAACTTTACGGCGAACTTATAACTTCTCAAATGTATCTTATTAAAAAGGGGCAAGATAAGGCAACTTTAACTAATTACACCGAAAACGGCGCGGAAAACGTAGAAGTTTTGCTTGATGCAACCCTATCTCCCCAACAAAACGCGCAAAAATATTTCAAGATTTATAAGAAAAAGCAAAATACTATCAAGCAATCCGAAATTCAACTTCAAGAAATTAATAGCGAACTTGACTATATAAAATCTATTAAATTTTCAATAGAGAACGCCACCACTAAACAAGATTTTGAAGAGATTAAGCAAGAACTTATCTATTTGGGGCTTATTAAAACCCAATCGAAACAAAACAAAAATAAAAAGAATTTACCGCTTGGATTTATAAAATATCAAATTCAAGGCGTTCAAGTTTTAGTAGGCAAAAACAACGTTCAAAACGATAAACTTTTATCCCTTTCAGATAGAAACGATATTTGGTTTCACGTAAAAAACTACCACTCCTGCCACGTCATCTTAAAAGCAAGTGAAAAAATTGACGACAACGTTAAAAAAATAGTTGCCGAGATTTGCGCCTTCTATTCAGAAGCGTCTAACGGCGTTAAAGTGGAAGTTGACTACACTTTACGAAAATTCGTTAAAAAACAAGGCGGTAAAAATCTTGGCGCGGTATATTACACCGACCAACAATCTTTACTCGTAACACCAAATAAACACGAAGAATTTATCAAATAAAAAACACTCGCAACGCTTTGTTGCGAGTGTTTTCAAAAATCGTGTTTATCAAGAGTTACGGTTTTACCATCAAGGCTATATAGCACGCTATCTTTAGTAAAGTTAAACTTTAGAGAATAAGCCGTTAAACGCTGACGTTTAGCCTTAAACTCTTTGTTTACGGCGTTGTTGCCATACTTTCCGTCACCTATAACAAAATGCCCTATATGAGCAAAATGCGCCCTTATTTGATGAGTTTTGCCCGTTACGAGTTCAACTTTTACTAAAGTTGAATTTTCTCTTTCTTCAAGTACTACGTACTTGGTTATAATTTTTACGCTATCTTCTACCTTATTATCGTAAACTTTTACAAGCGAATCTTCAGAGTTTTTAACCAAGTATGAAGTTAAGGTGTCACTCACCTTGCCAAGCCTGCCGTAAACTTCGCAAAGATAAAACTTTTCAATCGTTCTACCTTTGAAAGCCTTAAGCATTTCATCATAACTTTCAGCCTTTGCAAAAACCAACAGTCCAGCCGTGTTTCTATCAAGCCTATGGCAGAGTTTATATTCATTATAAGTTTGGTTTACTTGCTTTTCAAAGTCTTCACTAGTGATAGTTCTCGGCTTATAAAAAATTGCAACCCCACTCTCTTGAAATACGGGGGTTATATCCTTTTTAACCCCGTCAAAATAAACGATAATCTCTTGACCTTTAACTATCGTTAAATCCCCGCTCACACGCTTGCCATCTACCTTTACGTCCTTTGCTCTAAACAATTTTTGTAAGGTGGAATACGGCAAAGTTGCCCCGTACTTTTCGCTTAAAAATTTACTTAATTTTATTGAGTTTTCTTCTACCTTAAAAACTTTCATATTAATTGTTAAAAAAGCACGGGTATCCGTGCTTTTTTTATTGATTATTCTTCGTCGTCAACGTCGTCTTCAATTACCTTTTCTTTCTTTGTGAAAATCTTTTTGAAGAAGTTGCGAATTGCTTCCGCTCTCTTAGGAGTGATGAGTAATAAAACGATGATTGCAATTAAGCAAGCCCCTGATAAGCAAAGGAAGATAAACGGAACTAAGTTAACGCTAAGCCAGTTCTTAAAACTTGTTTTGTATTGAACTTTAACGAGTTTTTCAGTAACTACGATACTTGCGGTTTCAGCCTTTGCAGTTTTACCGTCAACGTCGATAACTTCAACCCTAACTTTATAGTAACCTTGTTTAGTAGGAGTGAAAGTATGCTTAACGTCGTCGTATTCTTCAGTAGCGGTTTCCCACTCTGCAGTTTGGTTTTCTCTATATAATAAGGTATAAGTAGTGTCAACGTCGTTACCGGTTACTTCAATACCCTTAACGTTGTATTTAAGATTGATATAACCCTTTTCTTGATAAGAAGGCATTTCAATCTTCGGGCCTGCGTTTTCAATAGTAAATTCAAATACTGGAACTACGAGTTCTGCCTTTGTAACTTCGCCCTTGTATTCATCGGTAAGGTCTTCATCTTTATAGAACTTGATGGTATCGCCAGAACCTGAAGTGAAAAGGTAATTGCCGTTATCGTCTTTAATCTTATAGAAACCGTCGGCGTATTCTTGAGTGTTTTTAGTTGTGATAATAAACGACTTACCGTCGATTGCGTCTAAACTAAATAAAACGTAGAATCTGTAACCGCCAACTTTAGTGATGTTAATCTTAAGGTCGGTATTACCACTTGCGTTAGTGGTTGAATAGCTTGAACCACCCGGGATTGCGTAATATAAATTTCTCTTATATTGGCTGTAAGCAAAAGCCCCCGTATCTATAACCGCTTCAAGCGAAGGGATAGTGTAACTATCGCCGATTGATAATAACACGTCTTCATCTTCAGGATTAATTTTTTCAGCGTAAACGGAATTCTTTACGATTTCTCTATAAGCAAGTATAGCGTCTTGCTTGTAATAAGGATCTGTAAAGTTTTGCTTAAATTCTTCACTATTAACGTCGTCAAGCACCCTTAAATCAAAAGATTCGGAAACGTTAGGATCCTTTTTAGTTGTCGTTACCGAAAGAGCGTAGTCGCCGGCGCGAGCAATTCTTAAAGTGATTTTACCCGTTGAATAAGAATTCAAAATAGCGCTTGTAACGCCTGTTTTAATAACGCCGTTTTCATATAAGATAACGGGGTCGGCATCAGTTGATTTCTTTAATTCAATCTTAACGTCCGAACCAGCGTCCTTAATATCTTGCTTGCTAACTTCAAGATCGAAATTAACTCCGACGTACGCATAATTTTTGCTTGTATCCGCTTTAACTGCAAATGCGCTTAAAGCAATAGGCAATACGAAAATTGCGCACACGAGAATTACTAATAAATTGGTAATGCGTCTTTTAGTCATTTTAACTCCTGAACTTAAAAGTGCGTAAACTCGCACTATTTTACATAATACTTAATATATTTTACCCTTATTATTATAATTTGTCAATAATAATAATTAGTTTTTGCTCAATTTAAGTGGAAATTATAACGTTGGAACTACCGTTACCGACGTATCAAAGTGTTTCCACGGAGAAAGTTCCTTAGGCGGTTCTACCTTAAAACTAAGCCTTTCTTTAGTTACGGGGTGAGTAAACGAGAGCGAAGTTGCAAACAAGGCAAGGTTTCCCTTAACTGCATTTTCGCCACCGTAACGCATATCTCCGTAAACGGGATATCCAAGCGTTGACATTTGAACGCGTATTTGATGGCTCCTACCCGTGTGGAGTTTTACCTTTACGAGCGACAAGCCGTTCTTTTCTTCAACTACGTCGTAATGAAGTTCGGCTTTTTTAGCGCCTTCAACCGTTTGAGCGCAAACGTAAACCATATTATTGATTGCGTTCTTTTTAAGATAATTCGTAACCGTTTGAGATTTTTTATCAAGCGTGCCAACGAGTACCGTGTGATAAATCTTTTCAAAATCACCCGATTTCATTTGTTCTGAAAGCCTACCCGCCGCCTTTGAAGTTTTGGCAAATACCATAACGCCACCAGTCGGCCTATCAAGCCTATGAACGAGCCCTAAATAAACGTTTCCCGGTTTATTATCTCTTTCCTTAATCATTTGCTTAAGAGCGGAAAGTAAAGATAAATCTTTACTCTCATCGTCGCACGAAGGCATATTTTGCGGTTTTAACGCCACTATAACGTGATTATCTTCGTAAATTACAATAGGATTTTCCATAAAACTCCTTTTTTAGTTCTATTGTAAATTTTTGGTGTTACGATAGAACTTTAGACCATAAACCTGAACACCCGCAAGGAAGACTAATTCCCTCGCGAGTTGGAAGCCCAACTTCGTAGGCATCGATATTATATTCACCCTTGGGCATAAGTAACGTGAGAATATTTTTAAGAACTTGAGGTTGAAGCCCCGTGGTGTAACTGTTTATTAAAAAGAACAACGGATTATCACTTAAAACTTGCGTGCATATCTTAACGAGATTATAAAGTTCGTTTTCAATCTTCCAAGTTTCTCCGCCAGGCCCCCTACCAAAACTCGGTGGGTCCATAATAATAGCGTCGTATTTTTTACCACGGCGAATTTCACGCTGAACGAACTTTAAGCAGTCGTCTATAATAAACCTTACTTTACCTTCGCCCACACCTGAAAGACGGCAGTTTTCCCCTGCTCTTTCAACCATACCTTTAGCAGCGTCAACGTGGCAAACGCTAGCCCCTGCTTTTAAGCAAGCAACAGTTGCTCCACCCGTGTAGGCAAAAAGATTAAGAACGTTTATGGGGCGATTGGCGTTTTTAATAAGCGCCATCATTTTTTCCCAATTACACGCTTGTTCTGGGAATAAGCCCGTGTGCTTAAAGCCCATAGGCTTTATCTTGAACTTAAGCTCGCCGTAACTAATTACCCACTCTTCCGGCATAGACTTTAATCTATCCCATCTACCGCCACCTGTTTCGCTACGGATATATTTTGCGTTTAACCCTTTATAGTTAAACATATCAACGTCAGTCTTCCAAATTACTTGCGGGTCGGGGCGAAGAAGCGTAACGTCTTTCCAACGCTCCAACTTATACCCGTCACCCGTTGCGATAATTTCGTAATCCGACCATTTGTCAGCAACAACCATTTATGCTTTTTCAACTCCTAAAACAACTTTAGCGCCAACGATATCCCACTCTTTAACGTAACCAACCGGCGTAGCAGTTGCAGTTACGTTTACGGCAAGAACGCTATCGCCAATATCTTTACCCTTTTCAGTAAGAACGGTAAGCGCATCGCCTTCCGCTTGATAGTAAAGGTAAATTCTATCGGTTACTTCAAAGCCCGCTTCTTTTCTCATCGTTTGAATTTTAGAAACGATTTCTCTTTCGATACCTTCGAATAAGAGTTCTTGAGTGATAGTAGTGTCAAGTACTACCGTTACGCCGTTTTCACTAGCGGAAACGTAACCTTCTTTACTTTCGGAAGAAATAAGAAGATCGTCGATAGTAAATTCCACTTCAGAACCACCGAGTTCAACTTTGAAACTACCCGTTGACTTAACGTCGTCAACTACCGCGTTAGCATCGCAAGTTTCAAGGAAGTTTCTAATAAGACCGAGTTTTGCGCCGTATTTAGGACCTAACGTTTTGAGTTGCGGTTTTAACTTGTAAGATATAAAGCCTTTAGCGTCGGTTAAAACTTCAAGTTCTTTAACGTTAAGTTCTTCTTTAGCAATAGTAATCAAATCTTCGGTTAACGCTTTTGCCTTTTCAGTCGCCACAAAAATCTTAGAAAGCGGTTGACGGTTTTTGATGTTAGACGTATTTCTCGTTGCTCTACCTAAAACAACCACGTCGAGAACTACCGCCATACCTTCTTCAAGTTTTTCATCTACCATATTTTCGTTGTATTTGGGGAAAGAACAAAGATGAACTGAAATAGGTTCGTCTTTATAGAAAGATGGAACTAAGTTAAGATACATACTTTCAGCCATAAACGGAACGTAGGGAGCTGAAAGTTTTGCAAGCGTTACGAGTACGGTGTATAAAGTCGTATACGCAGCAATCTTATCTTCAGTCATTTCCTTACCCCAATATCTTTCTCTACCACGGCGAATATACCAGTTAGAAAGATCGTCGGCATAATCTTGAAGCATTCTTGAAGTTTCGAAGATTTGGTATTTATCTAAACCTTCGTCAACGTTTTTAATTAAAGTGTTAAGTTTTGAAAGTATCCACTTGTCCATAACGGAAAGTTTAACTTTTTCAATATCGTACTTGCTAGGATCAAACCCATCGATTTCCGCATATAAAACGAAGAAAGCATAAGCGTTCCATAAAGTACCCATAAATTTTCTTTGCGCTTCGGATACCGCTTCGGGATAGAACCTTGACGGAAGCCACGGAGCAGAACCCGTGTAGAAATACCATCTAACAGCGTCCGCCCCCTGTTTATCAAGCACAGTCCACGGATCAACTACGTTGCCGATGTGTTTACTCATCTTAATGCCGTTTTTATCGTTAACGTGGCCGAGAACGATACAGTTTTTGAACGGCGCTTTATCAAAGAGAAGGGTTGAAATAACTAGCAAGGTATAGAACCAACCACGAGTTTGGTCAACCGCTTCGCTAATAAAGTCTGCGGGGAATTGTTTTTCAAAGAGATCTTTGTTTTCAAACGGATAGTGAAGTTGAGCAAACGGCATTGAGCCAGAGTCAAACCAACAGTCGATAACGTCTTTAACTCTACTCATAGTACCACCGCAAGAACACTTGAAAGTAGGCTCGTCGATATACGGGCGGTGGAGTTCAATATCCCCGTCTATACCGCAAAGTTCTTTGAGTTCTTGTTTAGAACCGATTACGTGAACTTTACCACACTCTGAACAAGTCCAAACGGGAAGCGGTGTTCCCCAATATCTTTCACGAGATAAGCCCCAGTCGATAATATTTTCAAGGAAGTTGCCCATTCTACCCGTCTTGATAGTTTCAGGCATCCAATTAACCGAGTTGTTAGAAGCGATAATTTTATCTTTAACCGCGGTAGTTTTAATAAACCAACTTGATCTAGCGTAGTAGATAAGCGGAGTGTTACAACGCCAACAGAAAGGATAACTGTGCGTAAAGTCAGCAGCCTTAAATAAAAGACCACGGTTTTGTAAATCTTCGATAATAAGTTTATCTGCATCTTTAACGAAAATACCTGCGATAAATCCACATTCTTCAGTCATTTTACCGCGAGAGTCTACTAAATTAACGAAAGAAATATCGTACTTTTGGCAAACCCTTGAGTCGTCTTCACCGAACGCTGGAGCGTTGTGAACGATACCAGTACCGTCTTCCATAGTAACGTAATCGTCGGTTACGCAAACGTATGCTTTCTTACCTTTTTCCAAGGTAGCAAAGTTATAAAGCGGTTCGTATTGTGCAAATTCGTAATAACTACCCTTGTTTGTTGAAATAACTTCGTATTCTTCAAATAGTTTAGACGCAAGTTTTTCAGCGAGAATATAATATTCTTCGCCCACTTTTATCTTAACGTAATCTTCGTTAGCGTTAAAACAAAGCGCAACGTTAGAAGGAAGAGTCCAAGGCGTAGTGGTCCACGCGAGGAAATATTCGTTTAGAGTTCCCTTTACCTTGAATTTTGCGTAAACTGATTTTTCAGTAACGTCTTTATACCCTTGAGCAACTTCGTGAGAAGAAAGCGCAGTTCCGCAACGCGGACAATAGGGAACGATTTTATAGCCTTTGTATAAAAGACCCTTTTCCCAAATCTTTTTAAGCGCCCACCACTCCGATTCAATATAATCGTCGTGATAAGTAACGTAAGGGTTATCCATATCGCACCAGTAACCCAAACGATCACTCATTACCTTCCACTCGTTAGTGTACTTGAATACTGAGTTTTTGCACTCTTTAATGAACGGTTCGATACCGTATTTTTCAATATCTTGCTTACCGTCCAAATTAAGTTTCTTTTCAACTTCAAGTTCAACGGGAAGCCCGTGCGTATCCCAACCCGCTTTTCTTAAAACGTGTTTACCTTTCATCGTTTGATATCTAGGAATAATATCCTTCATAACACGGGTTAAAACGTGACCGATGTGCGGTTTACCGTTAGCCGTTGGCGGACCGTCGTAGAAACAGAACTCGTCTGCCCCTTCACGCGTTTCGATACTCTTTTTGAATACTTCGTTTTCTTCCCAGTATTTTACAATTTCTTTTTCTCTTTCTAAAAAGTTAAGGTTGGTTTCTACCTTCTTGTACATAAAAATACCTCGCCTAATATTTAGTAAATATACATACCTTTATGTATTTTAACAAATTTTTGCCTTTAAGTAAAGTAAAACGACGCAATTTTTAACTCTAAACGCTTGATTATTTGAAAGTTTTATTATAAAATAATACTACTGCGATAGACGGGGAGTTAGCGGTGCCCTGTAACTTGCAATCCGCTATAGCAAGGTTGAACGTCTTCCGAGGTCTCCGTTATGGAAGGCTGGACGATAAGGCGAACGTTGACGTTAAGGTCTTATGCAACGGCAACCCGTGAACCGTGTCAGGATAGGAATATAGCAGCACTAAACGGTATAGCCGTGTGCCATAGGGTAGCTTTGACTGAGTTTTAATTAACGTTTTCGCTTCGGTTTCGGATATCAGAGTTGATTCGCAGTAATTTCAAAAAAGGAGCGGGGTTTCAAGTTTTGAAACTCCGCTAAAAATTATTATGGAAAATAAACTTAAACAAATTTTTTCTGAAATTGAAAACGGCAACTGTTTTGGCGAACGAGTAACTTTAGTTGGCGCAACGAAATTCGTTCCCGTTGAAATTATCAATCAAGCGATAGCGTTTGGGCTTAAAGATATATCTGAAAATAGGGCCCAAGAGTTTAAGGACAAGTATCCACTCGTTACCCAACCCGTAAATTATCACTTTATAGGCACTTTGCAAAAAAACAAAGTAAAGTACCTTATAGGTAAATGTTGTTTAATTCAGAGTGTTGACAGTTTGTCGCTTTTAGATGAAATTGCTCGCCAAAGCGTTAACAAAGGTTTAGTTACAAACGTTTTGCTCGAAGTCAACTTGGGCGTTGAAGAACAAAAGCACGGCTTTGACTATTCTGAACTTCAAAGCGCTTTATCTTACGCCAAAAACCTTGACGGCGTAAACGTTTTAGGCCTTATGGCAATGCTCCCTGAAAGCGATGATGAAGATATGCTTTTAGATTTATCTAAAACCTTAAGAAAAGTTTACGATAGTTATAAAGAAGAATACGGCTTTAAGCACTTATCACTCGGCATGAGTAACGACTATAAGATTGCGATAAAAGCAGGCTCTAACATGATAAGAGTCGGCTCTAAAATCTTTGGTAGAAGGTATTAATTTGCAAGACGTAAAGGAGTTTTTTCCAAGCGGTACTGAAGATTGTTTATCTATAATAAATTATATCCGCGCTAACCCTGCGGTAATAAACTTAAACCAAGCCGATAAGACGGTTAAGCAGAGAATAATAGACGTTTTATGCGGAGCGTGCACCGCCCTTAATTTAGGTATGTGCATAATAGACAAGAACAATATTTTGATAATAAAAAAGTAGCGATAAATTCGCTACTTTTTTTGATTTACTACGTAAAAGTTATATTTTTCGCTTTGCGAAAAGATATATTTGTCTTTGACAAGATATATTTGCCGTTGGCAAGTTATATTTTTTGACTGTGTCAAAAAGTTGTGGACAAATTGCTATCGCAGTTATATTTTTTACTGCGTAAAAAGATATATTTGACTATCGTCAAGATATATTTGGCTACGCCAAGTTATATTTTTTGCCTTTGGCAAAAAGTTGTGGAATTTATTTTTTATATAATAAATTTATCCATAACTTTCGCGTTAGCGAAAATATATCTATCCGTTAGGATAATCTATCTTTTGCTTTAGCAAAAATATATCTTTGCCCTTAGGCAAAATATAACTAATCTTGCAAGGCAAGATTACCGATAGACCTTGTT
>JAZRSR010000034.1:0-108617 GCA_045651665.1 Christensenellaceae bacterium
AGAAGTTAAAAACGAAAAAGAGTTTACGGATAAATTAATAAAACTTTTTAACGATAAGGACAAGCAAGCAACGTTTTCAAAAAACTCAAAACAAACTGCTGAAAAATTTAAGCTTGATAACGTTATGGCGCTTTGGAACGACGCTATATTAGGATAATTGTAGATTTTAATTGATAATAATTTAAATGGAAAGTAAATGAAAACAGTAATAATAAGACCAAATTGTGATTTGTTTGGCAAACTTCCTGAAAACGTAATAAAAATATCGCCATACAAGAATAATTCGTTTTTAATAAGGGCTTTAAGAAAAATTGGATATAAAAAACGATTATTTCAGCCGTTTATCAATAATCCAAAACTAAAAAATCTCCAATGCGATTTGATTATAATTTTTGATTCCGTTTCCTTGGAATTTGTGAGGTGGGTAAAAAAATACAATCCTAACGTAAGAATCATTTTTTGGTATTGGAATCCCGCGTATTTAACTATAGATCCTAATAAAATTCCTGAAGGTATTGAAAAATGGTCATATTCTAAAGATGATTGTGAAAAATACTCAATGGAATATAATACAACTTTCTTTTTTAGAGATAGGATTAATGGTTTTAAACAATTAGATTGTGAATACGATATGTTTTTCTTAGGGAAGGACAAGGGTAGACGGGAAAAAATAGAAAGATATAAATGCGATTTTGAAGACCTTGGGCTTAATGTAAATTTTCGTTTTGTTTCGGGTAAAAGCGATTACGTTCCTTACGAAAAAGTTTTAGAATATACATTGAAGTCAAAATGTGTTTTTGATTATTGTGTTAGAGATAACGTTGGAATGTCACTTCGCTCACTTGAAGCTCTATATATGAACAAAAAAGTTGTAACTAATAATAAAAACTATAAAAAAGAATTATTATATAATCCAAACAACATTTTTATTTTAGAAGATGATGATATTTTAAATCTAGTTGATTTTGTTAACGATAACGTTGATTGTATTGATGATAATATAAAAGATTATTACTTATTTGAAAATTGGTTGGCTAGGTTTTATTAAGGAGTAAATATGTTATATGTTTTACTTGCAATTTTAATAGTTTTAACTATAGTGTCTTTTATATTTAATAAAGATATACTTTCGCCTTCTTTTCTTATAAATTTAATTTTTTCAATAACGTGTTGTTTTGCGATTGTGGGGAATAATACGTGGCAAATGGAAGTGTCGAAGTACGTTGTTTTGATAATTCCTTTAATGAATTTGTCCATACTTCTTGGTGAATTGGGAGTAAGATTTTTAATTGATTATATCAATAATAAGAAAGGCAAGAACAACCAAGATAAATTAAATCAAGATAAGATAAGTCAAGATGAAAATAGCCAATGTGTATCCGATCAAGATAAAATCAAAGAGTTAAAGCCAGTAAATAAGGCTTCGACTGTGAAATTTTCCTATATTGCTTTGATTGTAATAAGCACTATTTGCATACTCGCTGTAATATTAGACTATATAGAAGTTGTAAAAGCTGCGTATGCTTATGGTTATACGGGTAAACCTAATGAAAGTTTATTGCATCATGCAAGGCTTGCACTCCTTAGAGACGTGTATGGTAAGTCAAAAATATCTACCATTATTTCTTTTTTTGGAAGGGGTGCGGGTATCTTATGTTTATGCTTGTTTATAAATAACGTTTTTTCAAAGAAAATTAAATTAAAAAACGTTTTAAATAATTTACCTTTGCTGATACCAGTAGTATGTATGATTCTTATATTGGCGCTGTCAACAAGCAGAGTAGGTTTTTTGACGGTGGCAATCATTAGTCTATTTATGTTGATTAAATCAATAAAGAAAAATAAATACACTATAATAAAAATTGCAGTATGTGCCTTGCTAATAATAGTTGTTTTTATAGTGCTATTCATATTCTTGGGATCCTTAAGAGCAAATAAAGCGTCTCCACTAATGGCTTTATGTGTTTATGCTGGCTCACCTATTGTTACGCTCGATGTTTGGTTAAACGCGGAAACTTCTGTTAGTTCAGAACTGTTTTTAAAAGAAACTTTTTGGGGTTTTCACTATTTTATTTCAAAATTTAACCCCAACTACGTAATTCCTTCGAACTTCTTAGAATTTGTTGTGCTTGGTGACGGTTCAACAACAAACGTATATACCGCCTATAGATCATGGATGAACGACTTAGGTGTTGTTGGTTGTGTAATATTATGTGTTTTATTAGGCGCTATTTTCGGATATTTCAAAAATTTATTAGAAAATAGAAAATTTAAACACCTTTTTATCTATAATGTTATTTATTCCTACTACTTTAGTGCTTTAATGTTTGTGTTTACAGCGCCAACTATTACAACTTCGCTTTTTACTTTAACGCACGTACTTGATTTAACTTTTATCGTTATAACTTATGTACTGATAACTCAAATAGACAAAGAAAATATTGCTAAATGGCGTAACTTGTTATGCAAAAAGAAATTAGAGGACGGATTTGATGATGAGCGAGCAGTCGATTTTAACGAAACCGAAAAAACAGGTGAAGCTAACTAAAAATATAGTAATTTCTATTACGGCTCAGTTAGTATCGCTTTTAGTAGGCTTTGTAATAAATTTAATAGTTCCAAAGTTTATTGGAGAGTATGATTATGCTCATTGGCAATCTTACGTTTTATACGTAGGGTACGTTGGGATAATGCATTTTGGTTTACTTGATGGTATTGTTCTTAAATACTCCCAATACGATTATGATGAAATAGATAAAGCAAGATTAAGATCGCAATTTAAAGTATTATTAGTTTTAAATTCAATTATATCTATCGTATCTATATTTTTGCTTAGTATAATTTTGGACTTTCCCTTTAAGTTGGTTTTTATATTTGTAGCAATCGGTATAACCACAAAAAATATTGTTACTTATAGTTCATATACTTTTCAAATTACAAATAGAATCAATAAGTATGCAATACTGACTATATCACATAAAGGGTTTTACGGTCTTTTAGTCGTTGCATTTTTACTGTTTGGATGCGAGAATTTTTTCTGGTTTTGTTTAGCGGACGTTTTAGGTGATTTACTTTGCTTTATTTTGTGTGTTTTCTTTAATAGGGGAATGTATTTAGGTAAATCATTACCTATAAAGGATACGATAAAGGAAGCGAAAGAAAACATTTCTTCAGGTGTTCTTTTATTAATTGCAAATTGGTCGGTATTACTCATTGTTGGAATGGCTAAGACGGCAGTTCAAATGCGTTGGGGAACGATGGTTTTTGGTAAAGTATCTTTTGCGTTTAGTGTTTCAGGGCTGTTTTTGACCTTTGTTACGGCTATTTCAGTCGTCTTATTTCCAACGCTTAAAAGAATGGATCAAAATGAACTACCGTCTTTATATAAGAAAATACGAAATTTGATATCGCCGTTATTATTAGGGGCTCTAATTTTATATTTCCCAGGATGTATAATCTTAAAGTTATGGATTCCTAAATATACGGAAAGTTTACAATATTTAGGAATTATTTTGCCTGTTATCGTTTATTCTTCAAAAATGTCTCTACTAACGAATACTTATTTAAAATCATATAGAAAAGAAAAACTTATGTTTATTATAAACGTATTATCAGCGGTTTTAGGAATAGGGTTATTCTTTTCTTTTGCTTATTTGTTTAATAATTTATTTATGGTGATGCTATCAATGGTTTGTACAGTAATGTTCAATTCAATTGCATCGGAAATTGTTGTTTTTAAAATCATTAAAAACAGTGCAACTAAAGATTTTATTATAGAAGTGTTGTGTACGTTATCATTTATATTCTTTGTTCATTATTTGGATTTTTTGATTGCGTTTATCTTGTACGTTTGTGTTTTTATAATATATTGTTTTATTAATGATTCTATAAGAGAAAAAATAATGAAAGTTGTTTTAAGGAGGAAATTATGAAAGGTATAATATTGGCTGGAGGGTCGGGGACTAGATTATATCCTCTTACAATAGTAACTTCTAAGCAGTTGCTTCCAATCTATGACAAACCGCTCATCTATTATCCGATGTCAACGTTAATGCTTGCAGGCATTAAAGAAATATTGATAATTTCTACGCCTCAAGATATTGGAAATTTTGAAAAGTTGTTCAATGATGGTTCGCAATTAGGGTTAAAAATTTCGTACAAGGTTCAACCATCTCCAGATGGCCTTGCTCAAGCATTTATATTAGGTGAGGAATTTATAGGTGATGATTCTTGTGCTATGGTGCTGGGTGATAATATCTTTTATGGAAATGGATTCAAAAATATGTTGCAAAATGCTCGTTATAATGCCGAAATTAACAAAAGAGCAACGGTATATGGTTATTACGTAAAAGACCCAGAAAGATTTGGCGTTGTCGAATTTAATGATGAATGGCGAGCAGTTAGTATAGAAGAAAAACCAAATAACCCCAAAAGCAATTATGCTGTTACTGGTTTATATTTTTATCCGCCAAAAGTTAGTGAAAAAGCGAAAGTAGTAAAACCTTCTGATCGTGGAGAGTTAGAAATAACTACTCTTAATCAAATGTATTTAGATGAGGGTCTGCTTGACGTTCAATTATTAGGTCGTGGTTTTGCTTGGATTGATACGGGTACTGTAGATAGTTTAATAGGAGCATCTAATTTCGTTCAAATGATTCAAAATAGGCAAGGCATTCAAATATCTGCACTTGAAGAAATTGCATATAACAGCGGTTGGATTACTAAGGAACAACTTTTATCTGCAGCTGAAAGATATGGAAAGTCAATGTATGGTCAACACCTTAAAAACGTTGCGGAAAATAAATTAAAATACTGAGGTTGATATGGGAAAATTTAATTTTATACAAACCGAGATAAAAGACGTTTACATAATTGAACCAACCGTTTTTGGTGATAATCGTGGTTATTTTTTGGAAACGTATAATGAAAAAGATTTCTCTGTTGCAGGCTTGAATTATAAGTTTGTTCAAGATAATCAATCAAGTTCAAAGAAAGGCGTTCTTAGAGGTTTACATTTTCAAAAAACTTATCCTCAAGCAAAATTAGTAAGAGTACTTAAGGGTGAAGTTTTTGACGTTGCAGTTGATTTGAGAAATAATAGCCCAACGTATGGTAAGTGGGTAGGTGTCTTTCTTTCTGAAGAAAACAAGAGGCAGTTGATGATTCCAAGAGGTTTTGCGCATGGTTTTGTCGTTACTAGTGAATATGCGGAGTTTTCTTACAAATGTGATGAGTTTTATCATCCGGAAGATGAGGGGGCAATTATTTATAACGACCCGGACATTGCTATAAAATGGCCTAACGTAGGTGAAATTACTTTAAGTGAAAAAGATAAAAAACACTTAACATTAAAGGAAATAAATTTTAAGTTTTAGGAGTTATTATGACTATAATTATTACTGGTGGAGCAGGTTTTATTGGTTCAAATTTCATCTATTATATATTAGATAAGTATCCTACTTATAAAGTAGTTTGCATTGATGTTTTAACTTATGCTGGAAATTTAAAAACAATAAAAGACGCATTAGACAATCCTTGTTTTGTATTTTATAAAACGGATATTTGTGATAGACGGGCTATTTACGATATTTTTGAAACTGAACAGCCTGACGTCGTAGTAAATTTTGCTGCTGAAAGCCACGTTGACAGATCTATTGAAAACCCTGAAATTTTCTTAAAAACTAATATTTTGGGAACGCAAGTTTTAATGGATGCTTGTAGAAAATTCGGTAACGTCCGTTATCATCAAGTATCAACTGATGAAGTGTATGGGGATTTACCACTTGATAGACCCGATTTATTTTTTACTGAGGAAACTCCAATTCATACAAGTTCTCCTTATTCAAGCTCAAAAGCTGCGGCTGACCTATTAGTTATGTCGTATTATAGAACGTACGGTTTACCCGTAACTATAAGTAGATGTTCTAATAATTATGGTCCATATCATTTCCCTGAAAAATTGATTCCATTGATGATCGTTAATGCCCTTCATAATAAGAATTTACCAGTTTATGGAAATGGGTTAAACGTGCGTGATTGGCTATATGTAAAAGATCACTGCAAAGCTATTGATTTAATTATTCATAATGGCAAAATTGGCGAAGTTTATAACGTTGGTGGTCATAATGAAATGGCAAATATTGACATAGTTAAACTAATATGCAAAAAACTTGGAAAATCGGAAGATCTTATTACGTATGTTGCTGATAGAAAAGGGCATGACATGCGTTATGCTATCGATCCTACTAAAATACACGATGAGCTTGGTTGGCTGCCAGAAGTTAAATTTTCAGATGGTTTGGAGTTGACAATTAAGTGGTATCTTGAAAACAAAGAATGGTGGGAAGAAATTATCAATGGAGAATACCTCGATTACTATAAAAAAATGTATGAAAACAGGTGATTGATTATGAGAGTTTTTGTTACGGGCGTTGGTGGACAGCTTGGGTATGACGTTATTAATGAATTGTGTTCTAGAAATTATGAATGTATTGCATCTGACGTGCTTAATCATGAAGACGTTAAGTTTTTTGACCCTAACAGCTATGCTGCTACGTGTAAATATATAAAACTAGATATTACTGATGAGGTTGAGGTAGAGTCTACTATATTATATCATAGACCAGACGTTGTAATTCATTGTGCAGCATGGACTCAAGTTGATGCGGCAGAAGACCAATCGAATATCGAAAAAGTGTTTCAAATTAACTCGCAAGGCACGGAAAATATTGCTAAAGCATGTAAAAAAATAGATGCTAAAATGGTGTACATAAGTACGGATTACGTATTTAATGGAAAAGGCGAAGCGCCGTGGGAAGCTGATTGTAAAGAATATCAACCTATTAACGTTTATGGACAATCTAAATTAAAAGGTGAACTTGCAGTTGTAAAAAATTTGGATAGATATTTTATAGTTAGAATTGCTTGGGTATTTGGTGTAAATGGTAATAATTTTATTAACACAATGTTAAACGTTGGCAAAAAATACTCAACACTAAGAGTGGTAAATGATCAAATTGGGACACCGACTTATACATATGATTTATCTCGCTTGTTAGCTGATATGATAGAAACTGATAAATATGGATATTATCACGCAACAAATAGTGGTGGATATATTAGTTGGTACGACTACGCTTGTAAAATTTTCGAAATGGCTAATTATAACGTAGAGGTTTTGCCTGTAACAACTGAGGAATATGGTATATCTAAAGCAAAACGTCCCAAAAACTCAAGACTAAGTAAAGAAAAATTGTTGTTATGCGGATTTGAGGAACTTCCTAATTGGGAAGATGCTTTAAGACGTTATTTGGATATAAAAAATCTATAAAAGAGAATTAATAATGAATTGTGTTAAAGTTTTTGAAAACACCTATAAAAAAGAGCCCCAAGGCGTAAGTTTTTGCTCGTATAGAGTGTGCCCGTTAGGCGCTCATATCGACCATCAACTTGGAAAAGTTACAGGGCTCGCTATAAATAAAGGCGTGCATATTGCTTATACTTCAACAAACAATGGTATAGTTGAACTCTCATCTTTGCAATTTGAAGGTAGAGTGCAATTTCATATTCATTTCGTTCCTAAAGAAAAGCAATTTGATTGGGCGGACTATATGCGTGGCGCAACTATAGCGCTTTCTAAAAAATATCCCCTTCATTACGGCGTTTGCGGTGTTATTGAAGGTACCCTTCCTATAGGCGGATTGTCTTCTTCTGCAGCGGTTACCATTGCCTTTTTGTTAGCGCTTTGCAAAGTGAACGGCATTAATCCAACAAATAAAGAACTTATAGCGCTTGCTATGGAAGCGGAAAATCGTTACGTTGGCGTTTCTTGTGGAAAACTTGACCAGTCTTGCGAGATTTTATCAAAGAAAAATCACCTTTTATATCTTGATACGCTTGACGATACTTACGAACTTATTCCAACTAACGAAAAAATGAAGCCTTATAAGATTGCAATATTCTTTTCAGGGCTTGAAAGATCGCTCGTTGGCAGTAAATACAACTCGCGCATTGACGAGTGCAGATCAACCGCTTACGCGCTTAAATCTTTTATTGGTGAAGAGTGCGGAAAGATTTCTGAAACTCAGTTAAGAGACGTTCCTCGTGAAGTTTTTGAAAAGTATAAAGATAAGCTCCCTGAAGTCTGGGTAAAACGTGCCGAGCATTATTATTCGGAGTTTGATAGGGTTATAAAGGGTGCTGAAGCGTGGAAAAACGGCGATATTGAAACGTTTGGTAAACTTTGCTTTGAAAGTGGGTATTCTTCTATTTATAATTGGGAAACGGGCTGCCCGGAACTTATTGAACTTTATAATATTTTAACTCAAACTGACGGTGTTTACGGCGGTCGTTTTAGTGGCGCGGGATTCAAGGGTTGCTCTATGGCGATAATTGATCCAAGCCTTGAAGAATACGTTATAAAAAACGTTACAGACAAGTATCTTAAAGCCTTCCCAAATCTTAAAGATAAATATTCTTTCAGCATTTGCGAAAGTGCGGACGGCGTAAGTTTTAATTCTATCTAAAAGTAGGAGTTTTGTATCTTATGAAATGTTTATTGCTTGCAGCGGGGTATGCAACAAGGCTTTATCCACTAACTGAAAATTTTCCAAAATCTTTACTCGAAGTTAAAGGTAAAACTATTCTTGACTGGCTTGTTGACGATTTGGATAAAAGTGGTAAAATTGACGAATATATCGTAATTTCTAACCATAAATTTTTTGATTGTTTTAGCGATTGGGCAAAGACTAAAAAACTTAATATTACTGTTGTTGACGATGGCACGTCGTCTAACGAAACGCGTCTTGGTGCGGTAAAAGACGTTGAGTTTGCAATAAATTCATTAGGTATTGACGATGACGTTTTAGTTCTTGCAAGTGATAACGTTTTAGACTTTTCGCTTACAAGTTTTATAGATTACGCTGAAAGTAAAAATGCTTCTTGCGTAATGCGATATTATGAAGATAATTGTAAAAAACTCTCTAAGAGCGGTGTTTTGACTATTGATGATAGCGAAAAGGTTTTGCTTATGCAAGAAAAACCTGAAAACCCCGAAAGTAATTGGTGTTGTCCACCGTTTTATTTCTTTACGAGAGTTGACGCTAAAAAGATTCCGCTTGCAATTAATAGCGGTTGTAAAACGGATGCTCCGGGTAGTTATATTTCGTGGCTTTGTAAAAATACTACGGTTTACGCAATGAAAATGCCGGGTAGTCGTTACGATATTGGCAATTTAGAAAGTTATGAACAAGTAAAACAATCGTATAATGGAATAATTAAGTAATTTATTAAAATAATACTTATTTTTACTTGAAAAATTTTCAATTAGTTGATATACTGTTAAAGTAAATTAAAATAAAAAATAATCCACAACTTTTTGCATAGCAAAAAATTTAACCCGTCGTAAGGCGGATATATCTTGCCGTTAGGCAAATACAACTTTCGCTTAAGCGAAAATATAACTGTTTGCCAAAGGCAAACTTGTGCTGGTGTGGCTCAGTCGGTAGAGCAGCTGATTCGTAATCAGCAGGTCGCAGGTTCAAGTCCAGTCACCAGCTCCAAAATTCCCCCAGAAACTCTGGGGGAATTATTTTATAAAAATATAATAGGGGAAACGATTACGAATATTTTGCTATGCAAAATAGCTGATTCGTAATTTGGCGTAACCGCCAACACGTTCGCTTCGCTCGGTTACAGCAGGTCGCAGGTTTTGCCCTTAGCAGGGCGCAATCCTTTTGTCCTTGCGGACATTTCCCTTCCTAAGGGAATTCCCAGTCACCAGCTCCAAAATTCCCCCAGAAACTCTGGGGGAATTATTTTATAAAAAATATTTAGAAATACTTGAAAGTTACTATGAAATTCATTTTTACTTAAGTGTATGGCTAAATGGTGTTTCAGGTTGGTTTTGTGTTGATAATTGTAAGTAATATTACGTTAGTATATAAAATTATAGTTATTGCAATTTGAAGAAAAATGCTTTATAATAGCGTTGTAAAGTGTAAATTTCTATTGCGAAAATAAAGGTGATATATGATTTATTTGCTTGCCGATATGCACGGCGGAGAAAAATTGGGAGAGTTAAATAAGTACCTTGAAATTGCTAATGATGACGATTTGTTAATAATTCTTGGCGATATTGGTATTAAATTTTGCGATAGCGAAGAAAATAAAGCGTTTGATGACCTTATTCTTTCTTCAAAAAAGAAGATTGCCTTTTTAGACGGCAATCACGAAAATTTCAAATATATTTATTCATTTAATGAAGAAAAATGGTGTGGCGGAATAATTCACAGGTTAACCGAAAACGTTATTCATCTCAAACGTGGTTACGTTTTTGAAATTCAAGGTAAAAGTTTTTTTGTTTTCGGCGGATGCAAAAGTTCTCCAAAATGGAAAGAGCAAGGGTTATATCAACCCGAAGAAGAACCTACCGAAAAACAACTTGATAGAGCTTATAATAATCTTAAAAAATACGGTTATAAGGTTGATTACGTTCTTACGCATAAGTATGAAAACGGCAAGGGAACTGTTAATGAAGACCTTTTTAACTTATGTAAATTTATAGATGATAAAGTTGAATATAAGCATTTTTACGCTGGACATTGGCACAATGCGAAGGTTTTTGATGAAAAGCATACCTTTGTTTATGATAAGTTAGTTTGTATTGAATAAATAAGAAAAATTATGAAAACTTGTATATCTTCTTATAGCTTTAATAAGTATCTTACCGATACTAAGTGTAGTTATCTTGAAATTTGTGATAAAACCAAGGAAATGGGGTTTGACGCCATTGAGTTTATTGACCTTTATAATTAAAAGTGGGGCAAAACTTGCGATGAATTCGAGATGGCTAAAGAAATTAAAGCGCATTGCGATAAAATAGGGCTTGAGATAGCGTCATACACCGTTTCTAGTTCTAAGTTTTTAGAAGACGCTGAAGCGGAACTTGAACGCTTAAAGGTTAGAGTTGATATTGCAAGTGTTTTAGGTGTTTCAGTTATGCGCCACGACGTTACTTTTGATCTTCGAGATAAACCGCTTTATACCTATAGCGACGCAATAGAAGAACTTTATCCATATATAGATAAACTTTCTAACTATGCAAAATCCAAAGGCATTAAAACTTGCACGGAAAATCACGGCTACGCGTTTGGGTCTTCAAAAGCGGTGGAAGAAACTATAAAAAAGGTAAACAATACAAATTTTGGCGCGCTCGTTGATATAGGCAACTTTTTATGTGTAGACGATGATCCCGTAACGGCGGTGGCAACTCTAGCTAAATACGCCTTTCACGTGCACGTTAAGGACTTTTTGTTTAAGAGTGGTAAAGAACTTAAGCCCGGTGGTTGGTGGACTCCTACTACGGGTGGGAATTATCTTCGTGGAACAATACTCGGCCACGGCGTAGTTCCCGTTAAAGCCTGCATTAACGCCTTAAAATTTGCTAAATACGACGGATACGTTTCATTGGAGTTTGAAGGTAGAGAAGATTGCTTGCCCGCAATAAAAGATGGCCTTGAATTTTTAAGTAGAGTATTAATAAGCGAATAAAAAAACGGTTCACATCATTTTGTGAACCGTTTTCATTTTCTTGTTTTTTGAGTTTCTTGTATCTGATTTCCGCAATAGCGAGAGAGCAAAGACCAAACGCGTTATTAAATATTCCTGCAAAGGTAACGTAGGATAAATAGTGAATGAGCCAAAATATAAGTGACGGAAGGTTGAGCATTCTAAGTTTATGTGGGTCTTTTTGAACGTAAGCAATCGTAGTTAAAGTCTTTGCCATTACGGGTAGCGCTGAAACGAGAGCGGTTGCAATCACTATTACGGTGTAATTATTAAAGAGCCTATCCATAGCGTTCATAGCAACATTCCAAGAAAGTATAGCCGTTGGGATTCCCGTTGCCAAAGTTATTATTAAAAATACAATGATCCAAGGCTTTACGTCTTTATTTTTGTTAACCGTATATACGAAAATAACGTTTCTAAGTATTCCAACTAAATTCATTACGCAACCCGTAATAGAGCCTAGTAAAATGAGTTGAACGGCAAACAAAAGTTCGCTAACCGTTTTGAAAAACATTATTTTGAAATGAGTATTAAATTGCAAGGCTATTATTGTGCACATTGCGCCTAACGCGCCCAAGCCTTGAACGAAAATATCATATCAAATCATAAAATTATTTATTGACTACGTTTTGTTCCTTGTTTTCTAAAAATGCTTTAATATTGCTTGCAACTATATCAATTAGTCTTTGGCGTGATTCCTTTGGTGCCCAAGCAATATGTGGGGTTATGGTTAAATTTTTAACGCCAATAAGCGGGCAGTCTTTAGCCATAGGTTCAACGCCTAAAACGTCTAAATACGCGTGGGCAATAACGTTGTTATTGAGCGCGTCTTTTAACGCAAATTCATCAATAACGGGCCCGCGTGAAGTGTTTATTAATACCGCGCTCTTTTTCATAAGTGAAAGAGTGGCGTTATTAATTAAACCTTTAGTTTGTTCGTTTAGTGGGCAATGAAGGGTAATATAGTCGCTTTTACTAAATACGGTTTCTTTATCGGCTATTTCGTACGGGCAATCTTTAGGCGTTGTTCTAGTATAAACTAAAACCTTCATACCGAACGCGCTTGCAATTTGCGCAACGCGTTTTCCTATGCTACCGTATCCTATAATGCCGAGAGTTTTTCCATCGAGTTCAAAGAGCGGGTAGTTAAAATAGCAAAACGTTTTACTCTTTACCCAATCCCCGTTTTTTACCGTGTTATCGTAAACGTCAATTTTATTTGCGTGATGAAGAATAAATGCAAAAACGTGTTGAGCAACGTCCACCGTAGAATATCCCGGAACGTTGGTAACTACAATTCCCTTTTCTTTAGCAACTTTTAAGTCAACGTTATTGTAGCCCGTTGCTGTAATACCAACGTACTTAAGGTTGGGGAGAGCGTTTAACGTTTCTTCATCAAATAAAGTTTTGTTGCAAACTACGATAGGGGAGTTATAACACGCTTTTATAACTTCTTCTTTTGATAAAATATCGTGATAAGCAACTTCGCCTAAACTTTCAATTTTTTCAAGATTAATATCTCCAACTGTAAAGGTCGGCTTGTCAAGTACGGTTATTAGCATATTATTCTCCAAAGCAATCGAGCATTATATCAAAGCAAATATTCATACCGATAGGTAAAGATGCTTTAAGTAATCTTTCTTCCCTTCTGTGTTCGCCGTCGCCGTCGTAAATACCAACGCAAACGGCGGGTATTCCTTGTGATAACGGAATATTACAGTCTGTTGACATAGTAACTTTAGTGCACGGCTTTTTAGTATGCTTTTCGCAAGAGTTGATAACTTTTTCAGTCATAGCGTCAAGAATAGTTTGGTCAACCTTATCTCCGCAAGGTCTAATACCTACGGTATTAACTGTAAAATTCGCTTTGCCTTCAAGGTTAAACTTTTCAACGGTGCTATTAAAAAAGTCTTGCATATATTTCAAGCACTCAACGTCGTCTGAACGATATTCGTAAAGCATTTTTGCTTTTTGCGCGATAGTGTTAACGCTCGTACCACCTTCAATAATACCAACGTTATAAGTGGTTTTAGTGTCTGGTTTTTTAGGAACTTCGACCTTATAAAGTTCGGTTATAAGTTTTGCTAAATTGTGGATAGCGCTTTCTTTTCCAAAGTTGCCGAAAGAGTGGCCGCCTTCCGCTTCGCAAATAACTTCGTATCTATGCGAGCCTACGCAACGCGGAGCAACGTGGTTGTAATTTCCGTCAAAAGTGTAAAACTCTTTAACTCTTCCTTTATAATCGTTCATAAGTTGACGGCAACCTTTTAAGTTACCTAAACCTTCTTCGCAAGAGTTTGCAACTATTAAAACGCCACGTTTGGGTTTTAAGTTGTTTTGAATAATAAATTTAGTTACCATAAGCATCATTGAAAGCGAACTAGTATCGTCGCAAACGCCGGGTGAGTAAAAATACTTATCGTCTTCTTTAAGCGTAAACGGAGTAGTGTCAGGGAAAACGGTGTCGGTATGCGCTGCAAAAACTACGATATCGTTATTATTTTCGCAATTTATTGGGTAAACGCAGTTTTTAGCATCGTCAATATAAACGCCTTTTGCGCCTTGTTTTTCAAGCCAAGCTTTAATAAATTCCGCGCGCTTTTCTTCGTGATGAGAAGGGGCGGGAATTTCAACTAACGTTTTAAGTAATGAGTGAAGTTCATCTATTGAGTTTTCAATATAATTTTTAATTAAAGTATCCATAAAAGTAATTATAATACTAAAAGTATTAAAATGCAAGAAAAAACGAAGAACTTGAGAAGTTCTTCGTTTAAATTATAGCGTTAGTTTTTATTCCAAGACTCTTTTCCGTTATTGCTTATTTTCTTTGCAGGGACTCCGGCAATAGCTACGTTAGATTCTAACATATCTTTATTTACAACTGCGTTTGCGCCAATTGCTACGCCACTTGCAATCGTTATGCCTCCTAGTATAACCGCGCCAACGCCGATTACACAATTATCTCCTATTGTTGGGGCATTATTATCTCTACCGCCAGCAACTATAGAAGTATTCATATGTACGGAACAATCTTCACCGATAGATGATTTATAACTAATTAAAACAGGACCTAAATGCATTATTCTCAGCCCTCGACCGCAAGAGTTAATGGAAACGTGTAAAGAGTATTTATTTTGAAACTTTTTAAGTCTTAAAATTGAAAAAGCGTATCTAATTTTTTTGTTTGAATTGCAATATATTCAGTCTTTCTCAATAGTTTTTGATGTTTGAAAAGAATAAAATTTTCGTATGAATAACCAAAGAATAGATATACTATTTTATTGAATAAATCACTTTTAATTCCATATTTGTTTTTCTCATATTTAAGCCAATTTTTTAAGTCTTTTTTTGTTTGTATTCTTTTATCGATAGGAAGCATAAGTAATCCTTTAAAATAAATTCAATTAAATCGGAAATATTATACTGTAATTTTCATAAAATGTCAATATTTAAAAAATGTGTAAATGTCAAATATAATTTTCTTTGGTGTCATTATTATTATCTCCTTTATTAATTAATAATCATTTTTAAAAAATATTTCGTAGAGTGAAATTGGAAGTGAAAGTAAAAAGCCTATATACCAGGCGATAAAAAATAACACTAATCTAAAACCAACAGATCCTACACCATCCCATCCTGCTCTGTGTGCAAAATTGTGCCCCGCATAAATCCCGTTCCAAAAAACTAGAGTGGTTGGAATTGCATACAAAAACATTGCCGTTGGTACTGGAACTGTTGAGGGGTCTTGTGCTGCTCCTAAACCAAACCAAGTAGGGAATAAAACTATTATTAAGCCCGCAATTAAGCCAATTCCAATTAAAACCATTAATACTATTTTCTTTTTTGTAATTATCATAATATTTCTCCTTTGTTTTATTAAATTAATTTTTGTTTTGTAATTTCTTGAAATTCTTTTCCAGTTGGATATTTAATAGTATTCATATCTACAACTACGGGATAAGATTCAACTATGTCAGTGACTTCGATTTGTTCTGCGTTAAATGTGTAGCTTGATATTATACTATTATCAAAATTTCTACATGTGTTGGTTACTTTAAATGAATGTAATCCTTTATCTAAGGTAATGGGTACAATGGTTTTTCCTCTAACGGTGTCATAATGATATCCGTCTATATATATGTCATAATAATTCCATCTTTCTGTACCCCAAAATAGAATAGTGTGACAATAAGCTATATTAAAATCTAATTCGTCTATTTCAAGTAGTATATTCTTTTCAATTTTGTTAGCTTCCCTTAATTTAGCGTAAATTTCTCTTTCTTGAGTGTATAGTTCATTGCGCAATTCTTCTATATTATTACAATTATCAGAAGTAATCTTTCTTTCTTCTTCTATTTTTTTATCATAATCTATAACGCTTGGATCGCTATACGTAGCCCACCACTTATCTTCCCAAGGTTTTTTTAAGCACTTTAGCGATATAATGTAAATGGGTATTATTAATATAGTTGCTATCGCATAAGCAATTATGGCAGTAGTGGCAAAACCAAGATTTAAAAAATAAAAAATACCAGCTACAACAATAGCGTATATTGCAGAAATTAAGAAAGCGTATTTTTTCCTTGATTGAGCAATAAGCCAAAAACCTTCTCTTGATTGTAAAACTTTCTTGCCTTCATCACTAAGGTCATCGTATAATTTTTGAAGGCGTTCTTTTTGTCTTGCAGAGCGCTTGTTTGATTCAGCGATTATTTCATTGCGCTTGTTTTCAATTTCTGCTAACTCTTGATTTAATTGTTCACGAACTTCGTAGACCTCTTCTAATTGCTCTCTATATTGTTGTTCGAGTTTTTCTTTTAGTTCCATTTCTTTTGTGTCTCCTTGTGTAAATTTAAGTCAAATTTGACAAATCTAGAAATATTATACTGCAATTTGCGGTAAATGTCAATACTGCAAAATGCGGTTTGGTATAATTTTTTTATAAAACAACAAATGGGGGAGAGAAGTTGTATAAACGAATTAGAGATTTAAGGGAAGATAAAGATTTAACTCAAAAACAAGTTTCTGCTTATCTAAATTGCTCTCAACAAGTTTACAGTAACTATGAACTCGGTCAACGTGATATTCCAACTGACGTTTTAATTAAACTCTCCAAATTTTATAACGTTTCCGTTGATTATATTTTATCGATAACAGATAATCCTAAAATTCAAAAATAACCGCCGTATTTACTTGGCGGTTATTATAATTTGTAACAAAAAAATTTTAGAAAACATATTGTAAAATAATTGATATTTTGCTTGACATTAGTATGAAAACATAGTAAAATAATTCCGTTACGAATAAGTGGCGCCATAGCCAAGCGGTAAGGCACGGGTCTGCAAAACCCTTATCCCCCGGTTCAAATCCGGGTGGCGCCTCCAAAAAAAAGAACGAAACGTCGGTTTCGTTCTTTTTTATTTATCTTTGGCAAAATGATTTACAATAGTGTGGGGCGTCCATTACGTTTGCGCCAGTTTGTTCGTGGCTTATCTCAATAGTGGATAAGTTGCAACGATTACAGTTGTCGTTATGCACGCATTCACATACGTTGCACTTTACGTTACAGCATCTATTTTCCATAAATTTATTACCTCCGTTATCTAAATTTTTGCCAAATAAAAAAAATTTTAACCATTATAGATTATTTTTGTCAAAAAGTGTTGACAAATACTTATAAGGGTTGTAAAATAAACTTGAAATTAGCACTTGAACGGTTAGAGTGCTAACACTTAAAAGGAGAGTTTGCTAACTGTATGGAACTTTCAGAAAGAAAGAAAAAAATACTGCAAATAGTGGTTGACGATTATATTGACACCGCCGTGCCCGTTTCGAGCAAGCAAATATCTGATAAGTATATGAAAGACGTTAGTTCCGCAACTATACGCTCGGAACTTTCCGCTCTTGAAGAACTTGGATATTTAACTCAACTGCACACGTCGTCTGGTAGAGTTCCGTCGGCGGAAGCGTATAAACTTTACGTTAGCGACCTTATGACTAAAGAGCACCTTTCTAAAAAGGAACTCGATTATATTAAAGAAATTTTCCTTCAAAAAGCCGATAACATTGAAAACGTTTTCAAAAATGCTTTGAAGGTTATAAGCGAACTTTCAGGATATACTTCGGTTGGTCTTTCTAACACGGCGGTTGAAGATAAACTTAGAGAAATTAGATTTTTCCGTTTTAGGGAAGATAAGGCTCTTGTTTTAATAGTAACCGACCTTAAGCTTTTGAAAGATAATTATATAACTATTCCTAAAGAAATGACTGACGAAGGGCTTGACGAGGCCAACGCGTTTATCAATAAGTTATTCAAGGATAAAAACTTTGAAGAAATTTGCAATATGGAAGTTGACTTTAACGAAAGTTTTTCGGGGTATAAAACGATATTTATAAACGTTATAGACGCGTTAAAAGCATATTTTTCAAGCAAGCAAGACACAACGCTTATGCTTGAAGGTCAAGATAAGATACTTAAGTATACTGATGATCTTGATATGGATAAAATTAAAAACTTTTTATCCGTAGTAACGAGTAAAGATAAACTTTTAGACGTTTTAACCGAAGATAATCGTGAACTTAAAATCAACGTTAAAATCGGTTCGGACGGGTATGAAAAGTTACCTAAAGACAGTTCGCTCGTTACTGCAACTTATTCAGCAAACGGTAAAAAGATTGGAACTTACGGGGTAATAGGTCCTTCTCGTATGGATTATCAAAAGGTAGTAGCCGTTCTTGAAAACGTTGGTAGAATAATAGAAAGTATATTAGCAGACAAGTAGGAGTTAAAATGGAAGAGCAACAAACTAAAAAACCAACCGTTAAGGCGCTCACTAGCGAAAACGAACAGTTAAAAAAAGAAATTGAACAATTAAAGGCTGAAGTAAATTCAACTAAAGATAGTTGGCTTAGATGCGCTGCTGACTTTGAAAATTTCAAAAAGAGAAATCAAGACACCAGAATTAACGCATATCGCGATGGCAAATCGGATATAATTAAGAAGATTTTGGTTGTTGGAGATACGCTTGATAGAGCGTTATCTATGAATCTTGACGAAAAGACCATGGAAGGAATTAAACTTATGGCTCGCCAATTTTCAGAAACGCTTGAAAGCGAAGGTGTAACCGCAATAAATCCCGTTGGGGAAGTGTTCGACCCGAATACTCAAGAAGCGGTTATGCAAGTACCCAAGGAAGAAGGCGATACGCCGGGTACTGTTAAACAAGTATTCTTGAAGGGATATAAACTTCAAGAAAAAGTAATCCGCTATGCTCAGGTTGTAGTTATAGGGGAGTAAAAAATTAATTATTATATAAGGAGATATAGATTATGGGTAAAATTATTGGTATAGACTTAGGTACAACTAATTCTTGCGTTGCAGTTATGGAAGGCGGTGAACCCGTTGTTATTGCTAACGCGGAAGGTTCAAGAACTACGCCGTCTGTAGTTGGTTTCCAAAAAGACGGAGAAAGGCTCGTTGGTCAAGTTGCTAAGCGTCAAGCAGTAGCAAATAGCGACAGAACGGTTATTTCTATTAAAAGACAGATGGGCTCTGATTATAAAGTTGATATTGACGGAAAGAAATATTCTCCGCAAGAAATTTCTGCTATGATACTTTCAAAACTTAAAAAGGACGCTGAAAGTTATCTTGGCGAAACCGTTAAAGACGCGGTTATTACTTGCCCTGCATACTTTAACGACGCTCAACGTCAAGCAACTAAAGACGCTGGTAAGATAGCAGGTCTTAACGTGTTAAGAGTTATCAACGAACCTACTGCGGCTGCGCTTGCATACGGTCTTGATAAAGATACTACTTCTCACAAAGTTATGATTTACGACCTTGGCGGTGGCACTTTCGACGTTTCAATCTTAGATATTGGCGACGGCGTATTTGAAGTTTTAGCAACTAGCGGTAATAATATGCTCGGTGGTGACGACTTTGATAAGAAGGTTATGGACTATCTCGTTGAAGAATTTAAGAAGAAAGAAGGCATTGATTTATCTAGAGATAAAATGGCAATGCAACGTCTTAAAGAAGCGGCTGAAAAGGCTAAAATTGAACTTTCTTCAATGACTTCTACTAACGTTAATCTTCCGTTCATTACGGCAGACGCAACCGGACCTAAACACCTTGACGAAACTATTACTCGCCAAAAATTCGACGCGTTAACCGCTGATTTAGTTGAAAAGACTATTGAGCCTTTAACTAAAGCGCTTAAAGACGCTGGTTTATCTTTCTCTGAACTTGCAAAAGTTATTATGGTTGGTGGTTCAACTAGAATTCCTGCCGTTCTTGAAAGAGTTAAACAAGTAACCGGCAAAGAACCGTTCAAGGGTATCAACCCCGACGAGTGCGTTGCAATCGGCGCTGCAATTCAAGGCGGTGTATTAACGGGTGAAGTTAAAGACGTTCTTTTATTAGACGTAACTCCGCTTACTTTAGGTATTGAAACTTTAGGTGGCGTTTGCACTCCGCTTATTGAAAGAAATACTACTATTCCCGCTAAGAAATCACAAGTATTCTCAACTGCTGCGGACAATCAACCTGAAGTTACGATTCACGTTCTTCAAGGCGAAAGAAAGTTTGCTAAGGACAATAAGACTTTAGGTCAATTCAACCTTACCGGTATTGCTCCCGCTCCGCGTGGAATTCCTCAAATTGAAGTTACTTTCGATATTGACGCTAACGGTATTGTTCACGTAACCGCTAAAGACCTTGGCACTCAAAAGACTGCTGATATTACTATCACTTCTTCAACCAACCTTTCTGAAGACGAAATTAATAAAGCCGTTAAAGAAGCAGAACAATACGAAGAAGAAGATAAGAAGAGAAAAGAAGCCGTTGATAACAGAAACGCTCTTGACGGCATGATTTTCCAAATGGAAAAAGCGCTTAAAGAAAACGGGGATAAACTTCCTGAAGAAGATAAGGCTAAACTTGAAGATCTTATCAAAGAAGCAAAAACCGAACTTGAATCTAACGACAACGATAGAATTAAAGCGGCTACTGAAAAACTTTCAAACGAAGCGCAAGCAATCTTTGCTAAACTTTATCAACAAGCAGGCGGTCCTCAACCCGAAGGTAATGACAACGCTGACGGTGATACCGAATTCCATCAATAAAACCTTAATAAATAATTAATATATCGTAGGCGAATTTTCGCCTACGATAATGTGATATATATGGCTAATTATTACGAAATTTTAGGCGTGGATAAAAACGCCACGCAAGACCAGATTAAAACTCAATACAGAAAACTCGCGCGCCAATATCACCCCGATTTGCATCCTGGCGATGAAAAAGCCGCACAAAAATTCAAAGAGATCAACGAGGCTAACGAAACGCTTTCCGATCCCGAAAAGAGAAAAAAATACGACTTTGAACTTGAAAACCCGGGTATGGGTGGTTTCGGTGGCTTTGACGGTGGTGGCTTCGGAGGTTTCGGCGATATATTCGGCGATATTTTCTCGTCGTTTACGGGCGGTTCTTCGGGGGCAAGGGCTGAACAAAACCGCAAAGGTCAAGATATAACTTTGGAAGTGGAACTTTCTTTCCTTGACGGCGCTAAAGGTTGTACGCGTGAGATTAAATACAATAGAAACGAGCCTTGTAAAACTTGTAAAGGAACGGGCGCTAAAAACGGAACGGCTTATGAAACTTGTAAAACTTGTAAAGGTTCAGGTCAAGTTCAGTACGTAACGGGTGGTGGATTCTTCCGTTCTATCAGCGTAAAGCCGTGTTCTGACTGTAACGGAACGGGCAGAAAGATTACCGACAAGTGCCACGACTGTAACGGAAAGGGATACAATAGAACTCAAACTACGATTACGCTCGATATTCCAGCAGGCGCAGATACAAACTCGTATATGAAAAAACGCGGTTTTGGTAACGCTTCAACTGTTGGCGGGGAAGCAGGCGATTTAATCGTTGTGTTCAAACTTTTACCGCACAAACTCTTTAAGCGTAAAAACTTTGATTTATACGTTGAAGTTCCCATTTCTTATACCACCGCTTGTTTAGGCGGAAAGGTTAAAATTCCAACGCTTGACGATGCTTACGAATTAACTATACCCGACGGTGTTCAAAGTGGTAAAACGATGATTGTTCGCGGTAAGGGTATAAAGACGAGAAACGGCGTTGGCGACCTTTACGTTACCATTATTGTAGAAGTTCCGAGTAAGGTTTCAAGAACGGCTAAAAAGGCGCTTGAAACGCTTGAAAAAGAACTTGACGTAAAGCAATACGATAAGATGAAAAAGTATAGGGACGCAATGGATTCTTTATACGGAAATTAATTTTAAGAACATTAAAAATGCACGCTCGATGCGTGCATTTTTAATTCGTTATAAACTTCGCAATACTGCGTTAACTGTCAAGCCGTTGCACTAACAATGACCAAAAAGGTCTATTGTTACCGCACCGTCTTGCCGAGCCTTGTCTTGCTTGTTTCTAACGTCTTAAAATATCAATTTATTAACTTTGTGTTTAGACTTCGATGACCAGCAAGGTCTATTAGTAATCTTGCTTTGCAAGATTAGATATATTTTGCCTAAAGGCAAAGATATATTTTTGCTAAAGCAAAAGATAGATTATCCTGACGGATAGATATATTTTCGCTAAAGCGAAAGTTGCGGATATATTTTATTATATATAAAAATAATTCCACAACTTTTTGCCTAGTGGCAAAAAATATAACTTGGCGTAGCCAAATATATCTTACCAAAGGTAAATATATCTTTTCGCAAAGCGAAAAATATAACTGCGTAGCAATATCTTGACTTTAGTCAAATATATCTTTTTACGTAGTAAAAAATATAACTCAACAAAAAATCCGTGGTTACCACGGATTTTTTTTATTGCTTGTTGCCGTCTTCTTTATCAAAGAGTAGTTTCTTTTCGATAAATAAGGCTATTAAGGTTATCGTTAACGCTATTATTCCTATCATTAAAACGTTGTTAAAATGCTTTCTTCCGTCGCTTGTAACCACGCTGTTTGTTCCGCTTGAAATTGTTAAGCCGGAATTGTTTTGATCGTTGAGATAACCCGTTATAACGTAGCCAACGGGCGGGCTGTTTTCCGTTAACGATATAAGCGTCATAGATTTATTGTTAAAAGTAATAGTCTTTAACGCGTAAACCGTTTGGTCTTTAATAAGTTCTTCAATTGCGTAGGCGTTATCAAATATAGGTCTTGTAAATACGGTGGTTGAATTGGTTAATTTTAATTGTTTTGAACCGTCGTCTACAATTTTAATATTGAATTGATCGTAATAAGTTTCGCCTATAATTGCTAAATCGTACTTTGTGTTTGGCGCGTAGTTAATCGAAGTTTTTCTAATAAGTGCTACGAATTTTGCAGAGTAGGAAACTAAATAATAGTTATCTATTTCCGCAACGATAAAGTAAACTTTATCGGCGCTTGGATTTCTTATTGAAGTTATAGACCTAAAACTACCGTCTTCATTATATTCGCCAAGGGAAACCTTAAAGAGTTTTGCGTTTTTATCTAAGGTTACAAAGCGAGTAGAAACGTCGCTCATAACTTCGGTAAATTCAAAATTAGAGCCAACGTCAACGATATTTTCAATAGCCATCGTGTCGCCCTTGCTCTTTAATATGCAAGCGTTACTTAAAACGTAACAAGAGTTAGAACGATAATTAAGTTCAATATCTTTTATAGGAAGGCTTGTGTTAAATTCAAATTTTTCTACCGAACCGTTAGTTTTGTAGTTGAATTTGTGAACTTCGCCATTGCTCGTTAATCCGTAAACGTTACCGGCAAAGTCAGTTTTTATCGAAATAAACTTTGTGCTTACGGTGTGAGTTTGTTCGGCTTTGCCGTTAGCGTATTTTATAAGTTTAGTGGGGCGACCTTCAATCGTATCGGAAACCGCCATATAAACGTTTCCAAAAACGTCAACGCAAGTGTTGTGCGAAACTCCGCGAATAATAGTATTATCGTTGACCTTTTCTTTAGTTATGGTAAACAAACCGTTGTCTTCTGATGGAATAGTTATTTTGTTCACGTTTATCACGTTATAACCAAAGTTGTAAAGGGCGTAATCGGTGTAATAAAACTCGTTATCAAGATAGCAAAGCGTGGTTATGGATTCGCTCTCAACCGAGTAAACTTTTTTAAGATTGCCGTTTATTATTTCGTATAAATCAAGGGTTTTATCTTGATATAAGGCTATATGCGTATCTGAACAAGCGAAAAGCTTAATTTCAAAATCTTTGCCGTCTTCGTATAAAGGTTTAAGGCTAATAGATTCATAACGATTTTCAGCCGTTTTATCAATGGCTGTTTTTACTATGCGCTTATACGAATTGCCGTTCTCATCTTGCGCGCCGTCGTCTAATACAAAGGTGTAATTTTCACTAACGGAAAGTTTGCTTGCGTTATTTGTAAGCCTATAATCTGCGGTAGATTCAGTAGTAATAGCAAAGTCTAAAAATTCGCCGTTTTCAGTAATTGCTTGAACGCATTTCAAAGTAGGGTCGGCAATCAAAATCATATCGCCCATAACGGTAGCGCCTTGCGGGTCTACAAAGCTGCCGAGTTCTTTGGCGTTTTGATTGGTTTTAGTTATTAAAACGGGTTGCTTGTTCTTGCCTTTTTCAACCTTAAAAATTCCGTCGATAGAAGTTAGGTAGATATGATCTCCCTTTTCCGTCATATAATTAACGTCAAAGTTTAAGTTGGCAACAACGTATGAAGTTGACGACGCCGTGTCAAAACAATAAAGTTTACCAGCAAAAAGATAATAAACGTTATTCTCGCTAGAGATAAACGCGTTTTTAGTTGTAAAGTTGTGAGATGAAAGCCTTAAAAATTTAGGTTCGCCATCCGTTTTTGAAACGGTGAATATCTCAATGGTGTTGTTGGTGTTCGTAAGTAAGTAGTCGCCCTTTATCATAAAGAAGTTAGAGCTTGTAATTCCCGTATCTTTAGGTGTTGCCGTAAGGTCGCTTGCGGGTACTGAATAAAGCACCGAACTTGATAGATAGAATACGTAACCGTTCCACTCCTGCGAGTGAGTTACGTTGTAAATGGTTGAGTGTGATGGCAACGCTGTAAACCGTTCGGTATTTGGGTCGTAAACCGAAACCCTATCGTAATCGGAAGTTCCGTCAGTATTTCCTATATGCTCGGTTATAACCATATACCCATTTTCAGAATAGGCAAGGGATAGTGGGGACTTTAAGTCGTAAAGTTGAAGGTTGGAAGAAGGTAAAAAGGCTTCGAGCTCAACTTTGTTATCTTCATCCGCGCGCGCTAAAAAACCGCTGGTAACAAAGGTTACTAGCGTTAAGCACACGAACGCGCATATTAAAGATAATAATAACTTAAACTTCTTCATACTTTACCCACGATAGTTTAACTAATACATAGTATATCACTATACAAAAAATTTTTCAATATATTTTTTTAACTAATTAATTTTTGACAGGGGCTGACAGTATTTTTAGTTTAATATAAATGCGAACAAATGTTCGTAAATAAATAATAATAAATGTAAACGAACGTAAAGTCAACGGGTTGTGACTATAAAAATAAATAATTTGAACAAAAATAAATTATTTTGAACAAAATTGTCATATACTGTTGAAAAATGGCGAAATAATACCTATAATCTTGGTGTAGCCGAACAATTAAGCAACTTTTAAGGAGTGGATTATGGAACAATTCGGAAAGACTATTTTATCAGCGTATCCTATGCTTTTAGGTTACGTAACTCAAATTGAAGAGATAATCAAAAAACGGGCAAGAAATTCCTTTTACGCAAGGGTTGACGTGGTTAATTTATCCGAGCAACTTTTAACGCTTGGAGAAATAAGAAAAGACTTAATCGAACTTAAACTCATAGTAGAAGAGATTTTAAGTTTAATTAAGCCGTACGATAGAGTTTTATTGTGTTATAAATACTTTGGTATTATGCCTGAAGATAGCGATTTTGACCTTACTTCAAGAAACTATTTTAGAAGGCAAATTAGGGCGTTAAAAAACTTTTCAGATATGCTCGTTTCAAAGGGTTACAACCAAGAGTGGTTTGAGAAAAAATACTTAAAAATTGCGTTTATATCGGGAATTTATCAAAAAACACTCTTAGAACAAGGCAAAAAACATATAAGGTTTGAGTAAAGTGAAATTATTCGTTTGAAAATTCGTTTTGTTCTTCGTCCGTTTTATTTTTAGACGGCTTAAACAAAAAGTAAACTACTGAAATTGAAATTATAGAAATTCCAACGATTATAACTATTTGCAAGTTTTCTCCAATAGCGTTTGACGGCGTGGGTTTAGCATCTAAATTTTCGCCGTCAGACGCACCTCCTTCGCCGTTAATTTTAATTTCGTCTATATGTAGAGGAACGGAGAAAGGGTTAAGTGACGATTTATCAATGTAACCAAGTTTTTTTGAGTAATAAACGTAGCACAAAGTTGCGTCTAAATTATTGATTTCTCCGTAGTAATACATAACTTCGCTCATGGGAACGTTAAAATATGGTTTATTTTGTTCAAAATCATAAAAAAGCACGTCGCTAACGTCTGTTGAAACTTTAATTTGCGGGTATGGATTTATAGGAACGTAATCAACTAAAGTTAGTTTGTTCGTATCTACGTAGCCTGTTATTTGCGGGCAAGAACCATCGCCGTTTCCAAATAAAATTTTGGTTGAGTTGTTAGTTGAGCCTTCTATTTTAACGTAATAAGAATAAGGCAGGGTAAAAATAGGGTGAGTAAAATTTGCGTCTTGATAAACTACGGCGTCTATGCAAAGTATTCTTGCGTAACTTTCACTTGATGCTCTTACCTTTGAAGTTGGTAATAAGAGTATAAAAATATAAAAGGGCAAAATTCCCAGTATTATTAATTTTTTAATCGTAATCATATAGGCATTATAAAACGGAACGAATTAAGTAACTCGTCGAAAATAGTAGTATTTAGGTGTATTTAGTCAAATGGATAATAGCGTAATTATAAAAATCAAAAAAATCGAAACGGAGCAACAAAAAAGATATAAAAATAATTTAATACTTCGCTATAACGCCGGCAAGAAAAAACATAAAAAACAACTTGCGTTTCACAAGTGTAAAAAGCGAAACAGATGGGTTTTCGGCGGTAACCGTAGTGGAAAAACGGAGTGTGGAGCGGTTGAAACTATTTATATGGCTCGAGGTATTCATCCATATAGAAAAAATAGAGAGAGTACGTTTGGGTGGGTTGTATCCCTTTCGCAACAAGTTCAAAGGGACGTTGCTCAAGAAAAAATTCTAAAATACCTTAATCCTGATTGGATTGAAGACGTAACTATGCTATCGGGTAAAAAAGATAGTTTGAATTCTGGGGTTATCGACCAAATAAAGATAAAAAACGTATTTGGTAAAACTTCTATAATAGGTTTCAAAAGTTGCGACCAAGGAAGGGAAAAATTTCAAGGCGCATCGCTTGATTACGTGTGGTTTGATGAAGAACCGCCTAAAGATATTTACGACGAGTGCCGTATGCGTGTTTTAGATAAAAAGGGAGATATATTCGGCACTATGACTCCCCTTAAAGGTTTGACCTTTATTTATGAAGAAATTTATCTAAATAAATTTAATCAGCCGAGCGTGTGGTATGAATTTATCGAGTGGGCGGACAATCCCTATTTGAGTAAATCGGAAATAAAACTTCTAACTGCTTCGCTAACGGATAGTGAATTGAACTCAAGGCGATACGGGTTGTTTCAAAGTGATACCGGCCCTGTTTATAGCGAGTTTGACGAGAACGTTCACGTTATCGATCCGTTTGATATTCCGTTTGATTGGCAGGACGTTATGTCTATAGACCCCGGTCTTAAAAATCCGTTATCTTGCCATTTTTACGCAGTTGATTACGATGCAAACGTTTACGTTGTAGCCGAGCATTACGAGAGTGGGCTCTCAGTTGAAGAACACGCCGTTAAAATTAAACAAATTGCAAGAAAAATAGGTTGGCGTGTGGGGAGTGACGGTAGATATAACGCGCTTATAGATTCCGCTGCTAATCAAAAAACGCTTGCAGGTACGAAAAGCGTATCCGAATTGTTTTACGAAAACGGCATTAACGTCAACACCAACGTCAATAAAGATTTGTTCACGGGTATTAATAGGGTAAAATCACGTTTCAAAAACAATAGTTTGTTTATCTTTAGGAACTGTGTAAATTTAATACGTGAAATTAAAGGCTATCGTTGGGGAAAAGAAGATTGCCCCATAAAAAAGGACGATCACTCTCTTGACGAACTTAGATACTACGTTATGTCTAAACCGAAAAACGATCCTATTGCTCCTAAAAAGAATTACGTTGCGCTTAACAAAGAACGGCTTATTAGGCGTTTAACGCAAACCAACAAAAGGGGTGGATATGGATAATAAAAAAAGCATAAAAAAAGCGCTTAAAAAACGGGCGCTTGGCTACGATTCTACCGAAGTTACCGAAGAATATACTGAAGATGGCGACGGCGGAGTCAAATTAATTAAGAGAAAAGTCGTAAAAAAGAACGTTCCACCTGACGTTTCGGCGGTAAAACTACTCATTGAAATAGAAGGGGAAGATAGCGACCTTTCCGCGCTTACAGACGACGAGTTAGAACTTGAAAAACAACGTTTGTTAAAGCTACTTGAAAAGGAGAATAAATGATAATAACTGAAGTTAACGTGCCTATAGTATGCGATATGGGCGGATGCAAAAATACTGCTAAATATTTTATAAAAAAGCAACTCGATAGTACGGATTTTTACAGCCTTAAGCTGTGCGAAAACTGCGCTAAAGAAATTTTACAATTACTAAATAGTAAAATTAACGAAAAGGGGAAGAAAAGTGAAAGCAAAAAATAACGACAAAGAGCGTTTTATTGAAGAGATAGTAAAGGCGACTACCGAAGATTTTATAAAGAGAAGGGAAGACCGTAAATCTCTTGAGTGGCAATGGAAACTTAACATGAACTTCGTTTCTGGTAATCAATATTCCGAAATCTTGCCAAACGGTACTATTTCAGAAGAAGAAAAGTATTACGGCTGGCAATCTAGAAGCGTTTTTAATCATATTTCCCCAATCGTTGAAACAAGGCTTGCTAAACTTTCAAGGGTGCGCCCGTCAATGAGTATTAGGGCGAGTTCCGGAGAAGAAAAAGACCTAAAAACTGCAATAGTTGCGTCTGAAATATTAAACTCAACAGCCTCAAGGATAGGGCTCGATAAAATTATAAAAACGGCAACCGAGTGGTCTGAAGTTACGGGCACGGCGTTTTATAAAATATTGTGGAACGAATTTGGGGGAAAGTGTATCGGCGAAAAAGACGGGGAAAAAGTTTGTGAGGGCGACGTAATCGTTCAAGCAATTAGCCCGTTTGAAATTTTCCCCGATAGCCTTTTCAAAAGCGATATTTCCGATTTATCAAGCATAATACACGCAAGGGCGGTTGACGTTTACGATATCAAAAAGAGATATGGCGTTGATATTGAAGGCGGAGAATTAGACGTGTTTTCGCTCGGTAGCGAGTCGGTTACTTCAAACGGTGGATTTAAGGCTAAAAAAATGTCGGAAACGGTTAAAAATCACGTTATTTTAATTGAAAAATACGAGCGACCAAGTTTAGATTATCCAAACGGCAGATATATCGCTGTTGCTGGGGATAAACTGCTTGAGTACGGCGAACTTCCTTACCAAAACGGAGTTGACGGGGAAAGAGATTTACCGTTTGTTAAGCAAATAAGCCTTAATCAAGTGGGATCGTTCTTCGGCGTTAGTTTGGTTGAAAGGCTTATTCCCCTTCAAAGGGCGTATAACGCGGTAAAAAATAGAAAATACGAGTTTATGAATAGGGTAAGTATGGGCGTAGTTAACGTTGAAGACGGCTCGGTTGATACCGATGAACTCATTGACGAAGGGTTATCGCCGGGTAAAGTTATAGTTTACCGTCAAGGCAGTAGACCACCGCAAATGATGAGCACGGGCTCCGTTCCACTTGATTTTACCTACGAAGAAGAAAGGCTTGTAAATGAATTTGTAACTATTTCTGGAACGAGCGAAATCTCAAGAAGTTCATCGGTAAGCAAATCGACTATGTCGGGTGTTGCGCTTGAACTTCTTATAGAGCAAGATGAAACGAGGCTTTCTTCAACTGCGGAATCTATACGTTCCGCCGTTAAGCATATAGGAAAACACGTTATAAGGCTATACCGCCAGTTTGCAACGAGTACGAGAATAATGAGAAGTTTAGGCGATGGCAAGCAAGTTAAAATATTATATTTTACTTCGAGTGATTTATCTTCGGACGATATAATATTCGACACCGAAAACGAACTCACTCAAACGCCCGCTCAAAAGAAAACGGCTATACTTGAAATGCTATCTAGCGGGCTATTATATAACGAAAAGGGCGCTTTATCGCCTAGAACCAAGGTTAAAGTGTTAGAGATTTTAGGTTACGGTTCTCTTTCTAACGCGCAAGATATAATAAGTCTTCACGCATCAAAGGCGGAAAAGGAAAACCTTGAGCTTGAAAACGGCGATTTAGAAATTGACGAGCTTGACGAGCATAGCGTTCATATAGAAGAACACGTTAAAAAGTTATTATCGCTCGACAATGAAAACTTAAAAGACAACGATTACAAAAAGCGCTTAAGAGCGCATATAAACTTACACAAAAAGGCGGGCGTTATATCTACGCTTGCCGATATTAAGGAGCAAAAATGATAAATACAGCGGGAGAAAAAGAGCAGTTAACGATTGAAACAAATAATGGCGTTACATCGCACACCGCAGGGGCGGAAAACGTTTTAGGCGAGAAGGAAAGCGCGCCGTACGGTAAGTTTTCAAGCGCAAAAGATTTGCTCGACGCATACAATTCTTTACAATCTGAATTTACCAGGCGCTGTCAGAAAGTAAAAGAGTTGGAAAGGGAAAACGACTGCTTAAAGCAAAGTGAGCAACCTATTAAAGATTCACTTAAACTTAGTAGTCAAGTGGGAAAGCCTGCCTTTAAGGATTGTTATCCCGAAGCGCAGGAGATAATGAAGTCTCTCTACGATTTAGCCGCTAGTAGCGGGGACGATGCCGAAGGATTTTTGGAAAGAGCGTACGTAAAATATCTTAAAGACAAAGCCCAAAAACAAGACGAATATTATACGTCTAAAGAATATATTCGTTCTAAAGTTCAAGGCGATTTAGATATGAAAAACGAGATAATTCGCGAATATCTTAACGGAGTAAGCGCATCAAAACCAAAAGTTTCGCAATATTTGGGAAACGGCGATGGGGTAATTTCACCGCCGTCAAAACCCAGAACGTTGCAGGATGCAACTAAAATTGCCCTGCAGATTTTTGAAAAAGCAAAGGAGATTAATTAAAAATTATGACAGTTACAATGAAAACTGCAGATAGCGTGTTAAAGACTGCCTACTTAGACGTAGTATCTGAATACCTTGATTACAACGCAAACGCGTTCTTATCAAAAATTAACAAAACCACGGACAACGTTTGGGGTAAAGAAATTAAAAAACTCGTAAAAACGGGTATTAACGGTGGCGTTAGCGCTGGTTCTGAAGACGGTGATCTTCCCGTATCTTATGCTAATACCTATCAAGAATTCGTAATCAGCCTTAAAAATCTTTACGGTACTATCGAACTTACCGACAAGGCGATTAGAGCAAGTGAAAATAAATCTGGTGCGTTTACCAACTTATTAAACGAAGAAGTTAATTCGTTAATGCACTCTGCAAATATTAACTTTAGCAGAATGTTATTTGGCGACGGTAGTGGTGTGTTAGGTAACGTTAGTAACGGTTCTTACAATGGTTTTACTACTGAAAACCCGCAAAACTTTGTTGAAGGTATGCCTATTCAATTTAGAGATTTGTGTGGCGAATTATTATTAGACGGTAAAGTTTATAGAGTTCAAGCGGTTGATATTCCTGCTAAAAAGGTTTATATTTACGGTTCTCTTGATTGGGGCTTTTTATCAGATTACGACGTTTACGCCTTCGTTAACAATGGGTATAACAGTGAACTTACCGGTTTAATGGCGCTTTTCGATCATAGAGTTTCAACGGTTTACGGCGTTGGTAAAGATACTTTTAAGAATCTTTTCCCAAGAATTAAAGAATACGCTGGCGAAATTACTGAAAATATGATTCAAGCGCAAATTGACGACGTTGAAGATAGATGTGGTGGAAAAATCAACTTTATCTTATGTTCTTCAGGCGTAAAGAGAGCGCTTATCAATCACTTGTCAACTTACAAGAGAAACGTTGAAACTATGGAAATTGCCGGCGGTCACAAAACCGTATCGTTTAACGGTATTCCCGTAGTTTCTGATAGATTCTGTCCTAAGGGCTGGATGTTCCTTCTCAATACCGATGACTTTGCTATTCATCAGCTTTGTGATTGGGAGTGGATTGAAGGGGAAGACGGTAGAATTTTACGTCAACTTGAAAACAAGCCCGTATATAGAGCAACGCTCGTTAAGTATGCGGAACTCTTATGTTCTCGCCCGTGGGCGCAAACTGCAATTTCGGGTATTACCGAAGCGTAATGATATAATTAACGTTCTCCGCCTTATTGGCGGAGAATTATTATAAAGGAGCAATTATGAAAGTTTTAGACGTAATTTTAACGGCTGTAAAAATTCTTGGCGATGAAAATTTGTATACCTATATGAGCGATGAAAGTTCTTCTACGATAGGTTATGAAAACGATAGCGACCTTCTACTTATTGCCTATAATCAAGCGATAATTTCGGCGTGCGCGTACTTTCCGTTTTCGCACAAAGAGAGTTTTTCGCCGATAGACGGAAAGGTGAAGTATGAAAATTTTACTTTTAATCCGTATAAAATTTTAAGCGTCATACCTAAAAACGCTTGCTTTTCATTTAAGATTTTACCTACTGAAATTTTAACTTTAGGCGATATTGAAGTTGAGTATAACTATTTTGCTCAAAGCCAAGATTTTAACGATGAGTTTGTCTATCAAAACGGGGTTGTAACTCCGCTTGCTATAAGTTACGGATTGCTTTCTGAATACCTTTTATACAAGGGTAGATACGATGAAAGTTTGGCGTATAACGATAAATTTATAAACTCTCTTAAAAATTTGGCAAGTTACAAAAAGAAATCAAAAATAAAATCAAGGGAGTGGTTTTAATATGAACTTAAAAGTTAGGCTTCCATCCTTGTCTAAGCGCAAGATAACCGTTAACTCGTTTGCTAACGGTATGAAAGGAACGTTTCAGCAAAAGAGTTCAGATTTATCAAGGGGTAGGTTGATTTTTAATTTTGATAGTTCAGACGGGGTTTTGAAAACGGGTATCGGAGTTAGTGAATTTACTAACGTTATAACCGTTAACGTAAACGGGTTAAACGCTCTTGGTATATACGAATACATAAGGTTTAATCCCGATATTAACGATTATGAAAATTTCATAATTTACTATATGGACGATAAAAGATTATACTACTTAAAAGCTGAAGGCGGAGTAGTAAATCCTATTGATGAAACCACGTTTGACACAAAGCCCATAGTTATACCTTACAATTACCTTGATAAAGACGTGTTGCTCGTATCCTCAACTTCTAACGGACTATATTATCTTGACGGAACGTCTTTAATAAAAATTGAAGACGCTCCCGAAATAACGTCTTTATGCGTGCATAAAGAAAGAATATTTGCAACGTCTGGCGGGGATTCAAAATCATTATGGTTTTCAGACGATTTTAATCCTACTAACTGGGCAATATCTCTCGATGAGGCGGGGTTTATCAATTTTTCAGATAAACACGGAAAACTTATCAAAGTTATAAGTTTTTTAGATTCCGTTTACGTTTTTAGAGAGTACGGAATAACGAGAGTTATTGCTTACGGCAACCAAGAAGAGTTTAGTTCAGATAATTTATACGGAAATCACGGAAAGATTTACGGAGCGAGTGTAACTGAGTGCGGAGAGTTTATAGTAATGGTTACGAGCGCTGGAATATTTTCTTTTAACGGGCTTAACGCTACTAAAATTTTAAGCGAATACGACGAGTATTTAGAAGGCGTTGATAACACTAACGCCAAAGGCGTTTATTACAATAACCGCGTTTATCTAAAAATGAATATGAAATTTGGTTCAACATTAGAAAACGTAATTCTCGTTTACGATGCGGTTAAAAAAAGCTCTTATATAGCGCGTGGAATAAACGTTGTAGATTTTTGCTTTTTCGGCGGTAGCGTAAATAAAATTTTTACAGTTGAAGGCGCCTGCAAGACGGGAGAGTTTAATTCGGGCGGTCAATACTACGAACTACCGCTTACTTCTTCTTGGGGTAGTGAATTGTGTGATTTTTCCCTTCCCGACGTATTGAAAAATCTTTACAAAGTAACTTTGTTTTCAAGCAAAAAAGCAACGCTTAACGTTGAAGGTAGAGATAAGATTTTAACCTATGAATTAATTCCAAATAAAGTCAACGAATTTTACCCTTGTTTGCAAGGTTTTAAGTTTAGGTTTTCAATGGTTACGAGCGAGCCCGGTTGCGAGATTTCTAACTTGTGTGCGTATATTAGTTACGCAAGGGGGAACTAAATGCTTATAGATTACGGTAAAAGAGCCTACTTAAAAATGAGCGAATTGGAAAAACGCATTAAAAAAATAGAAAAAGAAATTGAAAAATCAACCTATAACACACTCGTTTTTGATTTAAGTTCGCCTGAAAACGCAATCAATTTTTATAAAGGCGTAAAGTTCCTTGCAAAAGGCGATAATCAATTAAAGGGCGAACTCATTATAACCATCAATTCAAGCGCTAATGCAAACTATCAAATAAAGCTAAACGGAACGGTGGTTAAAATTGGTAAAATTAGCGGGAGTGAAAATGTAATTTCTTTTGATTTGGCAGTCTACGATGGGGAAAATTTAATCGAATTAGACTTTTCTTCGAGCGTGGCGTTTTCGTTTGGTGTTTTGAAAATTACGTTGATAGGTCAAATAGAATATTTATCTCAAAAGCGTAAACTTTCACTTGCAAGTACTACTTTTAGCGATTATATAATCTATCAAAACGGTAACTTTGCAACGCTTTACAATTATTCGCTTAGTTCGCTTGTTAAAGTGTTTGATTACGATGACGTTTTAGACGTTTCGCTTTTAGGTTACGTTAATGAAATTCTTTATATTGGGATTGTAAACAAAGAAAATATTTTAACACTTGAAACTTTAAGTTTAGGTGGAGACGTTTATAAGGACGGGGTTGTTTTATCTAAAAACGTGTCCTCAGTATGTGGTTACGCAAGTGGAAACGGGGTTAAAATAGTATTTGCTAAGGCTGGCGAAGTAATGCAAGGCGATTACGTTTTGGGCGATGCGTTTACCTATCAAAAAACGGGCAGGCGAGGGGCGTTCGTAACTGCTGATGCAGACGTTTACGGCGCGTACGTAATCTACGGTGATTACAAACCTTGTAAACTCGTTGATTACACGGCTACTTACGTTCTTGAAAAGGGGGACAACTATCATATTGCCAAACTAAACGAAAACTATATAATTCGTTACGCCAAAGAAGAAAGGTTATATAAGCAGGAAATCAACGGCGTAACCGTAAACCCGATTAAACTTTCAGCGTGCAATGAAATAATAAGGTTGTACGATGGAAAATATATAAAAAGAGTGAGAGACGTTCTCACGATAGGAAAGGAAGAAAATGTATAACGTTAGTGAAAAAATTACTCAATACTTAAAAAAATTAGACGGCGAACAAATGCCCGTTCAAAACGAGCAAAAAACAAAAAAAGATAAAAAGAGCCAACTCGTAGAAACGATTAAAGAGTTAAACGAGCAACTTAACGGTAAGAAAAACGGAGTAGTGCTTGACAAAATGGAATACACTCCGCTTACCGACAAGGAAATTGAAGATAAGGCGAGTGAAACGGTAGATAAAAAATACGCGCTCAAAGAAAACGCGCTTGAAACTAAAAAAGATAGCGCGGTAAAAAATCTTGAACTAAAAAACCAAGAGTTAAAAGACGGTGCTAAAGATAAAAAGGACGCCGTAGAACAAGCGTACACCGAACTTGAAAAGGACTTAAACTCAAACGCGATAAAAAGGGGGATTGCAAGATCTTCAATCGTATCGGAGCAAATTAAAAATTTAGGCGTTCAAAAAATACGCGACCTTTTAGGTGTAGACGAAAAAGTGGCGGATGAAATTAAAGTAAATTCCGATAAGATAGTAACTTTAGAACAAGAGTACGTTCAGGCGATTGACAATTTAAGCATTGAAAAGGCGATAGAACTTGGCGATGCGATTGAAAAACTTAAAAAAGAACAAGATGAAAAACTTGAAAAAGTTCTAAAGTACAATAACGATATTAAAAAACAACAAACCGCGCTCAATGAAAAAAGTACGAGTTTATCAAAAACTGAAATTGCGGATATAAAAAGCAAAATGGTAAACGCAGTACTTGAATATTATAATTCTCTTCCAAAGGAAGAGAGATTGCTTGCCTTTGAAAGTGATGAAGATATTTTAGAACTTTTAGGCGAAAACGCAAGTTTAGTTGAAAGATATTTAAGAGCAACTGTTTGACGTTTTAACGGCGTAGGTTATACGCCGTTTTTTTAATGAATAAATTATATTATTAAATGCTTGCCAAAATTGGCAAAATAAAGTATAATTTATTTGAAATCTATTTAACAAGGTTAAATTATGAAAGTTACTAACGGTATTAAAATCGCAATGGCTAATAAGCCTCTTTGCTATAAAATATTATTTTCAAGAACGTTGATATCATCAATTTTTACTATTATTTGTTTGTTAGTTGCTAAAATCGCTATTGACGATATTACTTCCAGCCCACAGTTTAAGGCGCTCGTTGATTCTTTAAGAGCAATTCTTAAAAACTTTATTGCGGTAAACGACGGGGCTAACGTAAACGCAGGCGAACTTATTTCCGCTAACGTTTCCGCTATTTGGGAATTTGTTAAAAGCGATATTGAAAAAGTTGTAACCGTTGGTTTAATTATCTTAGGCGTAATTCAACTTGCAAAGTTCTTTACGGGTATTTGTGATTACGTTGCGGCTGTTAACGTTAACGCGCATATGTCTTCACTCCATCACGCAAAGTTCTTTTCAACGCTTATAGAGCATTTTTCTCCTGCAATTCGTTACGCAACTTACTGTGTAATTTCACTTTTACTTTACAACACCTTTATTATAGTTACGGCATTTTTGTTATTTACCTTATTCTTTAGTTTTGCAGGCGTATTTGCGTTTACTTTGGCGTTGTTCTATATTCTCTTTGCCGATGCGTTTAGGCTTATGATAGTGGGTTTAGTTCCCGCAAAGATGGTTTGTGAAGGTTGTTCTGCAACTACCGCTTTCAAGCAAGGTTTCAAAGGCGTTGAATTTAGATTAATGGTTGAAAGATTTATTGCATACTTTACTATGAGATTACTTGCAATAGTCGTAACCGTAATTGCAGGCGTCGTTACCTTCGGCGTATCGTTAATCGTAACGATTCCGTTAATTTCAGTATCGTATATAGCGGTTCGTTTCGTTGATTATTACACAATTAACACTAAAAAGTATTACATAAACTTTGATAATATAGTAGTTCCCAAAGGTCTTAGAACGAAAGGGGAGCAACTTCTTAGTCACGTGGATGTAGACGCCTAATTTTTATCCCTTATAAGCGTCGTACAACTTTGTTTCTACTCAAAAGGCGGATTTGGATGACCGACAAGGTCTATCCAATCCCGCCTTTTTTCGTGAGCCTTGTTGTACTTGCTTCTAAGGTCTAAAAATCCGCGTTCAACTAGGCTTTGGCTTTGGACTTCGATGACCGCAAAAGGTCTATTGTACCCGATAACTTGCCGTCGAGCCTCGCTTAACTCGTAACTAACGTCTTAAAATAAGAGCGTTGAATATACTTTGAGAAATTCAATATAGATTTAATCCGCAACTTTTTGACGCAGGCAAAAAATATAACTTGGCGTAGCCAAATATATCTTACCAAAGGTAAATATATCTTTTCGCAACGCGAAAAATATAACCGCGTAGCAATATCTTGCCGTAGCCAAATATATCTTGACTATAGTCAAATATATCTTTTTACGCAATAAAAAATATAACTCAAAAAAGCAAGGCTATTTGCCTTGCTTTTTTATTATTTTTCTTCTAAATTGTAACGGCGAAAAACCAATAGTCTTCTTAAACAGTTTTGAAAAGTATTGCGTATCCATAATTCCGCAATGTAGGGCAATAGTTTGAACTTGCAAGTTAGTGTTTTTTAGCAAGTGCGTTGCATACTCCATACGCCTTTCGGTAACGTATTCAGATAAAGTTTTGCCAGTTTTCTTTCTAAATACCGTTGATAAATATTCAAGAGTTACCCCTTGATTTGTTGCTAAAGTTTTAGGGGATAGGTCGGCTGAAAGGTCGCTGTCTATATTAAGTATCGTTTTTTGAACGATTAATGGGTACTGTTGTATAGCGTGTTTTCTTACTAATCTGCAATATCCTCTAAACATTTCGCTCATCAAAATAGAAGTGTTAGACGGTGAATTAAGTTTTTCAATCTTGACGGCAAACTCGGATGAAATTTGATTTAAGTGGAGTGGATGAACTCCGCCGTTTTCCGCCGCTTTTCTAAGTAGCGTGTTCATAATGATAGCGTAGTTTTTAACGTTACGCAAAGGGGTATCCGCTCTCTTTGAGAAAAATTCGTGCGAAAACGCCGTTTTGAATTGAGGCTCTAAATGCGATTGCCCCAAGGTTACGGCTCTTATCATTTCGTTTTCGTAAGAATATCTAAGTTCAATAGTTTTTATATTGATAGATGCGTCGTTTAATTCTTGATCGACGTGTGACTTGCTCACGGGGTTTTCCCCGTTGTTAGTAGGGTGGTCGCTTAAATTAACTATTAAAAAGGAAGGGTTTTTCCAAATGTGTTCGCAAAAAGTGTTTAGCATAACTACTAAATCCGACTTTTCGTCTAAAACTAATAAAGAGTTATAATACTCTAAAAGAAAGTTGTGTTTTTGCGGTGATATTCCGTTCTTTTCGCCAAGTTCGAGTAGCCTTTGGTTTGATATTGAATCAATTAAAAACGGACCTACGCATAAAATTAACCCGTCGCTTTCAGGAAGCGCTAAAAAATAATAACTCCTTTCAAACTTGTCGTTAACTTTATATAAGCGCTCTTCTTCAATAAGTTTAAGCGTTTCTTCAAAGAAGGAGCGATCTTCTAAAACGCCGTTAGGTATATTGTTAATTTCGCTTTCAAAATCGCCTTTATTAAACAAATAAGTGTTGACGTGTTTTTTCTTGAAAACTTCTCTTAAAAAATAAGTTTCGCTTTGGTAAAGCATATTCGCTCCTTTGTAAATTTTTGCGTGTGTGCGTTGTTTATATAATATCACTTTGTTTATAAAAAAACAACGAATTTATCAATTATATATTAAAAAATTACAAAAACACATTAATATATTACTCACAAAGGTGATAAAAATGTGTTATAATTGAGAAAACTCTACTGGCTAGTATGATATTCGCAAAGGAATGCGTAGAGAATAGAAAGGAGAATTTTATGAAAAAAGCAGTTAAACTCGATGCGAATGGCAAGCGCCTATTCGGTATGAGAGATTGTGTTGCGTATGCTGCGGGTGACCTTGGTTGCAACATGAGTTTCGCTCTTAAAGGTACGATGGCATTGTTCTGGACTCAAGTTATGGGTATGGAACTTTGGTATTCGTTACTTTTAGTAATCGTTCAAGTATGGGACGCGATTAACGACCCGTTAATTGGTTCAATTATTGATGCTGACAGAAGAAAGTATAAGAGAAATAAATTCTTATCTTACATTTGGTTTGGTTCAATTGGTTTAATCGTTGGTGGTGCTTGTTGTTTCTTACCGTTCCCAAGTGCTCCGGTATGGGCTAAGGCAATTATATTCGTAGCAGGCTACGTTGTTTGGGATGCTTTCTATACTATTGCAAACGTTCCTTACGGCTCGTTATTGTCTTTGATTTCTAATGATGAAGCAGACCGTGCATCACTTTCAGCTTGGCGTTCAATCGGTTCTTTATTAGGTAATATGGTTCCGATGGTAATTCTTCCGTTTATTATTTATGAAGCAGACGGTGTTACCTTAAATGCTAACAACGTATTCCTTGCCGCTCTTATTATGGGTGTTTTAGGCTTTATTTGTTTCCAATTTATGATTAGGAATACTGAAATTCGTGTTGACTTAAATTTAAGAATGAACGAAGATCAACCTAAATTCAACGTAATGAAGGCACTTGGAAACTTCTTCAAAAACCGTCCTGCAATGGGTGCAACCGTTGCTGCCATGGGTATGTTTATTGGTATGCAAGGTGCGGCAACTGCTGTATCGGTAGTATTCCAAACGTATTTCCAAAACGCTAAAATTTCAGGTATAGTTCAGTTATTTGCGATGATTCCTATCGTATGCTTTACGCCTTTAGCGAGAAAAATGGTTAAAAAATACGGTAAAAAAGAACTTTCAGTTGTTGGCGCTATCTGTTCTATAATCGGTGCGGCAGGTTTATTCATTATAACTCCAAGCAACATTGGTTTAGATTTAGTTTTATACGTTCTTTGCCAATTAGTATATAGTTTAGGTTTAGGTATTTACTCAACCGTATCTTGGGCTATGATGGGCGATGCTATCGACTACAACGAGTGGAAAACAGGTAAGAGAGAAGAAGGTATCGTTTACTCAATTCACTCTTTCTTCAGAAAACTCGCTCAAGGTCTTGGACCTGCGGCTGCATTAGTTGTAATGGCTTGGCTTGGTTATAAAAACAATGCTATCGACCCTGTAACTGGCGCTGCGTTTATTGACGTTACGCTCTTTATCGGAACTCCAGTAGCAATTAATCTTCGTATTTTAGTTGCTGCGTTATTCTTAATTTCAGCAATAATGCAATTCGTTGGTCTTGGTCTTATTTACAACCTTGACAAAAAGACTCTTGCAAAGATGAACGCTGATCTTGGCCGTGACGTAGAAGCAGACGACGTTATTGCGTATACTTCTGCAGAAGATAACGACAATCTTGTTGGATAATTAAATACAGCCGAATAATCGGCGTAAAATAAACGCCCGATAAACTCATCGGGCGTTTGATATAACTAGGAGATTTTATGAGAAAAATTATTAACCTTAATAAAGATTGGCTTTTTACAAAAGATACAACGGATATTACTATTCGTGACGGAAAACAAATTAATCTTCCACACACTTGGAACGCTGAAGACGGTTACGATGGTGGTAACGATTATTTCCGTGGTTCTTGTTTATACGTTAAAACGTTAAACAAGTCTGAACTTCCAAAAGCAGATTTATATTACCTTGAATTCCGTGGCGCAAATTCTTCGGCTGACGTGTTCGTTGGCGGTGAAAAACTTGCTCATCACGACGGTGGTTATTCTACTTGGAGAGTTGATATTACCGCTCAAATTAAAGACGTTACTGAAATTGCAGTTATCATAGATAACTCTCCAAACGAAATCGTATATCCGCAAATGGCAGACTTTACTTTCTACGGCGGTATTTATCGTGACGTTAATCTCGTTTGCGTAAACGCTTCTCACTTTGATCTTGACTACTTTGGTGGTAGCGGTTTAGTTATTACTCCTACCGTTGTAGGTAGCGACGCTAAAGTTGACGTTCAAGTTTACGCTAAAAACTTAAAAGAAGGTCAAAAATTCGTTTACACCGTATACGATAAAGAAGAAAACGAACTTGATAAAATTGAAACTACCAAGCAAAGCGCAAGTTTTGAACTTAAAAACGTTCGTTTATGGAACGGTAGAAAAGATCCGTATTTATACTGTTTAGAAGTTGAGTTAGTTGAGAACGGCGAAGTTATTGATAACGTTTGTAGCCGTTTTGGTTGCCGTACCTTCAAAATAGATCCAAACAACGGTTTTATCTTAAACGGAGAAGAATATCCTTTACGCGGTGTTTCTCGCCACCAAGATAGATTTGGTGTAGGCAACGCGCTCTTGCCTGAGCATCACGAAGAAGATATTGATCTTATTATGGAAGTTGGCGCAACTACTATCCGTCTTGCTCACTATCAACACGACCAATATTTCTACGATTTATGCGATGAAAAGGGTTTGGTTATCTGGGCGGAAATCCCTTATATTTCAAGACATATGCCAACGGGTAGAGAAAACACTATTTCTCAAATGAAAGAACTCGTAGTTCAAAACTACAATCACCCGTCGATAGTAGTTTGGGGGCTTTCAAACGAAATTTCAATCGCAGGTTCTGACGACGATCTTTTAGAAAACCATCGTATATTAAACGATCTCGTTCACGAAATGGACAAAACTCGTTTAACTACGATTGCCGCAGTATCAATGTGCAAAATGGACGATCCGTATCTTCAAATACCAGACGTAGTATCTTATAACCATTATTTCGGTTGGTACGGTGGGGATACTTCTATGAACGGCCCTTGGTTTGATAAGTTCCACGCAATGCACCCCAATATTCCTATCGGATGCTCTGAATACGGTTGCGAAGCGTTAAACTGGCACACAAGTAATCCTTTCCAAGGCGATTACACCGAAGAATATCAAGCGTATTATCACGAAGAACTTATCAAGCAACTCTTTAGCCGTAAATACATTTGGGCAACTCACGTTTGGAATATGTTTGACTTTGGCGCTGACGCTCGTGCGGAAGGTGGCGAAAACGGTCAAAACCATAAAGGTCTTGTAACGATGGATAGAAAGTACAAAAAAGATTCTTTCTATGCTTACAAGGCTTGGCTTTCAGATGAACCGTTCGTTCACGTTTGCGGTAAGAGATATATCGATAGAGTAGAAGACGTAACTAAAGTTACGGTATATTCAAATCAACCTGAAGTTGAACTTTTCGTAAACGGAGAAAGCATAGGCAAAAAATCTGCTCCAGATCATTTCTTCTATTTTGAAGTTAAAAACGTTGGAGAAAGCGTTATCGTAGCAAAAGCAGGCGAACTTGAAGATCAAAGCGTTATTAGAAAAGTTGAAACTTTCAATGAAGAATACCGCTTAAAAGAACAAGGCGCTATTCTTAACTGGTTTGACGTTGACGCTCCTGAAGGAAGATTCTCATTAAACGATAAGATTTCTGATATTATGAGTTGTTTCAGGGGTAAAATGTGGTTTATCGGCGTTGGTCTTACTATTAAGAAGAAGATGGACGCAGGTAAGAAAAATAAAGATAAAAAATCCGGTGGTTTTGACGTTGACTTAAAGGCTGACGGCGGTTTAATGCAAATGATGGGCGGATTTACCGTACTTCGTTTAACAAGTATGATTGGCATGGCTAACGTAAACTTTACTAAAGAAGAACTTCTAAAGATGAACAAAAAACTCAACCGCATTAAAAAGCCAAAGGTAAAAAAGTAATTTAGCGGTTTTTCCGTAATAGTTTACAATCGTTAATGTAATTGTTTGTTTTTATTAATTTACATTTTCAAAATTTAATGTAAAATTATATATATAAGGAGAAACCAAGTATGCAAATGACTTTTAGATGGTACGGCGAAGGTAACGACCGTATCAAATTATCTGATATTAAGCAAATCCCTGGTGTAACGGGTATAGTATGGGCTCTTCACAACAAGATGCCCGGTGAAATTTGGACTGAAGAAGAAATTGCTAACGTAAAAGCTCAATGCGACAAGTACGGGTTTAATATTGACGTTGTTGAATCTGTTAACGTGCATGACGATATAAAAATCGGTCTTCCAACGAGAGACAAATACATTGAAAATTATAAAACTTGTATTCGCAATCTTTCCAAGTTTGGCGTAAAAGTTATATGTTATAACTTTATGCCTATCTTCGACTGGACTAGAAGTAATCTTTTCCACGAAGTTGGCGATGGTTCTACCGCGCTCTTTTACGAAAAGAATATGATTCAAGACGACTATAACGCGATGGCGAAGTACATTTTAGACTTTACTGAAAAGTACAATATGTCTTTCCCCGGTTGGGAACCTGAGCGTATGGCTAAGCTTGACGAATTGTTTAAGGCTTATGAAGGCGTTACTAAAGAAAAACTTTGGGACAACTTAAAATATTTCCTTGAAGCGATTATGCCAACTTGTGAAGAATGCGATATTAAAATGGCTATTCACATGGACGATCCACCTTGGGATATTTTCGGCCTTCCAAGGCTTTTGGTTGACGAACCGAGTATTGATAGATTCTTAAAGATGGTTGATAATCCGTATAACTGCTTAACGCTTTGTTCGGGTAGCTTAAACGCAAACCCCAATAACAACGTAGCGGAAATCGTTAGAAAGCATTGTGATAGAATAGCGTTCGCTCACATTAGAAACGTTAAGCACTTTGAAAACGGAGATTTCTCAGAAGCAAGCCACCGTGACTGTGACGGTGATACTGGTATTATTGAAATTCTTAAGGCTTACCACGATTGTGGTTTTAACGGTTATATCCGTCCCGACCATGGTAGACATTTGTGGGATGAAAAACCAGGTTGTGTTCGCCCGGGTTACGGTCTTTACGATAGAGCGCTTGGCATAATGTATATGCTTGGAGTTTGGGATTTACTTGATAATTTGAAAAAATAAGGAGCATTTATGATTAAACTTCCATTAGATATTGATTATAGCGGAAAAGTAGTAGTAGTTACGGGCGCAGGCGGTCTTATCTGCGGTGCTATGGCAAGAGCGTTTGCTCAAAGTGGCGCAAAGGTAGCGGCTCTCGACCTTAACGAAGAAGCAGTTAAAAAACTTGCTGACGAATTAAAGGCAGACGGTTTTGTGTGTGAAGGATACAAAGCTAACGTTTTAGAGATTGAAAGTCTTGAAGGCGTTCGTGAGCAAGTATTAAAAGATTTAGGGCCTTGTGATATTTTAGTGAACGGTGCAGGCGGTAATAATCCAAGAGCAACTACCGATAACGAATATCAACACGAAGCAAAAGTAGGTGGTAAGTCCTTCTTTGATTTAGAGCCTAACGGTGTTGACTTTGTATTCAAACTCAACTTCCAAGGCACTTTACTTCCCACTCAAGTATTTGCTAAAGATATGGTTGAAGCGAAAAAGGGTTGTATCTTAAACATTTCTTCAATGAACGCTTACACTCCGCTCACCAAAATTCCCGCATATTCCGCAGCAAAAGCAGGTATTTCTAACTTTACTCAATGGTTAGCAACTCACTTTGCAGGAACGGGTATTCGTTGCAACGCAATCGCTCCGGGATTCTTAGTATCCGCTCAAAATAGAGCCCTTCTTTTCAATGATGACGGTACTCCTACTGCAAGAAGTGCAAAAATCTTAAATGGCACTCCTATGAACAGATTCGTTGATTCTGAAGAACTTTTAGGCGCAACTTTATTCCTTTGCGATGATAAGTCAGCATCTGCAATCACAGGCGTAGTTCTTCCTATTGACTGTGGCTTTGCAGCTTACTCAGGCGTGTAATCTAATAAAATTCATTAAGCCCGACGGTTGTCGGGCTTTTTTATATAATTATTATATAAATTTTAAGATTGCCATTGACAAGGCAGTAAAATAGGTTTATAATATTATTACAAAACTTGTATAAAATAAAAGTGAAATAATACAACAAGGAGGATTGAAATGGCAAAGTTAAGAGATAGGCTTTGGCTTTGGGGGCATCCCGAAGGAAGATACAATAACGAATTTGGCAATAATAGAGTTTCCCGTATGACGCCTATGGAGTGTTGCGGTTATTTAGGCATTGAAAGAACGTTTATGGTTCCCGTTGGGGTAAACGTTGATCGTCGTCAATACAACAAGTCGTTTAAGCCGTTAAAAGAAGTTGGTTGGGAATGTTACGACGCTGGTAAAGATCCTTCCGTTGTTGAACCGCTTATTAAAGAAGCAGGCGACTTTAAGAATATAACTAGAGTTGTTTTTGATGATTTTCATCGTTATGGTTCTTTCGTAAATATGCCTGTTGAAAATCTTTGGAAAGTTCGTGAAAGGCTTCATAATAACGACGTTAAGTCGCTTGATATGTGGATGGTTTTATACACTCACGAATTTGGCGAAGTTATTAACGATTATAAGCAATATAACGAACAATTCAAGCCTTATATCGAGCCGTTTGACGGTGTAATTATGTGGACTTGGTGGGAAGATAGGGGCGTGCCCGTAATTCCTCAAAAGTGGGAAGAGTTTAAGGCGATAACTCCTAAGCAAAGAAGAATGTTTGGCTGTTATCTTTGGAACTTTGGTGATGAAAAGCCTGCAACTGGTAAAGCGGTAGTATGGCAACTTGAATTTTATCTTGATAAAATTAAAAAGGGCGAAGCAGAAGGTATCGTTCTTCATACTAATACGATGGCGGATCTTGATTTAGAAGCGTATGACGCTGCAATAGAGTGGCTTGAGAAGCATTACGACGACGAAGTCCCCGAAATATAAGACGTTATTTGCGTCGCATATCTTTGTTTCTGCTCAAGTGATAGACTTCGATGACCGAGCAAGGTCTATCTCAGCCTATCTCTCTCGCGAGCCTCGATATGCTTGCAACTAACGGCTTAAATATAAACGGCGCTATGCATCGTTACTGTAAAGCCGTTGCACTTGCGATGAACAACAAGTTCTATCGTAATCGCCCCGTCTTTACGAGCCTTGCCTAACTCGCAACTAACGGCTTAAAACATAGTTTTAATCAAATTTCAACAAAAACATCAATCGATTGAAAAATCGTTTGACAAAAAAATTGCGGTATGTTAAAATTACCGTACAATATATAGCCGAAGAAAGCCGGTTTTAAGCTAACTTATTATATAAGTTGCACCTGCCGAGGTTGTAAATAGTAGACGTTTTTTCGTCCGCTCTTTGCTATGCCTTGGCAAAGAGCGGTTTTTTATACGCAAAAATAATAACGGAGGTAAATTAAGTTGTCAGCAAATTTAGAGGCTAAAAAGCAGGTTGTTGAAGACATTAAGGCTAAAATTTCAAACGCTAAATCAGTAGTTTTAGTTAACTATACTGGTTTAACCGTAGCGGAAGATACTCAACTTCGTAACGAATTTAGAAAAGCTAACGTTGAATACAAAGTGCTTAAGAACACTCTTATTAGAAGAGCGTTTAATGAACTCGGCGTTGACAGTTTTGATGCAGACCTTAACGGAACTACAGCAGTAGCATTTGGTAGTGACGAAGTTGGCGCTTCAAAGATTGTTATTGATAACGCTAAGAAACTTGAAAATAAAATTTCAGCAAAGAGCGCATACGTTAACGGACAATACGTTGACAAAAAAGGCGTTGAATCGCTTGCATCTATCCCGTCGAAAGACGCGCTTTACAGCATGCTTGCCGGAACGCTTTCGAACTTTATTCGTGGTCTTGCAGTTGCTCTTAACAGAGTTGCAGAACAAAAAGGCGAATAAATTTAAGCCCTATCTCTTATAAGTTAAGAGATAAAAAATCAAATTAAAAATTTCAAAAAGAGAGGAAAATTAAAATGGCAGATATCGCAAAAATGATAGAAGAAATTAAAGGTATGACTGTTATGGAACTTAACAGTTTAGTAAAAGCAATCGAAGAAGAATTCGGCGTTAGCGCAGCAGCTCCCGTTGCAGTAGCAGGTGCAGCAGCTCCCGTTGCTGAAGCAGTTGAAGAAAAGACTGAATTCAACGTTGTTCTTAAAGAAGTTGGCGCAAACAAGATCGCAGTTATCAAAGTTGTTAGAGAACTTACTGGTCTTGGCCTTGTTGAAGCTAAGAACATGGTTGAAAAACTTGGTACTGTTAAAGAAGCAGTTGCTAAAGAAGAAGCTGACAAGATGGTTGAAAAACTTAAAGAAGCTGGCGCTACTGCAGTTGCTGAATAATTATTTTGGTCCGTTAAAAAGAACTTGGAATTTTCCAAGTTCTTTTTTTGTGCTTTTTAATACGTAGTTTAGTTTTTTTAATATGATTGTTTGTTTTTGTTTATTTATCTTTCTAAAAGTATAGTATATAATAAAAATAAGAGGTACACTATGAAAAAGATAGTAATTTTAGGTTGTGAAAATAGTCATGCAAATACGTTTATGAATTTTATGAACACAAACCCTAAATATAGTGACGTTCAAGTTATTGGCGCTTATAGTGAAGATTTAGAAGCGGTTAATAGATTTAGTGAAAAATTCGGCGTGCCAGTTATGGATAGTTATGATAAAGCGGTTGGCGAAGTTGACGGCATTATCGTAACCGCTCGCCATGGTGGAAATCATTATAAGTACGCTAAACCCTATATTTCAAGCGGAATACCTATGTTTATTGATAAGCCGGTTACCGTTGATGGTGACGAAGCGTTAAAATTTATGACCGAGTGTAAAGAATCGGGCGTAAAAGTAACGGGTGGTTCTTGCGCGGTTCACGCTGAAATTGTAAAACAGCTTAAAAGCGAACACGAAAATTCAGTTCAAGGCAAAACCGTTAGCGGATACGTTAGAGCACCGCTTAATTTGCATAACGTTTGGGGTGGTTTTTATTTTTATGCAGACCATCTTATATCAATACTTGCTGAAATATTCGGTAGATATCCAAAGAGTGTAAAAGCATTTGCTAACGATAATAAAATTACCGTTACCGTGAGATACGCTGATTACGATATTACCGCGTTTTTCTACGAAGGCGATGCTTGGAATTATTACGCAATGCGCGTTGCTGAAAAAGATATTAAACTTTGTGAAGTTCCAGTTACTACGAATAATTATTGTTTTGAAAAGGAATTTGATGAGTTCTACCGAATTTTAAGTGGTGGCGAACAAGCGGTATCTTATAAAGATTTTATTTCAACCGTTTACATCTTAAACGCTATCAACGAATCCATTGAAACTGGTGAAGAAGTAAAAGTTAAGGAGTTTGATTTATAATGCAAGAATATATTTTATCTGCTTTTGCCGACGAGTATTCGGATAATTTTGAAACGCAATGCAAGGCGCTTAAAAATTTTGGTTTTAGCCATATTGAACTTCGTGGAGTTAACGGCAAAAACGTTTCAGTTTTAACGGACGAAGAGATTGAAACTGTAAAAACAACGCTCCAGCGTTATGACTTGAAAGTTTCATCAATAGGTTCGCCTATTGGTAAAATTTCGTTAGATGGGGACGTTGATTCTCATTTAGTACTAGCAAAAAAAGTTTTTAACACCGCTAAAATTTTAGGCGCTAAAAACGTTAGAGTTTTTAGTTTCTATCTTCCCGAAGGAAAGTCGAGAGAAGACTGTAAAGACCAAGTGGTTGCTCTTTTAGGAAAACTTCTTGATTTGGCGGAGAGTTACGGAGTTACGTTATGTCACGAAAACGAAGCGTTGATTTACGGCGAAGGTCCTGACGATTGCTTGTTCTTATTAAAGGAGTTCAAAGGTCGCTTAAAATGCGTTTTCGATATGGGAAACTTTGTTTTAGACGGGTATAATCCGTACGACGCATACTTAAAACTTTATAATTATATTGAGTATTTCCACGTAAAAGACGCTCTTTACGAAGGCGCAATAGTTCCAGCGGGTAAGGGCAACGCGCAAATTGGCGAGATAATTAAAAATTACAGAGAGAAAAATAGTGGTTTCTTTATAACGTTAGAACCACATTTACAAACGTTCTCAGGGCTCAACGCTCTCGTAGGTAAATCGTTTGATAACCCTTATAAGTACGATAATCAAGAACAAGCGTTTGAAGACGCAGTTAAACATTTGAGAGATATATTATGAAAAGTTTTATTAAAGACAAATTAACGGTAAAAATTTATGAAAATAGAGCCGAAATGGGTAAAGGCTCAGCTAGCGATATTAAAGCAACGTTAGTAAAATTGCTTAAAGAAAACGACGAGATTAATATGATTTTCGCCGCAGCGCCTTCGCAAAACGACGTGTTGAAGGAATTAATTTCTTGTGGTGAGATTGATTGGAGTAGGATTAACGCTTTCCATATGGATGAGTATATAGGTCTTACTAAAGACGCTCCGCAAGGTTTTGGCAATTTTTTAACTGACAAAATATTCTCACGCGTTAATTTTAAGAGCGTTAATTTAATCGACGCTACTGCTAAAGACGTAAACTATGAAATCGAAAGATATTCAAAGTTATTAAAAGAACACCCGGTTAGCGTTGTGGTTTTAGGTATTGGCGAAAACGGACATATAGCGTTTAACGATCCGGGCGTTGCTGATTTTAACGATAAAATGATGGTAAAAGAAGTTGTGCTTGATGAAAAGTGCCGTCAACAACAAGTAAACGACGGTTGTTTTGAAAGTATTGATAAAGTTCCAAAAACGGCATTAACGCTTACCGTTCCAACGCTTGTTAGCGCTAAACATTTATTCTGCATAGTTCCAACAAAATTAAAGGCGCAAGCCGTTTATGATACCGTAAACGGAGAAATTACCGAAGGTTGCCCTGCAAGTATTTTAAGAACGAGAGAAGGCGCAGTTTTATATTTGGATAGCGAAAGCGCAGGATTATTATGATTAAGATTAAAAGTGATAAAATCATCGTAGGAGAAAGTCTTTTTAACGGTTATTTATACTTTGAAAACGGCGTTATTAAAGACGTAACGGAACAAGATTTACCTGCCGATACCTTCTATGATTATACGGGTAAGTTTGTAAGCCCTGGTTTTATTGAAATTCACACTCACGGCGGTGGCGGAAATCCGTTTATTGCGGGCGATGCTGAAAAGGTTGTAAACGCGTGTAATTTTCATCTAAAATACGGTGTAACTTCAATTGTACCAACCGTTTCAACGGATAATTTTTCCGTTATGATAAGCGCAGTTGAAGATATAAAGCAAGCAAAGTTAAGTGGTAAATCAAAGGCGAATATAATCGGCGCGCATTTAGAAGGGCCGTACCTTTCAGATAAACAGAGTGGCGCTCAATCAAAAGATAATATCAAAGCGCCAGATGCAAGCCAGTACGAAGAAGTTTTAGAAAAATACGGCGACGTTATCGTAAGGTGGACTTACGCTCCTGAACGAGACGAAGATCAAAAATTTGCTAAAAACCTTTCAAAAAAAGGAATAGTTCTTTCGGCAGGGCATACCGATGCAAAGTATGAAGATATGAAAAAAGCCGTTGAAAACGGCTGTAAGTTAGTAACACATTTATATAGTTGTACTTCAACGGTTACTAGAAATCGTGGTTTTAGAAGTCTTGGCGTTATTGAGAGCGCTTATCTTCTCGACGATATTTTCGTTGAAATAATCGCGGACGGAAAGCATCTTCCCTATGAACTTATCAAAATGATAATTAAAATCAAGGGTTCTGATAGAGTTTGCTTGGTTACCGATAGCCTTGAAATAGCGGGCTCGCCCACAAAAGAAGGCGTTATGAGTGGGGTTGAATACGTTGTTGAAGACGGTGTTTGTATGCTTAAAGACCGCACGGGTTTTGCAGGTAGTATCGCAACGGCTAACGTTTTGATTAAAACTTTGGTTGAAGGTTGCGGATACTCCGTTCCGTTTGCAGTTAAAATGCTTACTGAAACGCCTGCTAAAGTGATGGGCTTAAACAAGGGTAGCATTAAGGTTGGTTACGATGCAGACGCTATAGTGTTTGATGATAAATTTGAAGTTTCAAGCGTATTCGTCGGCGGTAAAGAAGTAATTTAAGTTAATTGTTTTTGTCGGTTGATTTTTCTTTACTTGGAGAGTATCCAAAAGTATTTATGTACTGTTTATAAAAACCAACGTAAGTATCAAATCCACAAGCAGAGTAAACGTCCACGGGCTTTTTACCGCGCTGAATAAGTTTTTGAGCGTGAATAAGCCTCTTTGAGTTTATATACTTTTTAGGCGTAGTTTTAAGTTGTGTTTTGAATATTTTGTGAAGGTACTGCTCGGTAATAAAGAACTCTTTGCTAATTTCTTTTATTGAATTTAGCGTAAAAAGATTATCGTTGATAAACTCTAAAACCTTTGTGAGAAGCGGGGATATTTCAAGCGGAATATTTAGCGCTTTATCAGAGTTTAAGTTAAGCGCATAGAAAAGTTCTTTAAGTATAAGCGGTAAAACCTCTTGAAAATCAACTTGGCTTAAGTTTTTTGAATAATATTTAAGCCTACTGAACAACTCTTCAATAATTCCGTCTGGCGGGCAGTTAACTACTTCGATAGTTGTAGGTATTCTCTTTATGAGTTCATCGCCAACGATTGACGGATCGAAAGAAATGTTAAACCTTTCGTATTCTGCATCTGAAAGAATTTCAATGTAGTGATACAAATTAGGTCTTATAAAAACCAAATCGTTCTTTTTAAGGTTATAACGCCTATTTTCAATAACGTAATCGGCGTCGCCCTTAACGAAGTATAAAATCTCGCATACGTTATGCGAGTGGTTCTTAAAATCGGTGGTTTTTTTAGGATTTTCAAACGAGACGTGATTGTACGTCAAACTTTCATTTTTAACTATCATAGTTTAATATTAACATAATTTGTTTGCTTAATCAACAAAGTAACAACGAATTTTGTTTAATTTTAGAAATATAAATTAATTTTTATGGAGATTATTATGAAAAAACTCAATGTTGCAATTATTGGTCAAGGTAGATCAGGAAGAAGTATTCACGGTGAATACTACATTTCTGAAAGAAACGTATACTTTAACGTAAAGTACGTTGTAGAATTTGATGAACGCCGTCGTCAACTTGCGGAAGAACTCTACGAAGGTTGTAAAAGTTTAACTAACTATACCGAACTTTTTGATAAAAAGGACATTGATTTAGTAGTTAACGTATCTTACTCTGAAATGCACTATGAAATTACTAAAGACCTTTTAGAACACGGCTTTAACGTTATGGTAGACAAGCCGTTTGCTAAAACTCGTTACGAGTGCGAAAACTTAATTAGAATCGCTAAAGAAAAGGGCGTATTACTTGCAGTATTCCATAATTCTCAACCGTCTCCTTTCTTTGTTCACGCTCAAAAACTTATTGCTGACGGTGTTTTAGGCGACGTTAAGCAAGTAAGTATTAGATATAGTGGTTTCTCTCGTCGTTGGGACTGGCAAACCTTACAAAAGAAGGTTGGCGGTAGCGCTTACAACACCGGTCCGCACCCCATTGCAATCGGTCTTGGTTTCTTAGATTTTGATAAGAACACTAAAGTCGTTTACTCTAAACTCGACCTTGCTTTAACAAGTGGTGACGCTGAAGACTACGTTAAGATTTTACTTTCTGCTCCTAACAAACCGCTTATTGATATTGAAATTAACTCCACCGATGCGTTCAGCGGTTACAATCTTAAAGTTCAAGGCTCAAAGGGTACTTTAATGAGCACTCCGTCTTGGTATAAATTAAAATACATCGTTGACGGCGAAAACCCCGTTAGACCTGTTATTGAAGAATCTTTACAAGATGATAAGGGTACTCCGTTATACTGTTCTGAAAAACTTATCACTCACGAAGAAAGTGGCGATTACGAAGGTACTGCTTTCGATATCGGTACTGCAGAAGTTTACAAGAGCGTATACAACGCGCTCGTTAACGGCGAAAAATTATTCGTAACTCCAGAACAAGCAGCTATGGTAATTAGCGTTATTGAAACCGCTCACTCTGACAATCCGCTTGAAGTAAAATTCTAAAATATTAAAAAGAACTTGGAAGTTTCCAAGTTCTTTTTTTATTCTTCAAAAAGGTTGAAAGCCGTAAGTAAATATTTCCCCGTTTGATAAAGCGCTTTTTCATACGCTCTCAAAACTTCTAAAGATAAATTATCTAAATTATTAGTTTTATCAAACGCCATAAGTTTATCTTTTATAGTCCCCGTGCACTCAAAAGTAAAAGGACCGCTAAAATTTATTTGAGCGAGCGCTTTTATTACGGAATAATTATCAAGCGTTGATAAAAACGGAGCGCAATGCATATCTCTTTTGCCGTCGTTATCGTTATAATGTATGGCTTTTAGATGGTTGCCAAGGGTTATCACGTCGTTATATTGATTTTTGAAAACGTTTCCGTGCCCAACGTCGTAACACGCTTGTAATAAGGGGTGATCAAAATATTCTATAAATTCTTTCAAGCGCTCTCCCGAGTTTAGATAATATCTTCCGTTATTATCTAAAGCCCCAACGTTTTCAACTAAAACCATAACTCCGGTTTTTTCCATAGTTGGAAGTAAAAGGTTATAAAAATCTTTATTGAGTTTAAGAGTTTCTTCTTTTGAAGTGTTACGCTTTACGCCTGCGTGAACTACCGTCATAGGAATATCTAATTCTTTGCAAACTTCTATCGATCGGATAGTTTGGTCTAATTTTTCTTGCCAATTTTCATTGGGGTCTAAAGTTTCAAGCGTTTCAAAAGCGGGGGAGTGTGCTTGAACGAAAGTAACTTTAAGTTCGTTAGCGTAGTCCTTTAATTTTTTTACGTCATCACGCCAATTGTCGTGCATAAAAGCTTTAGCTTCGTTGCCGTACATACTTAAATCAGCGTATCTAAAGCCTGCGAGAGAAAGTTCCTTTATTTTCTCAAATTCAGTTATTGCGTGGCAATTAAAATCACCCGTTGTAGTACAAAGTTTCATGTTTATTTTTTAAGGTTTTCCTTTGCGATTTTGTAAAGTTCTTCGGTGGCAAGGCGCAGTTTAGTTACAACCCCTTCTTTTTCGGGGAAACAATAGTATAAACACGATTTATCTCCTATGGAGATAACGTCGCCAATTTCGTACCAATAATAATCGGAGTTAAGGGTGTAACAAGAGAGCACGCCTTGGTGATATTTTAGGGGAAAACCGTCCCCTTCAAGATAGAACCCGTTTTGGTTATGAGTTAAATAACCGTAGCCAACTTCGTATAAGCATTTGTAGTTTACAAGCATCATAATTCTAACTTTCGTTTCTATTTTATACGAGCCGTTTTCTATTTCTTTTTTAACTTCTTCACGCTCCCATTTATACCAATCGGGAACGGAAGAAAACTCCGTTTCGCCGCTATTTGCTTTAAGCGTTCCAAGTTCAGTTAACGCGTAACTTTTACCGCAGTTATTGCATTTGATTTCTATTCCGTTGCCAACCGTTTTACCTTCGGCGTTGCAGTTGGGGCATTTATATAACGCTCTTTCAATTCCCTTTGCTCTAAATGGTTCGGTAATTTGTACGCCGTTATCAAACTGCCATTTGAAGTTATCAAAAGTGAAAGCGTCGTTAACGATTTTAGTAAGTTCGTCTACGGAAAAAGTTTTTACTTGCTCTTTGGTTGCTAAAACAGAAACCTTGCAAGAAACGTTTACCTTTCTTCTTTGCAAACAGTTATAAAGTGGGTCGTAATGAAACGCTCCAAAACTCTTTATAAATACTACGGGCACGTTTAGCATTTTTATAAGTTTGCCAAAATTTTCGGGGATAGGCGTGTTGGTTCCGTCTAAAGAATAGCCTGCTTCAGGATACATTAACACGCTTGTTTTAAGCTTTTCTAACGCGTATTTCATATCTTTAATAAGCGTTATATCGTGAACGAATTTTTGCGTGGGAATACAGCCTATTTTACGCATTAAAAGTTCTTTGCCAACTAAAGAATCGCTCGTTGAAACGATATTATAATCTCTATTTTTGAAAATCTCGGCAACCATTTTCAAGTCTAAAAAACTCGAGTGATTCATAAGAATCAAACAAGGGGTTTTGCCGAGCAACTTTTTATCCTCAAACTCGTAAGTGAAATTAACGTTTTTGAGTTCGTTTTTAGAAATTAACCTTATCAATAGTTTTAGAATTTTGCTTGGCCTACAAGGCGATTTTCTTATTGATGGCTTTAGAATTGCAACTTCTTCGTATGGAAGTTTTTTAACTTTAATTTTCATAATAAGAGTTTATCATTTTTCTTGTGGTGTTGTCAATCGTTAAAATTCGTTGATTTTAGAAATAAATCGGCTATCTTTCGTAAAAATTGAAAAAATCTTGTTGTAAAGAAAATAAATGTATGATATAATTACTTATAGTTAATTATATACAAGGGGTGGAATATGGCTTTATTTAGGCTTAATATTGAGTGGACTGATAGTTCTACTAATACTTTAGTTTACAAATATCCTTTCAAAAAATCAGGTAAAGAAGTAAATAATAAATCAAGTTTAACAGTTAGAGAATCTCAATGCGCCGTATTTGTTTATAAAGGTCAGGTGGCTGACGTTTTTGGCCCGGGGCTTTACAATCTTAAAACTGAAATTTTCCCGATACTTACCAAACTTGCATCGTGGAAGTATGCGTTTGAAACTCCCGTTACTTTAGACGTTTATTTTGTAAATACCAAGCAGTTTACCGACGTTAAGTGGGGAACTCAAAACCCAATAGTTATGAGAGATCCTGAATTTGGCGTAATAAGAGTTAGGGGCTTTGGCGCGTTTGCGTTTAAGGTTGACGATCCTACCGTATTTATGAAAGAACTCTTTGGTACTAATTCAACCTTCGTTACGTCAGATATTGTTTCATATCTTAAAACTATGCTTATTTCAGCGCTTACCGACGCGCTTGGTGAAAGCAAAGTTTCCGCTCTCGATTTAGCGGGAAACACTATGGAGTTTAATGAAATCGTTAAAAGGGGTATTCAATCAAAGTTTAACGAAATCGGCTTAAAACTCACAAATTTATTTATTGAAAATATGTCCGTTCCGTCAGAAGTTGAAAAGGCTCTTGATGAAAGAAGTAAGCTCGGCATCTTGGGCGACAAGACGGACGTTCTTATGAAGGTAGCCGCAGCCGAAGCGATGAAAGAAGCGGCTAAAAACCCAGGCAACGGTATGGCTGGCGCAGGCGTAGGGCTTGGTGCGGGTATCGGTATGGGGCAAATGTTTGCGGAGGCGTTCAAACCCTCAAACAACAATCAACAACAAGCCGAAGAAACTAAGTCTTGCCCAAAATGCGGCGCGAAAGTTTCTAAATCGGATAAATTCTGCTCCGAGTGTGGCGAAAAGTTAAACTCAACGTCCTTCTGCGGAGAGTGTGGCGCAAAAGTTAGCGCTGACGATAAGTTCTGCCCAAGTTGTGGCAAAAAACTCAAATAGGAGAATAGATATGGAAAAGAAAAAAATTGATGAAAATACTTTAATTATGGAAGCCGTTGAAGCAAATCCCAACGCTCCTGAAATTTTACTTAGTTTTGGTATGCATTGCCTTGGTTGTGCGATTGCTCACGGCGAAACTATTGGCGAAGCCGCTCAAGTTCACGGTATTGACGTTAACGAACTTATAGAAGCTCTTAACAAATAAAATTTATGCAACAAGAGGATTTTACTAAAGACCAAAAAGAAACGGTAACCGTAAAGTGTGATGCTTGCGGGGCTAATATGGTTTTTGACCCTGCAACCCAACTTCTAAAATGTCCGCATTGCGAAAGCGTAAAGGATTTTGAAAAGGGAAGCAACGTTCACGAGATAGATATTTTATCTGCGTTCTACCAAGGTGAGGAGTGGAAAGATGAATCATCAGTTTACCGCTGTGAAAATTGCGGAGCGGTGGTTGTTCTAAAAACGGGGGAAACGGCAACGTTATGCCCGTACTGCCAAACCTCGCACGTTGTAAAGTCGAGTGAAATGGCGGGGCTTAAGCCAAACGCTTTATATCCGTTTACTTTGACTACTGACAATGCTCGTGAAAGCGTTAAATCATACGTTAAGAAGAAATGGTTTGCGCCTAAAAAATTCAAGCAAAATTTAGTTGCGGATAATTTTAAGGGTGTATATCAACCGTGTTTTACTTTTGATAGTAGCACTCATTCTTGTTACGTTGGTAAGATTGGTAAAAGGCATACGAGAACGGTTGGTTCCGGTAAGAATAGGCGAACTGAAACCTATATCGTTTGGAGATCGATTTCAGGCACTCACGACGAGTTTTTTAACGACGTTTTGATAAACGGGGATAGTTCTTATTCTCAAAGCACTTTGAATAATATACTGCCGTATGAAGAAAGTAATATTAAAGAATATATAAGCGATTATTTGACGGGGTATATGGCAAAGCGTTCCGATAGAAAGGTTGAAGATTGTTGGAACGATGCTAAATCTGAAATGGATAATGAAATTAAAAAGCATATCCTTTCGGGCTACAGTTACGACGTGGTTAGTTATCTAAACGTTTCAACCACTCACGATAAGGTAACGTACAAGTACGTTTTAATCCCCATTTATTTATTAAATTATAAATACAACAAAAAATTATACACCATGCACGTTAACGGCAATACGGGTAAAGTTACGGGTAAAACCCCAGTTTCTCCTTGGAAAGTTCTTCTTACCGTGGGAATAGGGCTTATTATTTGTTTCTTGATATATCTTGCGTTTATGTATGGCGAATAAAGGAGAAGTTATGAAAAAGTTAGTAACAAAAATTTTATCGGCGTGTTTAGCGTGCGCGCTTTTAATCTGCTTTGGCGGTTGTAAAGAAACCATAAACGGTAGCGTTGTAAGTAGGGTTAACCTTGATATTTCTTATACTGTTGACGGTGAAACTTCAACTATCAATTCAACGCTCACTTTATATGAAACTTTCGCTCCTAAAACGACTGAAAGAATTAAAAAACTCGTTAAGGACGGTTTTTACGATAATACGGTAATAACTTTATCTGAACAACAAGATTACGCTATCGTAGGCGGATATGCTTTTGGAGAAGATTATGAAGTTAAGCCTTACGGCGAAACCTTAAAAGGCGAATTTACTAACGCGGGCTTAAAGTCTGAAAACGTAGTTAAAAAAGGCGCGCTCGTAATGCTTAGAGAATTTGATATTAAAGTAGGCGCTGAAAAATACGATACCGCAAAAGCGTCTTTTGCAATCGTTTTAAGCGATACTGGTATTTTTGACGAAGAAGACTTCTGCGTGTTCGGTTACATTGATACTGAATCGTTAAACAGTTTAGCCGACGCTCTCGTTGCAAACGCAAAAGATGAAGACGGAGATCTTCGCATGAGATACCTTGGTAAGCGTGACGAAACTACCGGTGCTCTCACTTACGAAAATGGTTTCGATTATTATATTAGTGGTGATAGCGGTAAAACGGTATATTACAAAGAAGTTAACGGCGAAAAGGTTGAAATGGAATATGCAACCGATAATGACGTTGACTTTGATACCGTGGAAATTATTAAAGATAGCGATAACGATCAAGATTTAATAGTTCTTCCTAATATCGTATTTAGCGTAAAAGCATCAATTAAAAAATAAATAAATAATAATAAATCCCGCAACGTACCGTTGCGGGATTTTTGATATTAAATTATTCCTAAAATATTAACGAGCATTAAGATTGACACGCCGTAATATACCATAACGGCAACCAAGTCGTTAATAGTTGTGATAAGTGGCCCTGATGCAACGGCGGGGTCTATTCCTATCTTCTTAAAGAATATAGGTATTAAAGTTCCGTCAAGGCTTGCAATAAGCATTGAAATAAGAAGTGATATCCCAATGCACGCAGATACCGCAAAGCCGGATACGCCAAACGTTGCTACGAAGGTGGGTTCGAAAAATTGAACGTAAACTCCAATTACGGTAAAGGCAAGAGTTCCTACTATAAGCCCGTTCATAAAGCCAACTCTAAGTTCTTTGAAGATAAACTTAAACTTGTCTTTCGCGGTAAGTTCATCATCACTTAAAACTCTTATCGTTACAGCCAAACTTTGAGTTCCTGCGTTACCACTCATACCGAGTATTAAACTTTGGAAGGTGTAAAGTATTATAAGTGAAGTGGGAATCAAGGTTTGAAAGCCTTGTATAACCGCCGCGATGCCAACGCCTAAAACGAGAAGAATTATAAGCCAAGGTATTCTTTTTGTAATACTCTTAAATACGGGCTCGTCTAAATCTTCTTCAGAAGTTAAACCTGCAAGCTTTGCGTAGTCGTCACCAAATTCTTCGTCGACTGCCTCAACAATGTCCGACGCGGTTATCGCGCCTATTAAAACATTTTTCTTATTAAGTACGGGGATAGAGTCCTCAGAATAGTCTTTTAACTTTTCAATACATTCTGCCGTAGTTTCTAAAGCGTAAACGTAGGGGTAGTTGGTGGTTATTATATCTTCAAGCGGAGTTCCTTCACGCGCAATAACTAAATCTCTAAGTTCAATCGCTCCGTAAAAAGAATCGTCTTCTTCAACAACGTAGATGGTTGAAATATTGTCGTTATCCGCCGCTTGTTTAACGAGCGAGCGCATCGCTTGTTTTATAGTGAACGATTTTTTAATGGAAATAAAGTTGGTAGTCATACGGCTACCTATCATATCGTCTTCATACGAGTCGATAAGTTTAATGTCCGCTTGCGCTTCGGGTTCAATAAGCGTAATAATATCTTGCTTTTTGTCTTCGGGAAGTTCGTCTAAAACGTCGATAGCGTCGTCGGCGTCCATCTCCTCAATAATGTCAGCCGCTTTTTCGTTATCAAGTTCGGTAATATATTCTTCAACGTTTTCAAGATAAGCAAAGATATCTGAAACTTCTTCGTTACTTAAAATACGGTAAAGTTTTTTACGTTCTTCAGGTTCGAGTAGTGGAATAACGGTTGCAATATCGTAATCGTGGTATTCGCTAAGTTTTTCTTTTATCTCGGAATTTTTATATTCGCTCTTGATTATTTGTAAAAGTTCTTCGGATAAATCCGGTCTTTCAGGAATAATATTTAATTGTTCGTTTTCTTTCATATCCATATACGTTCTCTCCTTTATAAAATTTTAAGGAATAAAAATACCCCGACCTAACCGTTCGGGGTATTATATATAGATACGCGCGCACGCATATATACGCATTAAATATAATGCGCTAATAAGAACGGTTTAGGTAAAATATTCAGTTTACAACTTCGCCCGTTACCGTCTGCCATAGCCGTGCAACTCCTTTGTTTTTTCTTTTAGTTTACCACAATAAATAGCATTTGGCAAGTTATTTTTTTGTCGAAAAAAAATTTCAAAAACATAGTAAAAATGTTTGACATTACTTGAAAAATATATTATTATATTTACGCTGTGTTTATAGGGTTGATACGAAAAGTTACTTAAACTTTGCCTTTTAACGAATCCGGAAATCGTTAAAAATAGCAAGAAGATAATTTTCGTTGACAAATGTGAGAGTTAAACTCTTGCGACTAACCATGCCCAAGGTAGAATTATGTCATTCGCAGCAAAAAACACAGTAGCGGATGATTTTTTTATTGTTTGGGGTATGACACACACGGCAATGTTGACTACATTAACAGTTAGTATAAAAAAGGAGTAAAGAAAATGGCAGGACAAAAAATTAGAATCAAGTTGGCTGCTTACGACCACAAGATGGTTGACCAAGCTACTGAAAGAATCGTTGAAACGATGAAAAAAGCAGGCGCTAAAATAAGCGGACCTATCCCCCTTCCTACTGAAAAGGAAATCGTAACTATCTTACGTTCTCCTCACAAGTACAAGGATAGTAGAGAACAGTTCGAAATTAGAACTCACAAGAGACTTATCGACGTTTACTCAACCAACGCAAAGATACTTGAAAGTATTCACTTACCCGCTGGTGTAGACGTAAAAATTAAGTTATAATCAAAAATTAAGAAACAATACGAGTAATCGTAAATAATTTGGAGGTGAACTTTATCGATGAATAAAGCAATCATTGGAAAAAAATTAGGTATGACACAGGTCTTTTCCGCTGACGGAAAAGTAATCCCCGTAACCGTAGTAGAAGCAGGTCCGTGCCCGATCGTTCAACTTAAGACTGTTGAAAAAGATGGCTACGCTGCAGTTAAACTCGGTTTCGACGAAGTAAAAGAAGCTACTCTTAACAAACCGGAAGCTGGTCAATTCAAGAAAGCAGGCGTTGCTTGCCAAAGAATTTTGAAAGAATTTAGATTTGACGATCTTTCTGCTTACGAAGTAGGTAAAAACGTAACCGTTGAAGTTTTCGCTGAAGGCGACAAGGTTGACGTTGCCGGCACTTCTAAAGGTCACGGTTTCGCAGGTGTTATCAAAAGATGGAATCAACACAGACTTAAGATGACACACGGTACTGGTCCCGTTCACAGAGAAGTTGGTTCAATGGGTTCAATCAGCGATCCGTCAAGAGTATTCAAGAACAAGCACATGCCCGGTCACTACGGTAGCGAAAGAGTAACCGTACAAAACCTTGAAATCGTGAAAGTCGACACGGCAAGAAACGCACTTTTAATTAAGGGTGCTATTCCTGGGGCAGTAGGCGGTATCGTTACGATATCCAAGAGCGTTAAGGCTTAAAGGAGAAAACAATTATGCCAAGCATTAAAGTTTATAACATGAAGGGCCAAGAAACTGGCACTATGGAATTAGGCGAAAATTTTGCCGTTGAATACAACGAAGCATTAATTCACCAAGCAGTTGTTACTCGTCTTGCTAACGAACGCCAAGGTACTAAGAGTTCTTTAACTAGATCTGAAGTTCGCGGTGGTGGTAAGAAGCCTTACAGACAAAAAGGTACTGGTAGCGCACGTCAAGGTTCTACTAGAGCGCCTCAATGGATCAAGGGTGGCGTAGTATTCGCGCCTAAGTCAAGAGATTTCTCTAAGAAGATGAATAAGAAGGCTAAATTCATGGCTCTCTTAAGCGCTCTTTCAAAGAAAGTTGCTGACGAACAATTATACGTTATCGACGAAATTGCTGTTGAAAACGGCAAGACTAAAGAAATGGTTGCATTCCTTGATGCGTTCAAGTTTGACAAAACCGTTTTAATGGTAATGGCTAACGATGACGTTAAGGTAATTAGAGCATCTGCTAATATCCCTGAACTCACTACTATTCCTTGTGATTTAGTAAGCACTTACGAAGTTGTTAAGAACTCAGTAGTAGTTATGGCTAAAGAAGCTATCGAATGTTTTATGGACGTTGAAGAGGAGGTTCAAGAATAATGAAAGAAAGAGATATTATTATCAGACCTCTTTTAACTGAAAAGAGCTATTCTGAAATCGCAAACAAGAAATACGTTTTTGTAGTAGATAAAAAAGCAAACAAGACTGAAATCAAACTTGCTATCGAAAAACTTTTCGACGTTAAGGTTGATTCGGTTAACACCGCTAACTGCCGTGGTAAACTTAAAAGAATGGGTAGAAACGAAGGTTACACTCCTTCATACAAGAAAGCTATCGTTCAACTTAAGGCAGACAGCAAGGGTATCGAGTTCTTCGACTCGTTAGCCTAATTGATGGAGGATTAAAAAATGGGTATTAAAAGATATAAACCTACATCGGCTGCGCGTCGTTTTATGACCGTAAGTTCTTTTGAAGAAATTACGTGCACCACTCCTGAAAGATCTTTACTTGAAGATCAAAGACATACTGGTGGTAGAAACGCGCAAGGTAAAATTACCGTTAGACACCAAGGTGGCGGAAACAGAAGAAAATACCGTATTATTGACTTTAAGAGAAATAAAGACGGTATCGTAGCTACCGTAAAGACTATTGAATACGATCCTAACAGATCTGCAAACATCGCTCTTTTATGCTATGCAGACGGTGAAAAGAGATATATTCTTGCTCCCGTAGGCTTAAGCGTTGGCGATAAGCTCTTAAGTGGCGCAAATGCAGATATTAAGCCGGGTAACGCTCTCGCTATTGAAAATATCCCCGTTGGTACTATGATTCACAATATCGAACTTCAACCGGGTAAGGGCGGTCAACTCGTTAGAGCTGCAGGTGTTGCTGCTCAACTTATGGCTAAGGATGAAAAGTACGCTCAAATTAAGATGCCTAGTGGCGAAATGAGACTTATACTTGTTAAGTGTAAGGCAACTATCGGCCAAGTTGGTAACCTTGATCACGAAATTATCAGAATTGGTAAAGCTGGTAAGGTTAGACACATGGGTATTAGACCCACCGTTCGTGGTTCAGTTATGAACCCCTGCGATCACCCGCACGGTGGTGGTGAAGGTAGAGCGCCTATCGGTAGATCTGGTCCTGTTACTCCTTGGGGTAAACCTGCTCTTGGTTACAAGACTAGAAAGAAGAAAAACAGAACCGACAAGTTCATTTTGAAGAGAGTTAACTGACGGGAGGAACGATAAATGAGTAGAAGTGTTAAAAAAGGACCTTACGTCCAAGAAAGATTATTAAAAAGAGTAGAAGCTCTTAACGCAGAAAACAAAAAAACCGTTCTTAAAACCTGGTCAAGAGCGTCAACTATCTTCCCGCAAATGGTAGGTCACACTATCGCGGTTCACGATGGTAGAAAGCACGTTCCCGTGTATATTACTGAAGATATGGTTGGTTGCAAGCTCGGTGAATTCGCTCCCACAAGAACGTTCAAGGGCCACGCAGGCGCTAAGACGACGGGCGGTAGATAAGGAGAATCAATATGGCTAAGAATATGAAATTAAAAACTCAACGTATTGAAGAAAATAAAGATAGACGTCCTAAAGCTACGGCTAAGTTTATCAGAATTTCTCCTTACAAAGTAAGAGTTGTACTTGATATTATTAGAGGCAAGAGCGTTAACGACGCGGTTGCTATCTTAGAAAACACAAACAAAGCTGGCGCAGATCCTATTAAAAAGGTTGTATTATCTGCAGCTGCAAACGCTGAAAACAATCTCGGTATGAACAGAGATGATCTTAAGGTTGCAGTAGCGTACGCTGATATGGGCCCCACTCTCAAGAGAATGAGACCTATGGCGCACGGCAGAGCGTTCAGAATTTTGAAGCGTACAAGCCACATCACGATTATTCTTGATGCAATGGCTAAGTAAGTAGGAGGAAGATATGGGACAGAAAGTAAATCCGCACGGCTTAAGAGTCGGCGTTATTAAAGATTGGGATACTCAATGGTATGCTGATAAAAAGGCTTTCTCTGTTAATCTTAAAGAAGATTACGAATTAAGAAAGTATATCAAAGCCACCTACTACCAAGCAGCAGTTTCTTCAGTAAAAATCGAAAGAGCCGCAAACAAGGTTTCTATTACGATCTTTACTGCTAGACCTGGCGTTTTAATCGGTAAAGCAGGTGCTGAAATCGAAGTTATGAAGAAGAGCCTTTCAAAAATTGCGAAAGGCAAACAAATTGCTATCAATATCGTAGAAGTTAAGAAACCTGACAGCGACGCTCAATTAGTTGCTGAAGGCGTTGCTGCTCAACTTGAAAAGAGAGCTTCTTTCAGAAGATCAATGAAACAAGCTATTTCAAGAGCTATGAGACTTGGCGTTAAGGGTATTAAGATTATGGTTAGTGGTAGACTTGACGGTGCGGAAATCGCTCGTTCTGAACAATACCACGAAGGTTCAATTCCCCTTCAAACTCTCCGCGCTGATATTGATTACGGTTTTGCTGAAGCACACACCACTTTCGGTATTATCGGTATTAAAGTATGGATATACAAAGGCGAAGTGCTCGGCGGAAAGAAGACTACTGAAGGAGGCGAAGCTTAATTATGTTGATGCCTAAAAGAGTTAAAAGAAGAAGAGTTCATCGCGGTAGAATGACTGGTAAGGCTAACAAAGGCAATACTATTGCTTACGGTCAATACGGTCTTGTTGCTATGGAACCTGCTTGGATTACTTCCAATCAGATTGAAGCAGCGCGTATCGCAATGACAAGATTTATCAAGCGTGGTGGTAAAGTATGGATTGACATATTCCCCCACAAACCTATAACTCAGAAACCTGCTGAAACCAGAATGGGTTCAGGTAAAGGTTCAGTTGAATACTGGGTTGCAGTAGTAAAACCGGGCAGAGTTATGTTCGAAATGTCTGGTGTAGACGAAAACGTTGCAAGAGAAGCAATGCGTCTTGCGGGTCACAAATTACCTGTTAAGACTAAATTCGTTGTAAAAGAAAGTCAAGAAGGCGGTGAAGGTTAATGAAAGCAAAAGAAGTAAGAGAAATGACTAACGATGAGTTAGCATCAAAACTCGTATCCTTAAAAGAAGAATTGTTTAACCTTCGTTTCCGTCATGCAACTAATCAACTTGAAAATCCTAACGTTATTAACAGCGTAAAGAAGGATATAGCAAGAGTTAAAACGGAAATCCGTGAAAGAGAAATCAAGAAGGCGTAACGGAGGAGAGTTTTATGGAAAGAAATTTAAGAAAAGAAAGAGTGGGTATCGTAGTTTCTGACAAAATGGATAAAACCATTGTTGTAGAAGTTACCGATAAGAGAAAACACCCTCTCTACAAGAAAACTATTACAAAAACTATTAAGTTCAAAGCTCACGACGAAAACAACGAATGCGGTATCGGTGATAAAGTAAGAATCGTTGAAACAAGAAAACTTTCTAAGACTAAAAACTGGAGAGTTTCTGAAATCGTTGAAAAGGCTAAGTAAGACGGGAGGAGACGAAAATGATTCAACCACAAACTAGATTAAAAGTTGCGGATAACTCAGGCGCAAAAGAAATTATGTGTATCAGAGTTTTAGGCGGTTCTTTCAGAAGAAGTGGTAACATTGGCGACGTTATCGTTGCAAGTGTTAAAACGGCTAACCCCGGTGGCGCTGTTAAGAAAGGTGACGTTGTTAAAGCGGTTATCGTAAGAAGCGTTAAAGGTCTTCGTAGAGCAGATGGTACTCATATTAGATTCGATGATAACGCAGCAGTTATTATCGACAACAACAAGCAACCGAGAGGAACTCGTATTTTCGGACCGGTAGCAAGAGAACTCCGTGAAAGAGAATTTGTTAAAATAATTTCTCTCGCACCGGAAGTACTGTAAGAAGGAGATTGTTATGAAAGTTAAGAAAAACGATAACGTAGTAGTTCTTACGGGTAAAGATAAAAAGAAAACGGGTAAAGTTATTGAAGTTATGCCTAAAACAAACAAAATCGTAGTTGAAGGCGTAAACGTTCAATCAAAGAGCAAAAAAGCCCGTTCTGCACAAGAAACTAGCCAAATCGTTAAGAAAGAAGGTGCAATTGATGCGTCTAACGTACTCGTAATTTGCCCTGTTTGCAATAAGGCAACGAGAGTTGCTCATGCAGAAGTTGACGGTAAGAAGGTTAGAGTTTGCAAAAAGTGCGGTGCACCGCTTGACGGCAAGTTTGAAAAAGCTGGCAAGACTGCAGTAAAAGAAGAAGCACCCAAGAAAGCTACCAGAAAGAAAAAGACTGAAGCCGTAGAAGGCGAAGCAAAAGAAGTTAAAAAGACTTCTACAAAGAAAAAGGCCGTAAAGACTGAAACGGCTGAAGCTGAAAACGCTTAAAAATTCAAGGAGAACGAATTATGGCAGAAAAGACTCAGGTTGCTAAAGAAACTGCAACCGAATCAACTTGCAGAGTAAAAGATATGTACAAAAATGAAGTTGTACCTTATCTTATGAAGCATTTTAACTATAAAAACGTTAACCAAGTTCCTAAACTCGTTAAAATCACTATCAACGGTGGTCTTGGCGACGTTAAGGACAATGCTAAAAGTGTCCAAAACGTAGAAAAAGAACTCGCACTCATTACTGGACAAAAGCCTGTTCTTACCAAAGCAAAGAAATCAGTTGCTAACTTCAAGGTAAGAGAAGGCATGACCGTAGGTATTAAAGTTACATTACGTAGCGAAAAAATGTACCAGTTCTTTGATAAATTCGTTTCAATTGCACTTCCCCGTGTAAGAGACTTCAAGGGTGTTCCCGATAAGTCTTTCGACGGTAGGGGAAACTACGCGATGGGTATTAAAGAACAACTTATCTTCCCTGAAATTCAATACGACCAAGTAGAAAAGATCAGAGGTTTTGATATTTGTTTCGTAACCACCGCTAAAACCGATGAAGAAGCATACCAATTATTAAAAGCAATGGGTATGCCATTCAAAGCGTAATTGAAGGAGAATACGGTTATGGCTAAAAAAGCAATGATTAACAAACAACAAAGAGAGCCCAAATTCTCAACAAGGGCTTATACGAGATGCAGTATTTGCGGTCGTCCGCACTCTGTACTTCGTAAATATGGTATTTGCCGTATATGCTTTAGAAATTTAGCATACAAAGGTCAAATCCCAGGCGTTAAAAAGTCAAGCTGGTAAAAGGAGGAACAGAAAATGACAGATCCAATAGCAGATATGCTCACTAGAATCAGAAACGCTCTCATTGCAAAGCATGAGGCGGTTGAAGTTCCTGCATCTAACATGAAGAAAGAAATAGCAAGACTTTTATTGCAGGAAGGTTACATTACTTCTTACGAACTCGTTGAAGGAGAAGTACAAAGCAAATTAGTTATCACGTTAAAATACGGTCCTAATGGTGAAAAGGTTATCAATGGTCTTAAGAGAGTTTCTAAACCCGGATTAAGAATTTATGCAGGCCACGATGAACTTCCTAAAGTTTTAGGCGGTCTTGGTATCGCTATTATCTCTACACCTAAGGGCGTTATGACTGATAAAGAAGCAAGAAAAGCTAACCACGGTGGCGAAGTTCTTGCATACATCTGGTAAGGAGGGGTTAAGCAATGTCAAGAATTGGTAGAGCACCCGTTAAAGTACCTGCAGGTGTAGAAATTAAAGTAGACGCAAACGTATTTACAGTAAAAGGACCTTTAGGCACTCTTACTCAAGATTACGACGGTAGCGTTATTGAAATCAAAGTTGAAAACGGCGAAGCAGTTGTTTCTCGTAAAAACGAAGAAAACGCAACTAAAGCTAAACACGGTTTATATAGAGCGTTACTCAACAACATGGTTGTTGGTGTAACTAACGGTTACGTTAAAACTCTTATCGTTAACGGCGTAGGTTGGAAGGTTACTCAAAACGGTAAAGATATCGTTTTATCAGTAGGTCTTAGCCACACTGTTGATTTCAAGGCAGTAGAAGGAATTACTCTCGCTTGCCCGTCTCCTACTGAAATTACCGTAAAAGGTATCAGCAAGGAACTCGTAGGCGCAGAAGCAGCAAAAATTAGAGCCATCAGAAAGCCTGAACCTTACCACGGTTACGGTATTCGCTTAAGCGATGAAGTAATTGAACGTAAGGAAGGTAAGACGGCAGGTAAATAAGGAGTAACTTGATATGATTTCTAAAATTGATAAAAATGCCGATAGAATTCAAAGGCATAGAAGAGTAAGAAAAAAGGTATCCGGCACTGCTGAATGCCCAAGACTCTCCGTTTACAGAAGCCTTAACCACATTTACGCTCAAATTATTGACGACGTAGCTGGTAACACTTTAGTTGCTTGTTCAACCGTTGAAAAGAGCATTGTAGAAATGGTTAAAGATTTATCTAAGAAAGATGCTGCAAAGGTTGTAGGACAAGAAGTTGCTAAGCGTGCTCTTGCAAAGGGTATTGAAACCGTAGTATTTGATAGAGGCGGTTACATTTACACAGGTAGAGTAGAATGCGTAGCAGACGGCGCAAGAGAAGCCGGACTTAAATTCTGATAGGAGGAACTCAAAATGGCAAGAGAAAATAAGTCTCCCAGAAGACAAGAAGAAAAAGACGGCCTTTGCAAAAAACTCATTTGCGTTAACCGTGTTACTAAAGTAGTAAAGGGTGGTCGTAAAATGAGATTCGCAGCACTCGTAGTAGTAGGCGATGAAAACGGCAGAATTGGTTGCGGTATGGGTAAAGCAAACGAAGTTCCCGAAGCAATCGATAAGGCAACTGCTCAAGCTAAAAAAGCAATGAGAAAAGTTGCTCTTGTAAATGGTACTATAGTACATGAAACAGTTGGTAAGTTCGGTAGAGGTTCTATCGTAATGCTCCCCGCTGAAGAAGGTACCGGTGTTATCGCCGGCGGTCCTGTTCGTGCGGTTATGGAAGCAGCAGGCGTTAAGAACATTAGAACTAAATCACACGGAACTACAAATCCTATCAACATGGTAAAAGCAGCGCTTGAAGGACTTTACAGCATTAAGTCACCTGAAGAAGTTGCTGCACTTCGCGGTAAAACCGTTGAAGAAATTATGGGTTAAGGAGGTACGAAATAATGGCAAAAGCAAACAAAGTACAAGTTACTCTTGTAAAAAGCACTATTTCGTGCACTGCAGTTCAAAAAGGCACTGTTGCAGCATTAGGACTCAAGAAAATTGGTCAATCTAAAACATTTGTTGACAGCGCTACTTTACAAGGTCAGTTAAAAGTTGTTTCTCACCTTGTTAAAGTTGAAAACGTTTGAGAGGTAGCACAATGAGAATTGATACATTAAAACCTGCTGAAGGTAGCAGAAAATCAGTAAAGAGACTCGGCCGTGGTACTGGTTCTGGTCTTGGTAAGACTAGTGGTAAAGGCCACAAAGGTCAATGGGCTAGAAGTGGTGGCGGTGTAAGACCTGGTTTTGAAGGTGGTCAAATGCCTCTTACCAGAAGACTTCCCAAGCGTGGTTTCAACAATCGTTTCAGAAAAGTTTATGCAATCGTTAACGTAGAAATGCTTGCTAACTTTGAAGCAAACGCAGTAGTTGATTTTGATATTTTATGCGAAGCAGGTCTTATTAAAGAAGTTAAAAATGCAGTAGGTCTTAAAGTTTTAGGTAACGGTGAATTAAACGTTGCATTAACTGTTAAAGCTGACAAGTTCTCTGCTCAAGCAAAAGAAGCAATTGAGAAAGCTGGCGGTACAGCAGAATTAGTTTAATTAAACACCTTTAACTTATTAAGACGGAGGACACAAAATGTTTGAAACGTTAAAACAAGCGTTTAAGGTAAAAGAAATCAGAGTTAAAATCTGGATTACGCTTGCACTTTTACTTGCGTACAGGCTCGGATGTTACATTCCCGTTCCCGGTATAGGTTCAGGCCTTATCGCGGGCGGAATGGAAGGTCTTTCTTACCTTAACATAATGAATATGATGACTGGTGGTTCACTTCAATCGGGAACTTTATTCGCAATGGGTATTGGACCGTATATTAACGCATCAATTATCATCCAACTTCTCGCAGTTGCAATCCCTGCACTCGAAAGACTTTCTAAGCAAGGCGAAGAAGGACGTAAGAAGATTTCACAATATACTAGATACTTAACTATCTTTCTTGCAATTATTCAAGCGGTAGGTATCTTATTAACTTATGATATCACTCTTATGGCGTCTGACAACTCAACTCCGCTTAGCAATATGCTTTTCGGTCAAGCTTGGCTTGCATACGTAGTAGTTATTATCTTCTTTACTGCAGGTACTGTAACTACTATGTGGATCGGCGAAAGAATTACCGATTACGGCATTTCAAACGGAATATCGCTTCTTATCTTTGCGGGTATTTTATCAAGCGCAGGTCAAGCATTAATCCCTATGGTTACTAACATTTGGGGTACTGAACAAGACGCTAGCCTTACGAATTTCTGGAGACTTATCGCAATGCTCGTTGCAATAGTTTTAGTATTCGTATGCATCGTTACCGTTGAACTTGCAGAAAGAAAAATTCCCGTTCAATACGCAAAGCAAATAAGAGGTCAAAAGATGTACGGTGGCCAATCTCAAATTATTCCTATCAAGGTTAATTCGACAGGTGTATTACCGCTCATCTTCGCGTTCTCTATATTAAGTTTCCCTGAACTTATTATGACGATGTTCAACCTTACCGGAAGTGCTTTCGGTCAATGGTGGGTAACGTGGATGGGAACAGATTCTTGGCTCTACATGGTAGTGCTTAGCTTGTTCATCATCTTCTTTGCTTATTTCTATACGTCAATTCAGTTCAATCCCGACGATATTTCAAAGAGTATTCAACAAAACGGTGGTTTCATTATGGGTATTAGACCTGGTAAACCGACTGCTCAATATCTTAAAAAGATTAGCGGTAGAATTACTCTTTTCGGCGCGATTTTCTTAGCGCTTATTGCTCTTGTTCCGTCAATCGTGTTCAAAGCAATCAGTCCGGGAAGTTACAGCGCGTTCACGGCAACGGGAATGCTCATCGTAGTATCTGTGGCACTTGAATTCAATACTGCTTTACAATCACAAATTATGATGAAAAACTATAAGGGATTTTTGAAATAATATGAACGTTATATTACTTGGGGCTCCCGGTGCGGGAAAAGGTACGCAAGCAACTAGACTTGCAGAAAAGTACGAAATCCCCCATATTTCGACGGGCGATATTTTCAGAGAAAACATTAAAAAACAAACTCCAATCGGCGTAGTTGCAAAATCATATATTGATAAAGGTCAACTCGTTCCCGATGAAGTTACGGTAGAAATAGTAAAACAACGCCTTGCTCAAGACGATTGTAAAAACGGTTATTTATTAGACGGTTTCCCAAGAAACACCTTCCAAGCGGAAGAACTTGATAAATTCTCAACCGTTGAAAAAGTTGTTGATATTGACGTTGATCTTACTAAACTACTCAAAAGAATTACGGGTAGAAGGGTTTGCGTATGTGGCGAATCTTTCCACGTTGATTTCCTCAATGGTAAAACCACTTGCGATAAATGCGGATGTGAACTTTATCAAAGAGCGGATGACAATGAAGAAACCGTAAAAAACAGACTTTCCGTATATCAAAATCAAACGGCACCGCTTATTGAGTATTACAAAAAAGCAGGTAAGCTCGTTTTAATTAACGGCGACCAATCAATAGACAAAGTGTTTGAAGATATAACTAAAATGCTTGGCTGATATGATTACGATAAAAACGGATAGAGAATTAGAACTTATGCGAGAGCCCTGTAAAGTCGTTAAAGACGTACTGCTTCTTGCCGAGAATACGGTAAAAGCGGGGATGACGACTGGGGAGCTCGACAAAGTTTTACACGACTATATAATATCGTGCGGAGCGAAACCGTCGTTTCTTGGATTATACGGATTTCCAAAGAGTACGTGCATATCGATAAATGAAGAAGTAGTGCACGGAATTCCTGGAAATAGAATAATTAAAGAAGGCGATATAGTATCCGTTGACGTGGGAGCATATTTGAACGGTTTTCACGGGGACGGTGCTCGTACGTTTTGTATAGGCAAGGTAGACCCCGAAGTTGAAAGACTCGTAAAGGTAACTGAAGAGTGTTTCTTTAAGGGGATTGAAGGCATAATGATAGGTAGCGCGCTTGGTGATATTGGCGCACAAGTTGAAGCACACGCAGTATCAAACGGCTTTTCCGTCGTAAAAGCGATGGTAGGGCACGGGATAGGCAAAAAAGTTCACGAAGATCCCGAAGTTCCTAACTACGGAAGGCGTGGAACGGGTGTAAGACTTAGGCGCAATATGACGCTTGCTATCGAACCGATGATTAATATGGGAACTTATCAAGTCGATATCGACGGGTGGGACTGTATAACTCGGGACAAAAAGCCGTCAGCGCACTACGAAAACACGGTTGTAATAACCGACAACGGCGTTGAAATATTAACGCTTTAACAATATTTTATATGCCAGATGCTGGTGGTATAGTGTAAACTTTAAGCCTTAAGGAAGAAGCTTGGCATATAAGACGACGATTATTAATGGAGGTAATAAAGAGTGTCTAAAAACGACGTTATTGAAGCTGAAGGCGTTATAGTCGAGGCTTTGCCGAACGCAACGTTCAAAGTTAAACTCTCAAACGGCTTTATCATAACCGCTTATATATCTGGAAAACTTAGAATGAATTACATTAAGATTATTCCGGGTGATGGCGTTAAGATAGAGATGAGTCCTTACGATTTAACCAAAGGAAGAATCGTATGGCGTAGCAAAAACTGATATTTATAATCAAAAAATAATCGGAGGAAATATAAAATGAAAGTAAGACCATCAGTAAAACCTATGTGCGACAAATGCAGAGTCATCAGAAGAGAAGGCAAAGTTATGGTAATTTGTTCAAAGAACAAAAACCATAAGCAAAAACAAGGTTAATTACTTCTTACAACTAAACCAAACTAAAAAAACAAAAATTATTATTTAACTAACAATTTGGAGGGTTAGAAAAATGGCTCGTATTGCCGGTGTAGATTTACCAAGAGAAAAGCGTGTTGAAATCGGTATCACTTATATTTATGGTATCGGTAGAACAACCGCAAACAAAATTTTGAAAGAAACAGGAATTAATCCTGACACAAGAGTTAAGGATTTAACTGAAGAAGACGTTTCTAAGTTAAGAGAGTATATCGACCACAACCTTAAGGTTGAAGGTGAACTCCGTACTGAAGTTAACCTTAACGTAAAAAGACTTATGGAAATTGGCTGCTATCGTGGTGTAAGACACAGAAAGGGTCTTCCCGTTCGTGGTCAAAGTTCAAAGAGAAATGCGCGTACTAGAAAAGGTCCGCGTCGTACAGTCGCTAAGAAGAAGACTGCATCTAAGTAAGAGGAGGAATAAGTTAATATGGCTAAAACTACTACTAAAAAGCGTAGAGAACTTAAAAAAGTTGATAAAGGTCAAGTACACATTCAGTCCTCTTTCAACAATACTATCGTAACTGTTACCGATATGAACGGTAACGCTATCACTCAAGCAAGCGCAGGCGCACTTGGCTATAGAGGTTCAAGAAAGAGCACTCCGTTTGCTGCGCAACAAGCTGCTGAAGTAGCAGTAAAAGCTGCTATGGAACACGGTTTAAGATCAGCTGAAGTTTACGTAAAAGGCCCAGGTCAAGGTAGAGAATCAGCTATCAGAGCATTAGGCGTATGCGGTGTAGAAGTAACTCTTATTAAAGACGTTTCTCCTATCCCTCACAACGGTTGCCGTCCGCCCAAGCGTCGTAGAGTATAATAGGAGGTAAGATAGGAAATGGCTAAATATACAAACGCAAAATGTCGTTTATGCAGAAGAGCAGGATGCAAACTTTTCTTAAAAGGCGAAAAGTGCTATAAATCTATTTGTCCGTTTGAACAAAGACCGGTTGCTCCCGGCCAACACGGTGCAGGTAGACATAAAGTTTCAGAATACGGCACTCAACTTGCTGAAAAACAAAAGGCAAAGAGAATTTACGGCGTACTCGAAAAACAATTCAAAGATTACTATATCGAAGCAGATAGAATGAAAGGCGTAACCGGTGAAAACATGTTATCACTTTTAGAAAGAAGACTTGATAACGTTGTATTTAGACTTGGTTTTGCTCCTTCTCGTTCAACCGCTCGTCAACTTGTTACACACGCTCACTTTACCGTTAATGGTAAAAACGTAAACATCGCTTCATATCAATTAAGAGCAGGCGACGTTGTAGCAGTTAAAGAAAATAAGAGAAACAATAAGTATTTCGAAGCGTTCAAACAAACTGAGCATGCAAATAACGTTCCTAAGTGGCTTGAATTTGATGCAGAAAAACTCGAAGGAAAGGTAATTGCGTTACCTAAGAGAGAAGATATCGATTTACAAATCCAAGAACAAATGATCGTAGAATTGTATTCTAAGTAATACTCGATCACACTAAAATTAGGAGGTAAATTTTCCATGATGGAAATAGAAATGCCTAAGATTTCGGTAGAAGAAAGCGAAGATAAAAGTTACGTTAAAATCGTAGTGGAACCGCTTGAAAAGGGTTTTGGTATTACGGTTGGTAACTGCTTAAGAAGAACCTTATTATCAGCGCTTCCTGGCGCAGCAATACAAGGTATCAAATTCGATCCGAGTCTTGACGTAAAGCACGAATTATCAACAATTAAAGGCGTTAAAGAAGACGTTGTAGAAATTATCCTCAACTTAAAAGCAGTAGCGCTTAAAACCGCTACTACTGATATTGAGTTCAAAAAAGTATTAAACATCAGAAAGGAAGGACCTCAAGTCGTTCGCGCTGGTGATATTGAACTTGATGCAGAGGTTGAAGTATTAAATCCCGATCAATACATTTGTACGGTAGATGAAGGCGGAGTATTCGACGCTGAGATTACTATCGGTAGAGGTAGGGGTTATAAGGGTGCTGAAAACAATAAGACTGATGAAATCGGCTATATTGCAATCGACTCTATCTACACACCTGTAACAAAGGTAAGTTACAACGTTGAAAACGCAAGAGTTGGTCAAAATCTCGATAGAGATAGACTTATTCTTGAAGTTTGGACAAACGGCGCTTTCACAGGTAAAGAAATTGTGTCCTTAGCGGCTAAAATCGTTCAAGAACACATTAGCATTTTCGTAAATCTTTCTGAAGTAATGAGCGGTTTTGGAATACTTGTTGCTCCGCCGACTGATCCGCTTCCGAAGATTTTGGAAATGAGCATTGAAGAAATGGATTTATCCGTACGTTCATACAACTGCTTAAAGCGCGCGGGAATTCACACTATTGAAGATTTAACACAAAAGACCGAAGACGATATGCTCAAAGTAAGAAACTTGGGTAAAAAATCGCTTGATGAAGTAATTTTGAAACTCAACAGTTACGGTCTTAAATTAAAGGAACAGGAGGAATAAGAAAATGCCGGGAAGAATGGGTTTAACTACTACACAAAGAAAAGCAGTGCTCAGAAATCAGGCTTCTAACCTTTTATGGTACGGAAGAATTGAAGTTACCGAAGGACACGTTCGCGCATTAAGACCTTACGTTGAAAAAATTATCACTTTAGCAGTAAATTCTTATGAAGATACCGTTGAAACAACTGTAACTACTAAGGACGCTAAGGGTAATGAAGTTACTAAAAAGGTTATTAAGGACGGCCCGAAGAAACTCAATGCAAGAAGAAAGATTATGAGCCTTACTTATGATTTACAATTTGTAAAAGAAAAAGGCGAATCAAAAGCTGAATTCAAAGCAAGAGTAAAAGGCATCAACCATCCGCTCATTGAAAAGATTTTCAATGAAATCGCTCCTAAATACGCTGAGAGAAAAGAAGAACTCGGTCAAGGTGGCGGTTACACCAGAAAGTACCTCAAAGGTCAACGTCGTGGTGATGCAGCGGAAGTTGCTATCGTTGAATTAGTTTAATTTTAATCCGTTATAAACTTCGTTATACTGCGTTACTGCTTCGTGTTTGAACTTCGATGACCAAAAAGGTCTATCTCATCTCAAACACTTTGCGAGCCTTGTCTAACTTGTTTCTAACGTCTTAAAACACAAGTTAAAATAAGCATAGGAAATATCCTATGCTTTTTTTAATCCGTTATTTACTTCGTTATGCATCGTTTCTGTAAAGCCGTTGCACTTACGATGAACAACAAGTTCTATCGTAACCGCCCCGTCTTTACGAGCCTTGCCTAACTCGTAACTAACGGCTTAAAATAGAGAACTTAATAGGCTTGGTGTATAAACGGTGCAATACTTCGTTACTGCTTCGTGTTTGAACTTCGATGACCGGCAAGGTCTATCTCAGCCTATCGCCTTCGTGAGCCTTGATATGCTTGCAACTAACGTCTTAAAATACAAGTTAAAAAAGCATAGGAAATATCCTATGCATTTTTTATTAATTGTATTTATTCTATTTCACTAAATAAAACTTTAGTTATTTTTGCGCTGTTAAGGCTAAATTCCGTGCCGTTACTGTGATAATAAGCAACTAAAAATCCGTCTTTCACTTCGCAAATAGCTGGATAGCAATAGTAATTTGAGCGATCGTCTTCTAAATAATAAAAGTTTTTATTAAAATTTACAAAGTCAATCGTTTTATAGGTTAACGATTTACCGTCGTCTTTACTAACGGCTATTGCGAGTGGGGTTCTAACTGCGCTCCCCCAAACTGATGGAGTGGTGTTTTCTATCGGTGGATAGGGATTGAAAACTGCAACGGTATATTTGCCAACTTTTTTTATCTTCATTGGAGATACGGGAGATGGAAAATATAAGTTTGCGTGCGGTATTTCCCAAGATTTTCCACCGTCTTTTGAAAACGTTTGGTATTGATGGCCGTAACAAGTTCTTACGTAAAGCCAAAGTTCACCGTCGTTAAGTTCATAAATGCCTGGTTCTTGAAACTGAATATTGTCTTTTTGAGGGGAATAAACGGTAGCATCTAATAAATTCCAAGTAAACCCGTCGTCGTCCGAATAATAAAAAACTACCTTTCCTGGAGCAATGTTTTGTTGATTTTTGCCGTGGTCGGCAAGGGGAAGAATAATTCTTCCGCTTTTGAGCATTACCGCTCTATCGTTATTCAAAATATAATGAGTGTCGTTAGGGGCGCAAGGCGTTGGTTCGCTCCAAGTTAAACCTTCGTCACTTGAGCGTATTACGTTAGGGGTGGCGTGTAAATAACCGCCGTATTTTGTGTAAATTAAGTAAAATAACCCCAAATCACCGTTACTAAACCTAAGCAAACTGACTGACATAACGTTTGACTGGTCTTCTTTTTTAGTTACGATTACGCGTTTATCCTTCCAACTTTCGCCTTCGTCGTATGAAAAAACCGCAACGATATTAGCGGGGGCTTCGTCTGACCTTAACGCTCCAAAATATTCGGTATATGCGTACATTATCGCATTGTTTTTAAGTTTTATTAAAGCGCCTTCGCCGTTTCTGATAATTGAATCAGAAGTTGGCAAAAACAAAACTTCTCTGCCTATTTTTTTCATAACTCGTTATAGAACAAACACTTAAAAACCTGTTTATCTTGTTTTCTTCCTTCGAAATAAACGCCGTTAATGAGTTGCTTTTTATAAATTTTAATCTCATCGCCTAAAAAACATTGTGAAACAAAGTTAATTTCAAAGGCGTTATAGTTAAAGTCTTTAAGTTCTTCTCTAGTAAATGAATTAAGAGCCATTTTACTATAAGAAACGTTGTTTACGTGCCCGTTATAGTCAATATCCGTATAAACGCAAACGTGCGAGCCGCAATAATTAGTTTCATCTATTTCTTCTCTTAATTTAGAAAACGGCGCAACTCCTGAACGAACGTCAAGATGATCAAAATCCATAGGGTAACAAGTGCTTTCTATTTTTCTAATAGAAAAATCGTCCACGTCTAACATGCACCACTCGCTACTGCCGATAATTTTGCCCCTAAACCCGTCGATTGTAAAATCTCTTAAACATCTAACGAGTTGTGGTTTTAACGGCCAACTACGAATAACTATATCGTCGTTATAATCGAATCTACCGTCAATTTTGAACTTGATTTTGGTTAGTACCCAATAAGCGTTAGAAAGCCATTTAAGCGCTTCAAAATCCGTTTTCATTTCGGTTGCGTGAACGGTTGCAATATCTTGAAAGTAGTTTAATATGCTATCGAAACGAAGGCGTTCTTTATCGTCGCAATTAGATGCGTAAATTTTAGTTTTTATTTCAATTTGATTATTCATTTTTTCACTCAAATTTTTGTTCTATATTATCTCTAAATCCCTTGGGGGAGTAGCCAACCATTTTCTTAAAAGTCTTTGAAAAATACGAAGCGTCGTAAAATCCAACCTTTTCCATCACCGAGTTAATGGGCATATCGGTAGTTTCAAGTAGTGATTTAGCAAGTTCAATTTTTTTCATTAAAATGTATTTAATCGGCGTATAGCCCGTTTTTTCCTTGAAAATCTTAATAAAGTGATTGGGTGAACAACGGAATTTTTTGGATAAAAACTCAAGTGAAAACTGTTCAACAAAGTTGTAGTCAACGTACTTTATCGCTTGAGAAATAGGGTCCTTGCTCTCCGTAACGGTAGTTGGTAGAGCGTGCTCTAAAAATAGTGATACGAGTTCAAAGATGCCCATACTTGTTTTTAAGGTTTTTTGCGGTTCTTCAAGCAAAGCGCACTTAATAACGTAATTTATTACTTTTAATGCGTGGCTTTTACAAGGAAGGGTTATTTTAACGGGGGCATCGTAAGCCGAAAAGAACTCTTGATTGCCTTGTTTCATAGTAAAGTGTATCCAACTTTTTTTAACAAAGCCGAGATCGGTTAATCTTGCCGAGTGGGTTACGTTTGATGGTATCAAAACCATATCTCCTGCTTTAGCAACAAAAGATTTTTCACCGCCTTCAACTAAAATTTCGCCTTGTTCAATCACGTAAATTTTATTGTCGGGTATTATTACGTTGGTCCAGTTCCAGTTTCCGTCAATAACGGAAATTGAGCCTAATGTGTATCTACAAGAAATAAATGGATTCATATAATAATTGTAATATTTTAATCTGTTGTTGTCAATCGTAAAGTGATAAAATACAAAAATATTTTTAACTATAAATTTTGATAAAGTATTGTAATAATCGGCAATAAATGGTAAAATAGAGTAAACATAGGAGGATAACCATAATGCTTTTTGATTTATTCCCAGGTGGCAAGAAAAAAGTTGTAACCTTTTCGTATGATGACGGTGACCGTGCAGACTTAAAAATGGTAGAAATTTTTGATAAGTATGGAGCAAAAGGAACTTTTAACCTTGTTAGTGGTTGGACTTGTGGTAACGCGAGCACGTTAAGCAAAGAAGAAATAATTGAAGTTTCTAAGGGCCACGAAATTGCCAACCACACAAAATCTCACTTGTGGAACGAAAGAATTCCTCTTGACCAAATGGTATCTCAAGTTGTTGAAGCGAAATATCAACTTGAAGATATAATAGGTAAGCCCGTTACGGGATACGCTTATCCTAACGGAAAATACAATGAAACCCTTTTAGCGCTTTTGAAAGGCGTTGGCATCGATTATGCAAGAACGGCTGCTCAAACTAACAGTTTTAAGCATCCTGAAAACTTCTTAACGTGGGACGGGACTTGCCATCACAACAAGGCGATAGATCTTACAAAAAGCTTCGTTACGCTTAAATCGTATAGCAAACTTCCTATCTTCTACGTTTGGGGGCACTCTTACGAGTTTAATCGTGACGATAACTGGAACGTTTTAACTGAAATTTTAGAAATATTAAAAGATGATAATAGCATTTGGTATGCAACAAATATTGAAATTTACGAATACTTAACTGCTATTAAAAACTTGCGTATAACTCACGGCGAAACTTCAGTATATAACCCGTCTAATATCTCTGTGTTTGCAACGGTTGACGGAGTTGAAACGGAGTTAAAACCAGGTCTTACCATTTTGAAATGAAAAAACTAATAGCAATTTTAACTTTATTTATATGTATTTTATGTTTCCCCGCTTGCAAGCAAGGCGGGGAAAATTTAAGTGTTTACGCACCGGACGGAGCGCCTGCGCTTGCGCTTTCTTGTGCTATAAATTCTCAAATTGACGGTGTTGAATATAAAATCGTTTCATCAGAAGTGATAAAAACCACCGTTAGCGGTAACGATAAAAAGGCTGACGTTGCTATTCTTCCTATAAATGACGCTACTAATTTGTTAGGTAGTGGAGTAGATTACAAGATGTTAGGCGTGGTAACTCACGGCAATTTTTACTTTTTATCTAAAGAAAATACCCTTATAACCAAAGAAAACGCAAAAAATTTAGCTGGAAAAACGATAGGCGTAGTTCAACTTGCAAAAGTTCCAGGTCTTACCTTAAAAGCATCGTTAAAAGGCTTAAATTTAGAGTATAACGAACTAAAAAACGGCACGGAAAAAGCAAGTGATAAGGTTAATTTGCTTGCGATTACGGGCTCTGAAATTGGCAATGTCGCCGTTGATTATTATCTGTGTCCGTCGCCCATGGCAGACGTTAAGGCGAAAGTGCACGGCTTAAATTTTGTTGGTAGTTTATCAGATTTATATGCTAAAAATGGTTTTCCGCAAGCCGTAATCGTTGCAAAAAACTCGGTATTATCGCAAAATTTTGAAAAAGTAAAACAAATAATTAATAAAATTAAAGAGAGTGAATTTTTCCTTAAAAAAGAGAATTTTTCGCTTATTTTAGAAGATATAAACGCTTCTCTTGAAGAAGGTTTAACCCCATCTTTTAACCAAAATAATTTGACGGATTTATCAATTAAACGTTCTAAAATTAACTTTGTTTCCGTAAAAGAAGCAAGAGCGGAGATTGAAGATTTCATCTTAAAAATCAATCAAATTTCCCCAAACTTAATGGGAGAAATATCTGAAAATTTCTATTTTAACGGAGAGTTTTAATGAGAAAAAACTCACTATACTTTGTGAGCGGAATATTAATTTTAATTGCCGTTTGGTTCGTGTTTTATTTATCAACGGCTAATGAAATTATAGTTCCGTCACCAATAAACGCCATTAAAAAAACCTTTGTTTTGTTTACAAAAGGTTACTTTTATCAAGCGCTTTTATCTACGTTATTAAGGGTTTTTATAGCCTTTTTAATATCATTAATTTTAGCCGTTTTTACGGCTATTTTGAGTTATAAATATACTGCGTTTTCTTCTATTTTAAGCGTTATAACGGGGGCTTTAAGATCCCTTCCAACGCTTGCGGTTTTACTTATAATTTTAGTTTCGGTTTCAAGAAATAGCGCGCCGATTTTAGTGTGTTTTTTAACCCTTTATCCTATGCTTCACACGGCTATTTTTAGTTCGCTTAAAGAGGTGGACAAGGGGGTTGTCAATATGCTAAAAGTGTATAAAATTCCACTTAAAAAACAAATTTTCAACGCCTATATTCCAACGATTTTACCACGTGTTTTACTTGATTTTTCAACTGCAATTTCGTTTGCTATAAAACTAATAGTTTCGGCAGAAATTTTAGCAAACGTTTACGGGAGCGTTGGCGGGTTACTTCAACAGTCGTCTTTATACAGCGATACCGAAACCTTGTTTGCTTTGACCATAGCCGTATGTATAATAGGAATAATCGTTGAATTTATCGGAAAAACTTTATTTGACGTTCTTGGGGGGAAGCGTATATGAAGATTGAAAATCTAAGTGTTTTCTACCTTGATAATAAGGTTTTTGAAAACTTTAATTTAGAAATAAACGATTGTGAAATCACTTGCGTTTTAGGTTGTTCGGGGGCGGGTAAAACAACTTTACTAAACGCTGTTGCAGGCGTTATTGATAGCGATATAAAAAAGGTAAAAACGAGTTACGTTTTTCAAGAGCCAAACCTTGTAAACGCGATTACTGTTTATAAAAATTTAGAACTTGTAAATAGTAGTCAAGAAAGTATACTTTCTTCCCTTGAAAAAGTTGGTATTTTAGATAAAGGGAACGCTTATCCGTTAACCTTATCAGGCGGGGAAAAGCAAAGGGTGAATTTAGCAAGGGCTATTTTATATAACGGAGATATTTGGTTGCTTGACGAACCTTTTTCTTCTCTTGATATAAAACTTAAACTTGAACTTTACAACTTATTTATTTCCCTTTGGGAAAAGGATAAAAAACCTTGCGTTTTCGTAACGCACGATATAGAAGACGCGCTCATGCTTGCAGGTAGAATAGTCGTGCTTGATAATGGAAAAATTACGCTTGATATGAAAGTGGATAAACCGTACCCAAGAAAGTACGGGGAGCAGGGAGAAGAAAGAAAAATTTTACTATCCCATTTAATTGCTTTTCAAAAGTAGTAAAATTTGTTATAATCGTAAAAACGAATGATAAAAGGATGAAAAAATGGCAGGTCAATTAAGAGAACTTCCCACTTCCGTTAAAAAATTAAGAAGGGAAGTGTTTAGAGAAGTTGCAAAGGTTGCTTATGAAAGCGAGCCTGAAAATATCAACGATAATATCGAAGCGATTCCGTATAAAATAACTCCTACGGAAGTGCCTAGATTTTTTGAAAGTATTTACCGTGAACGAGCGATAGCAAGTGAACGCGTAAGGCTTGCTATGGGTATGAGTTTACGCCCGTCGGATAAGCCCGTTCATATAACCGAAGGTGTTAATCAAAGCAATATTTCAGATAAATATTACGAGCCACCGCTTATGCAGGTTATTCCGTCTGCGTGCGATAAATGTAAAGATAACGTTTACGAAGTTTCTAACCAATGTAGAAACTGCGTTGCTAAAGCGTGCGTTGCCGCTTGCCCTAAAAACGCAATAAGTTTCGTTGACGGTAAGGCGGTTATAGATCAAGAAAAATGTATCCATTGTGGCAAGTGTAAAAAGGCTTGCCCGTACGATGCGATTGCTCATAAAGTTCGCCCTTGTTCTTCCGCTTGTGGTATTAAGGCGATTACTACCGACGAGCTTGGTAGAGCCAAGATTGATAACGATAAATGTTTGGGTTGCGGTCAATGTATGGTAAGTTGTCCGTTTGCGGCTATTGCCGATAAATCTCAAATTTTCCAAATGATTCAAGCTATTAGAAAGGGTGATTATTTAGTTGCCGAACTTGCCCCTGCAATAGTTGGTCAGTTTGGTGAAGGCGTTACTATCGGTATGATAAAGGGCGCGCTTTTAGATATAGGTTTCAAAGAAGTGCACGAAGTTGCAAGCGGAGCGGACGTTGCTTGTTCAACCGAAGCGCACGCTTACGTTAACGAAGTGGTTTCAGGGAAACTTCCGTTCTTGCTCACTTCTTGTTGTCCGTCGTGGGCGATGCTTGCTAAAAAGCAATTCCCAACGCTTATTGGCGAAGTATCTCAAGCGTTAACCCCTATGGTTGCAACTGCAAGAAAAATAAAGCAAAAAACTCCTAACGCGAGAGTGGTGTTTATAGGGCCTTGCGCGGCTAAAAAACTCGAAGCGTCAAGAATGTCTGTTAGAAGCGACGTTGACTTCGTTATTACTTTTGAAGAACTCTTTGGAATATTTGAAGCCAAAGAAATAGATTTTTCAAATTACAAAGACCAACGTTCTATTCACGAAGCGACAGGGGCTGGCCGTGGTTACGCTGTTGCCGGTGGCGTTGCTCAAGCGATAGAAAAATGCGTTAAAGAATATTATCCGGGCGTAGAAGTTAAAATCGAACACGCCGAAGGCTTAGAAGACTGCAAAAAAATGCTACTTCTTGCTAAAGCGGGTAAGAAAAACGGTTGCCTTATCGAAGGTATGGGTTGCCCAGGTGGTTGCGTTGCAGGCGCAGGCACTAACGTTTCAATCTCAAAGGCTACTAGCGAAGTAAGTAAAGTGGTTGAAACTTCAACTAAACCTATTCCGCCAAAAGATTTATATGAAATAGACTTGCCTTAAGGCATTAAAAAAGCACGCAATTTGCGTGCTTTCTTTATTTTATTATTCTGGAAGTTCGTCGTCAGCGTGTTTTGCAAGCCACTCAAGGCAAACTTTGTAACCTTCGTGATCAAGGTCCGCCATAGTGTTAGTGTGTAAACAAATACCGTCAACTTCTTTATTTCTTAAAAGTTCGTAGTATCTATCAAGTTGCCATGCAACTTCTTTAGGATCTGCTTTCTTGCTATCGCCAAAGTTATAAAGGTAAAGACCGAGTATTCTCTTTTTGCCAGCAGTCTTTTCTTTGTAAATTTTGAATCTTTCTTCAAATTTCCAAAGGTTAGATTCACCCATAGTCCAAAGCATGATACCGTCGAACGGTTCAATGTAAGGCCAGAATTCTTTATCTGCTTTTTCATCAACGCCAAACTCGTCAATGTAAAGAACCATCCACATATCTAAACGCCTAACTTCGTTATTGTGAAGAATATCCGCTACCTTGTAAATGTTTTCAAGCGGGAAGTTTTTGTATCTACCACCTGCAATAAAGTCGTCGAATACGCCACAAGTAATATTCTTAAATTCACGCGCTTCTTCAATAAGTTCGTTTGCAAATTCAGGGCGAACGCCTGCGCCGTTTAATGAAACACCGTCGTTATCACGAAGTAAATCCCAACCAACTCTTTGCATAGGTTTGAAAGAGTGATTGTATTGACGGCGATTTACCTTTGTGCCAGCGGGAACCATAAAAAGCCCCGTACAATCAAGATACATTGCGCCTTCAAGCGGAGTCATACGAGAAACTTCTGTGTTGCCGTATTCGTTGTAGTATTTTCCTTCTGGGTGAGCCCAGAGCCAAAGTCTGTCTTTTAACTTAGCCATAATATCTCCTTTTGTTGTGTTTTATCACAACGATTTAGTACAAACATTATAACGCTTTTGAAAAGTGGTGTCAATACGAAATCAAAAATAAATATCAATAAATTTAATTATGCTTATTAAAACGCTTGTAAAATAGTTAAGCGTATGCTATAATTATTGCATAATTATTAATATTTTCGGAGTTTCTGTTACTGACGGATAGTTATGGTTTACCATAGTGGAGCAGAAATTTACACAATCGTTTTGATTGAGCCGACCGTCTGGGCGTACTTCTTTTTCATCTGTAAAAGGATAGGTACGTCTTTTTTATTTTTTAAGGAGATTATTATGAAGAAAGTTGCAATTATTATGGGTAGCGATAGTGATTTACCTATCGTGCAAAAAGCGGTAGACGTGTTAAAGAGTTTTGACGTTCCTTTTGAAGTTCACGTTTATTCCGCTCACAGAACGCCAGATGAGGCTGGTGTGTTTGCTTCAAACGCAAAAGCAAACGGCTTTGGCGTTATAATAGCGGCGGCGGGTATGGCTGCTCATCTTGCAGGGGCGCTTGCTGCAAGAACCACGCTCCCAGTTATAGGTATTCCGTGTAAATCTTCAGCGCTTGACGGAATGGACGCTTTGCTTTCAACCGTTCAAATGCCAACCGGCGTTCCCGTTGCAACGGTAGCGATTAACGGCGCTGGTAACGCGGCGTTATTAGCAATTCAAATGCTTGCGCTCTCTAACGAAGGTTTAGCGCAAAAACTTGAAGATAAAAAGCAATCGGATAGAGCAAAGGCTCTTGAAAAAGACGCTAAAATTTTTAGCGAAATCAAATAATAAAAAATTAAGATAAAACTTAAGGAGATAAAATTATGGAAAATAAACTTGTTTACACTGGTAAAACCAAAAACGTATACGCCCTTGATAACGGCAACTACTTATTAAAGTTCAAAGACGACTGTACTGGTAAAGACGGCGTGTTTGATCCAGGTGAAAATTCAGTTGGTCTTACGATTGACGGTGTTGGTGACGTAAACTTGCGTATGTCCATTTACTTTTTTGAAAAGGTAAACGCAGCTGGTATTAAAACTCATTACGTTAGTGCAAATCTTAAAGATACTACTATGGAAGTATTACCTGCTAAGCCGTTTGGTAAAGGTCTTGAAGTTATTTGCCGTCATAAAGCGGTTGGTAGTTTCTTACGCCGTTATAAAGATTATATTGAAGAAGGCGCAGATCTTCCCGCTTACGTCGAAACCACTTTCAAAAATGACGAACTTGGCGATCCGCTCGTAACTAAAGACGGTTTAGTTTGCCTTGGCGTTATGACGGAAAAACAATATGACGACGTTAAGGTTATGACTCAAAAAATCACTCAAATCGTTGCTGACGACCTTAAGGAAAAGGGTCTTATCTTATACGATATCAAGTTTGAATTTGGTTATGATAAAGACGGTTCAGTTATGCTTATTGACGAAATTGCTTCTGGCAATATGCGCGTATATAAAGACGGTAAGTATATCGATCCTATGACTCTTTCTAAACTCTTTTTTCAAAACTAAGGCTTAAAATTTAAGGAGGAACTTACATGGGAGGTTTTTTCGGGGCGGTAGGAAAATCTGACGTTTTATCTTCCGTCTTCTACGGAACTGACTATCACTCGCATTTAGGCGTTAAACGTGGCGGTATCGTTGCCTTTAACGAAAAAGACGGGCTTCAAAGGGAAATTCACAATATAGAAAATTCTCCTTTTAGAACTAAGTTTAGTGACGTTTTTGAAGATATGTACGGTAACAGCGCCATAGGTTGCATAAGCGATTCTGATCCACAACCGCTCTTAATCCGATCAAAACTTGGTAAATACGCTATTTGCATCATAGGTAAAATCAACAACGCTGAAGAACTCATTAAAGAGTATCTTGACGACTATGGTGGGCATTTTGATACGTTATCGGGTAGTAAGGTAAACTTAACCGAACTCGTAACCGCGCTTATTAATCACAAAGATAATTTTGGCGACGGTATTAGATTTGCTCAAGACGTTATTGATGGTACTGCTTCAATCTTAATTTTGAAAGACGATGGTAATATTATTGCCGCAAGAGATAAACTCGGAAGAATCCCCGTTCTTTTAGGAAAGGGAGAAGACGGGTACTGCGTTACTTTTGAATCTTTCGCAGCGTACAAAATGGGATATAAAATCGAGCGTGATTTAGGCCCTGGCGAAGTGATTGAAATTTCGTCTGACGGCGTTAAGGTGTTAAAAGAACCTCTTAAGGAAATGAAGATATGTTCTTTCCTTTGGACGTATTACGGTTATCCCGCATCTTGTTACGAAGGCGTTAACGTTGAATATTCAAGATACAAAAACGGCGAGATAATGGCAAGTGAAGAACTTGAAGATATTAAAAATCAAAACATAGATTACGTAGCAGGCGTTCCCGATTCAGGAACTCCGCACGCAATAGGTTACGCAAGAGAAAGTAAAATTCCGTTTGCCCGTCCATTTATTAAGTACACGCCTACTTGGTCAAGAAGTTTTACTCCGTCTAAGCAATCAGAAAGGAATAAGGTTGCAAAGGCAAAACTTCTTCCGGTTGAACATTTTATCGACGGCAAGAACCTTTTATTCGTAGATGATTCTATAGTTAGGGGAACTCAACTTAAAGGAACGGTTGATTTCCTTTATGAAAACGGAGCGAAAGAAGTTCATATTCGTTCTGCTTGTCCGCCGATATTCTATAGCTGTAAGTACTTAAACTTTACTCGTTCAACTAGCGAAATGGAACTTATTGCTCGTAGCGTAATCGTTGAACTTGAAGGCGAAGAAGGGTTAAAATTTATCCCAGAATACGCCGATAAAAATACCGAGCGTGGTAAAAAGTTAAGAAAAGCGCTTGCTGAAAAGTTCCATTGCAAATCCGTTGACTTCCAATCTCTCGACGGTTTGGTTAAGTCAATCGGTATAGATAAATGTAAGTTGTGTACTTATTGTTGGGACGGCAAATTTTAATCCGTTATAAACGGCGCAATACTTCGTTACTGCTTCGTGTTTGAACTTCGATGACCGAAAAGGTCTATTAGTAATCTTGCTTTGCAAGATTAGATATATTTTGCTATCGCAAAGATATATTTTTGCTAAAGCAAAAGATAGATTATCCTAACGGATAGATATATTTTCGCTAATGCGAAAGTTGCGGATATATTTTATATATAAATAAAATCCACAACTTTTTGCCAGAGGCAAATATAAATTAATAATATAAAACAAAATTTTACGGAGAAAAATTATGAATAACAAATCAAAGTCAGATAGTTACGCTGCTGCCGGCGTTGATATTACCGCAGGTTATAAAGCTGTTGAACTTATGAAAAAGCACATCGCTAGAACCGTAGTTAATAGTTCTAATTCAGACATCGGTGGTTTCGGTGGTCTTTTTGCTCTCGACCTTAACGGTTACACTAATCCCGTTTTAGTTTCAGGTACCGACGGCGTTGGTACTAAGCTTAAACTTGCTTTCCTTATGGACAAGCACAACACCGTTGGTATTGACTGTGTTGCTATGTGCGTTAACGACGTTATTTGTTGTGGCGCTAAACCGTTATTTTTCCTTGATTATATTGCGTGCGGTAAAAACGTTCCTGAAAAAATTGCTTCTATCGTTGAAGGCGTTGCTGAAGGTTGCGTTCAATCGGGTAGTGAACTCATCGGTGGTGAAACTGCTGAAATGCCCGGTTTTTATCCTATCGACGAATACGATTTAGCGGGTTTCTCCGTTGGTATAGTTGATAAATCAAAAGTTATCAATAAAGAAAATATGAAAGAAGGCGACGTTATGATTGCGCTTCCGTCGTCAGGCGTTCACTCAAACGGCTTCTCTCTCGTAAGAAAAGTTTTCGACGTTGAAAATTGTGACCTTCATAAGCCTTACGAAGAACTTGGTGGAAAAGGTCTTGGCGAAACCCTTCTTACTCCTACTAAAATTTACGTTAAGCCAATGCTTGCGCTCTTTGATAAAATTACCGTTAAAGGCGTATCTCACATTACTGGCGGTGGTTTCTACGAAAATATGCCACGCGCTATTAAGAAGGGTTTATCAGTTAAAATCAACAAGGCAGACGTTAGAGTTCTTCCCATCTTCAAGCTTTTACAAAAAGTTGGTAACATTGATGAAAGAGATATGTATAACACCTTTAACATGGGTGTTGGTATGACCGTTATCGTTGACAAGAATGACGTTCAAGTTGCTCTTGACACCTTAAAGGCAAACGGCGTTGACGCTTACGTTTTAGGAACTATGGTAAAGGGTGACGACGGGGTTATCTTATGCTAAAAGATAAAACTAAAATTGCGGTGTTCGTTTCGGGTGGCGGAACTAATCTTCAAGCAATTCTTGAAAGCGAACGCCGTGGAGAAATTCCAAATGGTGAAATAAAACTCGTTTTATCAAACAATCCAAACGCTTTTGCTCTAAAGCGTGCGGAAAATTTCGGCGTTAAGTCGGTGTGCGTTGATAAATCGGTTTATAAAACCATAGAACAACGTGAGCAAAAAACCGTTGAAATTTTGAAAGAGAACGGCATTGAACTCATAGTTTTAGCAGGTTACTTATCCATTTTATCAAGCGAGTTTACAAAACTTTACGAAGGTAGAATAATTAACGTTCACCCATCCTTAATTCCGTCTTTTTGCGGTAAGGGATATTACGGGCTTAAAGTTCACGAAGAAGCCCTTCGTTATGGGGTTAAAGTAACTGGCGCAACCGTTCACTACGTTAATGAAATTCCAGACGGCGGTCAAATAATTAAACAAAAGGCGGTATATATCCAAGATGGAGACACCCCTGAAGTTTTACAACAAAGAGTTATGCGTGAAGCGGAGTGGATAATTCTTCCTAAGTCTGTAGAACTCGTTTCAAAAAAATTGCGTGAAAATAATTAGGAGTAAAATATGACTTATTTAACTTTACCTATTAAAGATAGAATTGAAAATAACCCCTACGTTGGTAGAGGAATTATAATCGGAAAAAGTGAAGATGGTAAAAAAGCGGTTTTTGCCTACTTTATTATGGGTAGAAGCGAAAACAGTAGAAATAGAGTTTTCGTTGAAGAAGGTGAAAACGTAACTATTTATCCTTACGATCCGAGCAAGGTTGAAGATCCTTCACTTATCATTTATTCGCCGATAAAAGTAGTTGGAAGCGACGTTATCGTAACTAACGGCGACCAAACTGATACGGTTGAAGAATTTATCAAATCGGGCAGTTGCTTTAAGAAGGCTCTCAAAACTAGAGCGTTCGAGCCGGATGCGCCTAACTTTACTCCAAGAATTAGTGGTATTTTGCATTTTGAGGGAGGTTACTCGTACGAAATGTCAATTTTGAAGAGCGCAGATGAAAAAGGCACGGCTTGTAACCGTTATTTCTTCGAATACGAAGCGCTTGACGGTATCGGTCACTTTATCCACACTTACGTAACTGACGGGAATCCGCTCCCAACCTTTATGGGCGAGCCTGAAAGAGTTAAAATTCCTAACGATATGGATGAATTTGCAAGTGAAATTTGGAACAATTTAGACAAAAATAATAAAATTGCTCTTCACGTTAGATATATTGATCTTGAAAGTAAAGACGTTGAAAGCATTACGTACAACGTTCACGAGGTAGAATAATGAAAGAATTAGCATTAAAATACGGTTGTAATCCCAATCAAAAACCGTCTAGAATTTTTATGGAAAACGGCAAAGAACTTCCTATTGAAGTGTTAAACGGCAAGCCTGGTTACATTAACTTTTTAGATGCGTTCAATTCTTGGCAACTCGTTAAAGAATTAAAAATAGCAACGGGCATGGCTTGTGCTTCAAGTTTCAAGCACGTTTCTCCAACTTCAGCAGCCGTTGGTAAAAAACTTTCGCCTGCGCTCAAAAAGGCTTGTTTCGTTGACGATATTGACGGGCTTGACGATTCTCCTATTGCTTGCGCTTACGCTAGAGCAAGGGGAACGGATAGGATGTCTTCTTTCGGCGATTGGATTGCTCTTTCCGACGAGTGCGACGAAGTTACCGCTAAAATCATTTCAAGAGAAGTGAGTGACGGCGTTATTGCTCCTGGTTATTCTGAAAAAGCGCTTGAAATCTTAAAAGCCAAGAGAAAGGGTAATTATAACGTTGTTAAAATCGATGAAAATTATATTCCTGAAGAGTTAGAGAGAAAGCAAGTTTACGGCATAACCTTTGAGCAAGGTAGAAACAATTTCAAAATTGACAAAGAACTTCTTTCCGACGTTGTAACTGCTAATAAAGATATTCCAGAAGATAAGAAAATTGACCTTATTATTTCTCTTATCACGCTTAAATACACTCAATCAAATTCCGTTTGTTTTGCATACGACGGTCAGGCAATCGGCGTTGGCGCAGGTCAACAATCTCGTATTCATTGCACTCGTTTAGCCGCTCAAAAAGCTGACCTTTGGCATTTACGCCAAAGTGAAAAGGTTCTCGGTCTTCAATTTGCCGAAGGCGTTGGTAGACCTGATAAAAATAATATCATCGACCTTTATCTTTCAGATGATGAAAGTGATTTAGTTTTAGGCGATAACGTATGGCAAAAATACTTTGCAGTTCGCCCCGAACCTTTCACAAAGGAAGAAAAGAAGGCTTATCTAAAAACTATCACGGGCGTATCTTTAGGTAGCGATGCGTTCTTCCCGTTCTCTGACAATATCGATAGAGCGGCAAAGAGCGGTGTATCTTTCGTTGCTCAACCCGGTGGTTCTTTAAGAGACGATATCGTTATTTCCGCAGCCGATAGTTACGGTATGGCTATGGTGTTTACGGGGATGCGTCTTTTCCATCATTAAGCCGTTATTTCGGGCATTATGCATCGTTTCTACTCAAGTGATAGACTTCGATGACCAAAAAGGTCTATCTCAGCCTATCGCTTTCGTGAGCCTTGCCTAATACCCAAACTAACGCCTTAATTTTTATCCCTTATAAGCGTCGCATAACAGCGTTAACTGCTTTGTCTTTGGACTTCGATGACCGACAAGGTCTATCTCATCCCAAAGCCATCGCGAGCCTTGTTTTGCTTGCTTCTAAGGTCTAAAAAACTTTTTATCCCTTATAAGCGTCGTTATACTTTGTTACTGCGACTTTTTACCACCTCGTTGACCGACAAGGTCTAACTCGGCGTTAAAAAATCTTGTGCCTCGTCTAACTCGCTTCTAAGGTCTAAAAATATTAGCATTGAATAGACTTTGGTCTTCGTTGACCGCAAGGTCTATTAGTAATCTTGCGGTGCAAGATTAGATATATTTTGCCTAACGGCAAAGATATATTTTTGCTAAAGCAAAAGAGATATTATCCTAACGGATAGATATATTTTCGCTAACGCGAAAGTTTCGGATAAATTTTATTATATAAAAAATAAATTCCACAACTTTTTGCCAAAGGCAAAAAATATAACTTGGCATAGCCAAATATATCTTGTCAAAGACAAATATATCTTTTCGCAGAGCGAAAAATATAACTTGTAATAATTAAACATAAGGGGTTTTATGAAAATATTAGTAGTAGGTGGCGGTGGTAGAGAACACGCCATTATCAAAAGTTTAAAAAAGAGTAGTAAAGTAGAAAAAATTTATGCAACGCCGGGTAACGGTGGTATTGCTTTAGATGCGGAGTGTTATCCTATCAAAGCAACCGAACTTGATAAAATAGTTGAATTTGCAAAAGAAAAGCAAATCGATTATTGCGTAGTAGCGCCTGACGATCCGTTGGTTTTAGGTTTAGTTGATCGACTTGAAGAAATAGGCGTTCCTTGTTTCGGGCCTAAAAAATGCGCGGCAATTTTAGAAGGTAGCAAAGTTTTTTCTAAAAACCTTATGAAAAAGTACGGTATTCCAACCGGCGATAGCGTAACTTTCTCTGACGCTGACGTTGCCATTGAATATCTTAAAACGGTTTCTTATCCAACCGTAATTAAGGCGGACGGGCTCGCGCTTGGTAAAGGCGTAATAATAGCAAAAGACTTTGCCGAAGCAGAATCTGCCGTTAAAGAAATTATGCTCGATAAAGTTTTTGGGGCAAGCGGAAACAACATCTTAATCGAAGAGTTTTTAACCGGCCCTGAAGTTTCAGTTTTATCTTTTACCGACGGTAAAGTGGTTATACCTATGGTTTCTTCAATGGATCACAAGAGAGCAAAAGATAACGACGAAGGCTTAAATACGGGTGGTATGGGAACGATTGCTCCCAATCCGTATTACACGGAAGAAGTAGCGAAAGAGTGTATGGAAAAGATTTTCCTTCCAACTATCGACGCTATGAATAAAGAAGGTAGAACTTTCAAAGGTTGCTTATACTTTGGGCTTATGCTTACGCCTAAGGGGCCAAAAGTAATAGAATATAACTGTAGATTTGGAGATCCCGAAACTCAAGTAGTTCTTCCACTCCTTGAGAGCGACCTTTTAGATATAATGATTGCAACTACTAACGGAACGCTTAGTGAAGATTTAGTTAAATTCTCAAACGGCTCGGCTACTTGCGTAGTAATGGCTTCTAACGGCTATCCGCAAAAATACGAAAGCGGTTTTGAAATTAAAATTGGAAACTTAGAAGAAAACGAAAACGTTTACGTTGCAGGCGCTAAACTTGACGACGGCGTTTTGAAAACGGCTGGTGGTAGAGTGCTCGGCGCAGTTGCAACGGCTAAAAGTTTAGAAGAAGCGATTAAAAACGCTTATAAAGTAGTAGATAAAATTTCTTTTGAAAACGCGTATTTCAGAAAAGACATAGGTAAAAAAGCATTATTAGCAACCAAGAAGTAAAATAGGAGCAATATGGTTTATAGAGTTTACGTAGAAAAAAAGCAAGGCTTTCAACACGAAGCAAATTCACTTTTACAAGAAGTAAGAGATTTACTTGAAATTAAAAGCGTTGAAAATATTAGAGTAATTAACCGTTATGACGTTGAAGATATTGAAAAATCACTTTTTGACTATGCGGTAAAAACTGTATTTTCCGAACCGCAAATGGACACGGCTAGTGGTAGCGTTGATTTAGACGGCGCTATCGTATTTGCCGTTGAATATCTCCCCGGTCAGTTTGATCAAAGAGCGGATTCGGCAAGTCAATGTATCCAACTTATTTCTCAAAAAGAACGCCCAACCGTTAAAACTGCCAAGGTTTACGCCGTTTACGGAAAGGTAAGCAATGAAGAAATAAGCGCTATAAAGAAGTTTGTTATTAACCCCGTTGAAAGTAGGGAAGCCGAACTTAAAGCGTTTGATACGTTAAAGATAGAACAACCCGTTCCCAGCGAAGTTGAAGTTTTAGACGGATTTATCGACCTTGATAGAAAGGGTTTAGAAGAGTTCGTTTCAAATTACGCTCTTGCTATGGACGGTGACGATATTGAATTTTGTCAAAAATATTTCATTTCAGAAAAGCGTAATCCCACTCTCACAGAAATTAGGATGATAGATACATATTGGTCAGACCATTGCCGTCATACGACTTTCTTAACTACTATCGACGGTATTACTTTTGAAGACCCTGAAATTGAAAAGACATATAAAGAGTATCTTGACGCAAGAAAGGAACTTTCAAGAACTAAACCTATAAATCTTATGGATATAGGCACGCTCGCTGCAAAACTTTTGAAAAAGCGTGGGTTATTAAACGGGCTTGACGAATCTGAAGAAATCAATGCTTGTACCGTTAAAATTAAAGTTAAGGTTGACGGAGAAAATCAAGATTGGTTACTTCTTTTCAAAAACGAAACTCACAATCACCCGACTGAAATTGAACCTTTCGGTGGTGCGGCAACATGTATTGGCGGTGCTATAAGAGATCCGCTTTCTGGTAGAAGTTACGTATACGCTGCTATGCGTGTAACGGGTGCAGGCAATCCGTTACGCCCCGTTAAAGAAACCTTAAAAGGCAAGCTTCCGCAAAGAAAGATAGTAACTACCGCTGCATCAGGTTATTCTTCATACGGTAACCAAATTGGTTTAGCAACGGGACAAGTAGATGAAATTTATCACGAAGGCTATACCGCTAAGCGTATGGAAATCGGTGCGGTAGTTGCGGCAACTCCGCAAGAAAACGTAAGGCGTGAAGTTCCGGCACCGTCAGATAAAGTTATTTTACTCGGTGGAAGAACTGGCCGTGACGGTTGCGGTGGTGCAACGGGTTCTTCAAAATCACACACTTTAGAATCATTAACCGACTGCGGTGCGGAAGTTCAAAAAGGTAACGCTCCTGAAGAGAGAAAACTCCAAAGATTATTTAGAAATAAAGATGCAATGCTTATGATTAAGCGTTGTAACGACTTTGGGGCGGGCGGTGTTTCCGTAGCTATCGGCGAACTTGCAGACGGTTTGTCAATAGATCTTAATGCAGTTAAGAAAAAATACGACGGTCTTGATGGTACTGAACTTGCAATCTCTGAATCTCAAGAGAGAATGGCGGTTGTAGTTGAAGAAAAGGACGTTGAAAGATTTATCGCCCTTGCTGAAAAGGAAAACTTAGAAGCAAGCGTGGTTGCAACCGTAACTGAAGAAAAACGCTTAGTTATGAGTTGGAACGATAAAGTTATAGTTGATATTTCAAGAGAGTTCTTAAACAGTAACGGCGCTGAAAAGCACGTTGAAGTTAAAGCGCAATCATCAACTTGTTATAAAAAGCAAGAAGTTAAAGACTTTGCTAACGCTTATGAAAGTTTAGCAGGTGATCTTAACGTATGCTCAAAGCGTGGTTTATCCGAACGCTTTGACTCTACTATCGGCGCAGGTACCGTACTTATGCCGTTCGGAGGTAAGTATCAACAAACTCCGCCACAAGCAATGGTAAATCTCGTTTCAGTAGAAAAAGGTCATACCGATACCGTTTCGTATATGGCTTGGGGTGGAAACCCTTACGTTGCTGAAAAGAGCCCTTATCACGGAGCATACCTTGCGGTAGTTGAAAGCGTATGTAAACTTATTGCAACGGGCGCTGAGTATAGTGACGTTTACCTTACTTTCCAAGAATACTTCCAAAAACTTAAAAAAGACCCAATTCGTTGGGGTCAACCTGCAAGCGCATTATTAGGCGCGTTCAAAGCGCAAGTTGAACTTGGCGTTGCTGCTATCGGCGGTAAAGACTCTATGAGTGGTACGTTTGAAGATATCGACGTTCCGCCAACTTTAGTTTCCTTTGCGGTAACTACTGGTCAAGTTGACGAAGTAACTTCTCCCGAATTTAAGAAAGCGGGTAGTAAAGTAGTAGTTTTGAAACCCAAGTATCAAAAGAGTGGGCTTCCTGAAACCAAATCGTTACTTGATAATTTCAAGGTAGTAACCGAACTTTTAAGAAGTAAAAAAGCCCTTTCAGTTTACACTCCAACTTACGGCGGTATTGCAGAGGCAATCTTAAAGATGTCAATCGGCAATAGAATTGGCTTCAAGTATGATGATAGCGTTAACTTAAACGATATATTTAGTTACAACTACGGTAGTTTCGTTATTGAACTTGACGGTGATTTTGAAGTTGGCGAACTCTTAGGTTACACTACAAGCGATACTACTATATCTTATAAAGAAAACGTTCTTGACCTTCTTAAACTCTTGAAGATTTATGAAGACAAACTTGAACCGGTATTTGCTTGCAATATTAAAACTGAAGGAACTGCTGAAAATTTCTCTTATAATGGAAAGAGTGAAATCTCTTGCAATATAAAGACTGCTAAACCTAAGGTATTAATTCCCGTTTTCCCAGGTACTAACTGTGAATTTGATACTGCAAAAGCGTTTGAAGACGCCGGCGCTGAAGCGGAAATTTACGTTATTAAAAATCTTACCGCTTCTTCCGTTGCTAAATCGGTTGAAGAATTCTCAATCAAGGCAAAATCAAGCCAAATGATATTCGTTCCGGGTGGTTTCTCGGGTGGTGACGAGCCGGATGGTTCTGGTAAGTTTATAACCGCTTTCTTTAGAAACGGCGCGGTTAAAGAACAAGTTACTGAACTCTTAGAAAAAAGAGATGGTTTAATGGGCGGTATTTGTAACGGTTTCCAAGCGCTTATCAAACTTGGTCTTGTTCCATACGGAAAGATTATCGATACCGATGAAACTTGCCCAACCTTAACTTACAATAATATTGGTAGACACCAATCTAAAATCGTTAGAGTAAGAGTAGCGTCAACTAAATCTCCTTGGCTTTCAGGCGTTAAGGTTGGTGACGTTTATAACGTTGCAATTTCTCACGGCGAAGGTAAATTTATCGCAAGCGACGATTTAATTAAAACACTTTCTAAAAACGGTCAAATTATGACTCAATACGTTGACCTTAACGGTAACGCTACTATGGACGTTGCCTTTAACCCCAACGGCAGTATCTCCGCTATTGAAGGTATTTTATCTCCCGACGGTAGAGTATTTGGTAAAATGGGTCATAGCGAAAGAAAGGGTTACGGATTATATAAGAACGTTTTAGGCGAATACGATATGAGGCTCTTTGAATCTGCCGTAACTTATTTCAAAAAGTGAAGAATATAATTATTTGCTATAGCAAATAAATGGAGAAACATTATGGCTTATCTTAGCGATATTGAAATAGCACAAGCGTGCAAGATGCAACCAATAACTGAAATTGCAAAAAAATTAAATATCACCGAAGACGATATTGAACTCTACGGTAAATATAAGGCAAAAATTGATATTACTAAGCTTAGTGGCGCTAAGCGTAAAGGCAAACTCGTTTTAGTTACCGCAATAACTCCAACGCCCGCTGGCGAAGGCAAAACCACAACTACTATCGGTTTAGCGGACGCTATTAATTCATTAGGTAAAAACGCAATCGTAGCGATGCGTGAACCGTCGCTCGGCCCCGTATTCGGTATTAAAGGCGGAGCGGCAGGTGGCGGTTACGCTCAAGTAGTTCCTATGGAAGACATTAACCTTCACTTTACCGGTGATCTTCACGCAATTGGAGCGGCAAACAATCTTCTTGCCGCTATGATAGATAACCACATCTACCAAGGCAATGCGCTCGGTATCAATACTCGCGCAATAACTTGGAAGAGATGCGTTGATATGAACGACCGCCAGTTAAGAGTAATTATTGACGGGCTTGGTAAAAAAGTTAACGGTGTTAAAAGGGGTGACGGTTTTGATATTACGGTTGCTTCTGAAATTATGGCGATATTCTGTATGGCGTCGTCGATTAGCGATCTTAAAGATAGGCTTTCAAGAATAGTCGTTGGCTATAATTTTGACGGAAAGCCCGTAACGGCAGGAGAACTTGGCGCTGTTGGAGCGTTAGCAGCGCTTTTGAAAGATGCAATCAAACCCAACTTAGTTCAAACTTTAGAAGGAAATCCTGCGTTCGTTCACGGTGGTCCTTTTGCAAATATTGCGCATGGCTGTAACTCGGTTATCGCAACTGACACGGCGCTAAAACTTGCTGATTACTGTATAACTGAAGCAGGTTTCGGTGCGGATCTTGGTGCGGAAAAGTTCCTTGATATCAAGTGTAGAACGGCGGGCTTAAAGCCTTCGGCAGTAGTTATGGTTGCAACGGTTAGAGCCCTTAAAATGCACGGTGGCGTTGAAAAGGCAAATTTATCCGAAGAAAATTTAACTGCGCTTAAAATAGGGCTTCCAAATCTTCTTCGCCACGTTTCAAATATTAGAGAAGTTTACAAACTTCCAGCAGTAGTTGCAATCAACCGTTTCCCAACCGATACTGACGCTGAAATTGATCTCGTAATAAAAGAGTGCGCTAACCTTGGCGTAAAAGCGGTATTATCAACCGTTTGGGCAGATGGTGGCAAAGGCGCTATCGAACTTGCAAACGAAGTAGTTGCTCTTTGTGATAAGGAAAACGATTTCACTTTCAGTTACGATCTAAATCTCTCTATCAAAGAAAAACTTCAAGCGATCGTTCAAAAGATTTATAGGGGCGTTGACGTTAAGTTTACAAAAGACGCTGAACTTGACCTTGAAAGATTAACTCAAAACGGCTACGATAAACTTCCCGTTTGCGTAGCAAAAACTCAGTATAGTTTTTCTGACGATGCTAAAAAACTTGGCGCACCCGAAGGATTTACTATAACCGTTAGAAAATTAAAAATCTCAGCAGGCGCAGGCTTTATCGTTGCCCTCACCGGTAATATTATGACAATGCCCGGTCTTCCTAAAGTACCATCGGCTACTAAGATAGACGTTAGTGATGATGGGGTAATTACCGGTCTCTTCTAATTTTAATCCGTTATTTACGGCGTTATGCTTCGTTTACTGCCGTCAAGTTACGATTACAATGACCGCAAAAGGTCTATTGTACCCGATAACTTGCCGTCGAGCCTTGCCTAACTTGTAACTAACGTCTTAAAATATCTCTTTACTAAACTTTCAGTGTCGAACGCCTTGTCTAACTTGTAACTAACGGCTTAAAATCTGAGCATTTAATAGGCTTGATTTTGCACTTACGATGACCGACAAGGTCTATCGTAATCGCCACGTCTTTACGAGCCTTGAAATACTCGCTTCTAACGGCTTAAAATCTGAGCATTTAATAGGCTTGATTTTGCACTAACAATGACCGAGCAAGGTCTATTGTTACCGCACCGTCTTGCCGAGCCTTGTCTTGCTTGTTTCTAACGTCTTAAAATAAGAGCATTGAATAAACTTTGAGTTAAAATTTTATTATATAAAAAATAAAATCCACAACTTTTTGACATAGTCAAAAAATATAACTTGCCATAGGCAAATATATCTTTTCGCAAGGCGAAAAATATAACTTTTTAACGCAGTTAAAAAATATAACTGCGTAGCAACTTTACTTTCTAAGGAGTAATTATGAAAGCAAATGAATTAAGAAGAAAATATATAGATTTTTTCGTATCAAAAGGTCACGCTGAAATTTCTTCAGCATCACTTATTCCTGAAAACGATCCGAGCGTATTATTTACGACTGCTGGTATGCACCCGCTCGTTCCATATCTTCTCGGTGAAAAACACCCCGCAGGTAAAAGACTTACAGATCATCAAAAGTGTTTAAGAACGGGGGATATTGACGAAGTTGGCGATCCTAGCCACTTAACCTTTTTTGAAATGATGGGCAACTGGTCCTTAAACGATTATTTCAAGAAAGAGTCCATCGGTTTTAGCCATGAATTTTTGACTAAGGTATTAGGGATTCCACAAGAAAAAATTTCAGTTACCGTATTTGGTGGCGATAATGAAGTTCCTAAAGACGTGGAAGCCTACGAAGCGTGGAAATCTTTAGGATACCCCGACGAAAGAATTTATTTTTGCGGTAGAAAAGATAACTGGTGGGGTCCTGCTGGCGAAACTGGTCCTTGCGGTCCTGATACCGAAATTTTCTATGATATGGGTGGCGAAAAATGTTCACCCGATTGCGGTCCGTCATGTTCGTGCGGTAAATACGTTGAAATTTGGAATAACGTATTTATGGAATACAATAAGCAAAAAGACGGAACGTATAAAAAAATGGATATTCACAACGTTGATACGGGGCTTGGTTTAGAAAGAGTTCTCTGTATCTTAAACGGTGAAAAATCAGTTTACGATACTGAAATTTTCAAGCCTATTATGGACGGGCTTGTAAAATTTACCGGCGTTGAAATTAATAGCGAAAACTTAAGGGTTTTCAGAATCTTAGCCGATCACTTAAGGGCAATCACCTTTATTTTAGGCGATGATAAGGGAGTATCTCCTTCTAACGTTGACCAAGGATACGTTCTTCGCCGTCTTATAAGAAGAGTTTACCGTCACTTAAAGAGCCTTTGCAATCCAGACGGTATTATGGTAGAAATTTCTAAAATTATCGTTGACGAGTTTGCTCCCGTTTATCCTGAACTTCAAAGAAATCAAGCATTCATTATCAAGTCTTTAGAAGATGAAGAGAGAACGTTCTCTAAAACTTTAGACCAAGGTATTAAAATTGCGGGCAAATTCTTATCAAACGTAAAAGATGGAGAAATGCTTTCGGGCGAAATGGCGTTCAAACTTTACGATACTTACGGTTTCCCTATTGAACTTACCGAAGAACTCGCAGGAGAAAAGGGTATTAAGGTTGACGTTGAAGGGTTTAAGACTCAATTTGCTCACCACCAAGAACTTTCTCGTCAAGGCGCAGAGCAAAAGTTTAAGGGTGGTTTATCAGATAATAGCGAACAAACCACTAAACTCCACACCGCAACTCACTTATTAAACGGCGCGTTGAGAAAAGTTTTAGGCGACACCGTTTTCCAAAAGGGTAGCAATATCACTCCTGAAAGATTGCGTTTCGATTTTTCTTTTGAGAGAAAGATGACTCCTGAAGAAATTGCAGAAGTTCAAGCAATCGTTAACCAAGCAATTAAGGACGATATTGAAGTAGTTATGGAAGAAATGCTCGTTGAAAAGGCTCGTGAAAGCGGTGCAATCGGCGTGTTTGGAAATAAATACGGCGAAAACGTTAAAGTGTATACTATCGAAGGATATTCAAAAGAAATATGCGGTGGTCCACACGCTCAAAGAACGAGTGATCTTAAAGGTTTCAAAATCTTAAAAGAAGAAAGTTCTTCAGCTGGCGTTCGTAGAATTAAAGCCGTTATCGTAGAATAATAACTATAATTAATAAGGTGCATTATGATTTGGTCTGAAGTAGAGACTTATTCAAGAGAACAAATAGAAAAAATACAACTTGAAAGGCTTATTGAAACGGTAAACAGAGTTTACAATAACGTTGAGCCTTATAGAAAGAAAATGGACGATGCGGGTATTAAACCCCAAGATATTAAGTCTTTGAAAGATTTATCTAAACTCCCGTTCGTTACAAAGCAAGACTTAAGAGATAACTATCCTTTTGGTTATTTTGGCGTTGAAAAAGATAAACTCGTTAGAATTCACGCATCGAGTGGAACGACGGGTAAACCTACCGTAGTAGGTTATACTCAAGCCGACCTTGAAACTTGGACGGAGTGTGTTTCTCGTATTGCTTGTATGGGTGGCGCAACCCCTAAAGACGTTGCTCAAATTTGTTTTGGTTACGGTATGTTTACAGGCGCTTTAGGTCTTCACTACGGTCTTGAAAAAATCGGCGCTACTATCGTTCCGTCGTCAACGGGTAATTCCGAAAAGCAAATAATGTATATGCAAGACTTCGGGACTTCACTTCTCGTTGCAACTCCGTCATATGCGTTAAGGCTTGCCGAAGTTGCAAGATCGATGGGAATAGACCCAAGAACCGACTTAAAGGTTAAGATTGGTCTTGTAGGTAGCGAACTTTTAACCGAAGCAATGCGTGAAGAAATGCATAAGTATTGGGGCGAAGATATGCTCGTAACTTCAAACTACGGTATGAGTGAACTTATGGGCCCCGGCGTTTCTGGCGAGTGCGAATACCTTGACGGTATGCATATAAACGAAGACTTCTTTATTCCTGAAATTATCAACCCCGAAACGGGCGAAGTATTGCCAGCAGGGGAAAAGGGCGAACTTGTAATTACTTGTATTAAAAAAGAAGGGATCCCCCTTATTAGATATAGGACTAAAGATATAACTAGGCTTATTTACGAGCCGTGCAAGTGTGGAAGAACTTTCGTTAGAATGGAAAATCTTTCAGGTAGAAGTGACGACATGCTTAAGATTCGTGGCGTAAACGTGTTCCCAAGCCAAATTGAAGAAGTAATTTTAAGCTTTAACGAACTTGGACCGCATTACGAAATTATCGTTGAAAGAGAAGGTTATAACGATAAACTTACCGTTAAAGTTGAACTCAACGTTGAAACGGACTCTTTCTCTGAACTTGAAAAAATTGCAAACGGCGTTAGGAATAAACTTAGAATCGTTTTAGGGCTTGACGCTAAAGTAACTTTAGTATCGCCTAACACCCTTCAACGTTTCGAAGGAAAGGCAAAAAGAGTTAAAGATTTGAGAGGCAAACAATGAAAGATAAATTGATAATGCTCGGAAACGAAGCGATCGCAAGGGGCGCTTATGAAGCGGGAGTAGTAGTTTCTAGCGCATACCCTGGTACACCGAGTACTGAAATTAGTGAAATTCTTTGTAAATATAATGAAGTATATACCGAGTGGGCTCCAAACGAAAAGGTAGCCGTAGAAGTTGCGTTTGGCGCGAGCGTTGCTGGCGTTAGAAATTTAGCGTGTATGAAACACGTTGGCTTAAACGTTGCAAGCGACCCTCTTTACACTTTTTCATACACGGGCGTAAACGGTGGTTCAGTTATCGTAGTGGCGGATGATCCTGGTCTTGCAAGTTCTCAAAACGAACAAGACACGCGCATGATTGCTCGTTCGGCGCATATTCCCGTGCTTGAACCATCAGATAGCCAAGAAGCAAAGGATTTTACCGTTCTTGCTTTCGAACTTTCGGAAAAGTACGACACTCCCGTAATACTTAGAACGACCACTAAACTTGCTCACTCGCAAAGTGCGGTTGAAATTTCAGATAGAGTTGAAAAGCCAGCCGTTCCATACGAGAGAAATATGAGAAAATACGTAATGATGCCGGCGTCCGCTATCGGTAGGCACGTTTACGTTGAAGATAGAGAAAATAGGCTTGCTAAAGATGCTGAAACTTTAAGCGTTAATAGGGTTGAAAAAGGCAGTAGTGAAATCGGCTTTATAACTTCAGGTATTGCTTATCAATACGTTAAAGAAGTTTGCCCTGACGCTAGCGTTCTTAAACTTGGGCTTGTAAATCCGCTTCCTAAAAAACTTATTGAAGATTTTTGTTCTCAAGTTAAAACGGTTTACGTTTTTGAGGAACTTGAACCCGTTATTGAAGAACAAATCAAAAGTTGGGGTATAAAAGTTTTAGGTAAAGAACTATTTACAAAGCAAGGCGAATATAGCGCAAACCTTCTTAAGAAGGTTTTATACGGTAAAACCGACGAAGTTTACGAAAAACAAGTTGTTCCTAACCGTCCGCCGATTTTATGCCCGGGTTGTCCGCATAGAAGCGTATTCTCAGTTCTTAACAAACTTAAAATTCACGCAGCAGGAGATATAGGTTGCTATACGCTTGGCGCGGTTGCTCCGCTCAACGTTATCGACACTACTTTATGTATGGGCGCAAGTATTTCAACCCTTCATGGTTTAGAAAAGGCTTGCGGTAAAGAATTTATTAAAAATTGGGTAGCGGTTATTGGCGACTCAACTTTCCTTCATACCGGCATTAACTCCCTTATCAATATGGTTTACAACAAGGGTACGGGAACGGTTATTATTTTAGATAATAGAACTACGGGTATGACGGGGCATCAAGAACACTCTGCAACTGGTAAAACCTTAAAAGGCGAAGAAACTTACGCAATAGACTTAGCAAATCTTTGCAGGTCGGTTGGCGTTTCAAACGTTATTGAAATTGACGCGTTTGACGTTGAAGGTTTAACGAAAGTTATTAAAGAAAGTGTAAACGGCAACGTATTAACGGTAATTATAGCAAAAGCGCCGTGCGCTTTACTTAAAGGTCAAAAATTCCCGAACAAGTGTGAAATTAACCAAGACGCTTGCAAAAAGTGTAAGATGTGCTTAAAAATAGGTTGCCCTGCAATCAGTATGAGAGATGGGGTTGTATCTATTGATGAAACTATGTGTAACGGTTGTGGTCTTTGCAAAAACTATTGCAAATTTGGAGCAATCGAGGTGGTGGCAAGATGATTAAAAACGTAATGATTGTTGGCGTTGGTGGTCAAGGCACGCTACTTACAAGTAGAATTATAGGAAAATCAGCGTTGAGTTTGGGTTATGACGTTAAGATATCTGAAGTTCACGGTATGGCTCAAAGGGGCGGTAGCGTAGTTACTTTTGTTAGATACGGCGAAAAGGTAAACGAACCCGTAGTTGAAGAAGGCCAAGCAGACGTTATAATTGCATTTGAGCGTTTAGAAGCGTTAAGATACGCGCATTTTCTTAAAAAAGACGGTGTTATAGTAGTAAACGATTGTAGGATTGATCCTATGACGGTAGTTACGGGCGCTATGGAATACCCAAGCGATATAATTGAAAATCTTAAAAAGACTTATTCCGTTTATTCAATAGACGGTCAAAAAATTGCAAAAGAACTTGGTAATAGCAAGGTTTTGAATTCCGTAGTATTAGGATACGCAACAAAGTATTTAGGTATTGATAAAGAAATCGTTTTAAGAACTGTTGAAACTACGGTTCCTCCTAAAACGGTTGAATTAAACGTTAAAGCGTTTATCAAAGGCTACGAAAATTAAGGAGAAATAATATGATTTGGAATGAAACCAAAGAGTGTATGTCTCGTGACGAGATGACTATTTTGCAAAGCGCAAGGCTTAAAAAACTTGTTGATTACGTATATCATAACGTTGAATTTTATCGCAAGAAAATGCAAGCGGTAGGTTTACTTCCTAGTGATATTAAAGGTATTGAAGATATCACTAAACTTCCTTTTACTACGAAAGACGATTTAAGAGAGAATTATCCTTTTGGTTTATTTGCCGTTCCAAATTCTGAAATAGTAAGAATTCACGCATCAAGTGGAACTACCGGTAAAGCAACGGTAGTTGGTTACACAAGGCGAGATCTTGATATTTGGTCGGAATGCGTTGCAAGATGTATGACGATGGCAGGTATCGGTAAAGACGACGTAATTCAAATTGCCTACGGCTACGGTTTATTCACGGGTGGTCTTGGCGCGCATAACGGCGCTGAAAAAATTGGGGCAACCGTAGTTCCTATGAGTACGGGTAACTCTAAAAAACTCACCACCATGATGGTTGACTTTGGCGCAACTGCAATAGCGTGCACCCCGTCGTATCTTTTATACATTTCTGAAGTTTTACAAGAAGAAGGTTTAGTTGATAAAATAAAATTGAAATCTGCTATTTGTGGCGCTGAACCTTGGACTGAAAAGATGAGAGAAGAACTTGAAAGAAAGTTAAACATCACCGCTCACGATATTTACGGTTTATCTGAAGTTATGGGGCCGGGCGTTGCGTGCGACTGTAAGTTCCACAAAGGGCTTCACGTTTGCGAAGATCACTTCTATCCCGAAATTTTAAGCCCTGAAACGTTAAAACCAGTTGCCGATGGCGAACTTGGCGAACTTGCTTTCACAACCTTAACTAAAGAAGGTATTCCGCTTATTAGATATAGAACTAAGGACTTAACTAGTATCACTCACGAAACTTGCGAGTGCGGTAGAACAAGCGCAAGAATTTCAAGATTTAAGGGAAGAGTTGACGATATGCTTATTATTCGTGGCGTAAACGTATTCCCAAGCCAAATCGAAGCGGCTCTTATGGAAGTTAAAGAAGTAACTCCTCACTATATGATGATAGTAGATAGAGTAAACAATCTTGACACGTTAGAAGTTCACGTTGAACTTGCAAACGAATACTACACCGATGAAATTAGAGGGCTTGAAGCGATGACTAAGAAAATTAGTCACGTAATAAATCAAGCAATCGGCTTATCGGCAAAAGTAAAAATCGTTGAGCCACAATCAATTAAGAGAAGTGAAGGCAAAGCTGTTCACGTTATCGATAATAGAAAACTTTATTAAGGAGAATTATTATGACATCTAAACAATTATCCGTATTTATCGAAAACAGAAAAGGAAGACTTTCAGAAGTTTTAGACGTATTAAAGGAAAACGGTGTAAGCATTATTTCTCTTTCGCTTGCAGATACCACCGAGTATGGTATTTTACGTTTAATCGTAAATAATCCTGAACAAGGTAGAGAACAACTTTCTAAAGCAGGTTTTTCAAGCCTTCTTTCAGACGTTTTAATTATTAAAATTCCTCACGTTGCAGGCAGTTTGCAATCAGTTCTTAAAAAGATTGAACAAGAAGACGTTAATATTGAATATATGTACGGTTTATCTATCGAAAGTGAAGAAGCGTACGTTGTAGTTAAGGCGTCAGATGCTTGCAAAACTTCTAAAGTTTTAGAAGTAAACGGTATTGAAACTCTCCTTCCCGATCAACTTGCTAAATTCTAATGATAATAGATTTTCACACTCATATTTTTCCAGATAAAATTGCAGGAAGAACCATTGAATATTTAGCCGAAAGGGGTGGAACACAACCATCTTTTAACGGAACTTACGATGGGCTTATACAAGAACTTAAAACGGCAGGTGTTGAACTTGCCGTTTCTCTTCCCGTGCTAACAAAACCAGAACAGTTTGATAGCGTTTTAAGTTTTGCAAAATGGGTAAACGAAAAAAAGGATAGAATTTTATCCTTTGCGGGTATTCATCCAAAGTGTAGCGATATTGAAGGTAAACTTCTCGCCGTAAAGGAGGCGGGTATAAAAGGGGTTAAAATTCATCCCGATTATCAAGGAACGTATATCGACGATGAAAACTACATTAAAATTTTAACTACTGCTAAAGAACTTGGCTTAATAGTTGTTACTCACGCAGGTATTGACTGTGGGTATAGAGAGTGTACCGTAATGTGCCCGCCAAACCGCGCTAAAAAGGTTATTGATAAAGTGGGGCATACTAAGTTCGTTCTCGCTCACATGGGCGGTAGCGAAATGGTCAATGAGTTTTTAAGTGAAGTTGCAGGTAGCAACGTTTATATTGATACTGCTTACGTGTTAAAATACTTAACCAAAGAACAGTTTTATAAAATTTTAGAAAAACACGGTGAAGATAAAATACTATTTGCAACCGATGCTCCTTGGAGCAATATAAAAAGTGATTTAGAAATCTTAACTTCTTACGGTTTAGAAAAAACAACGCTTGATAAAATCTTATATAAAAACGCTGAAAAGCTTTTAGAGTTATGATAAGTAAAATTAGGTTTTTGAACGGAAACGTTCTAAAAATACTTGCGGCTATCTTTATGGTAATAGACCATTTTGGGTTTATTTTTTATCCGCGAGTTATGTTTTTAAGGTATATAGGCAGGCTTGCTATGCCACTTTTTGCCTTTTTGATAGCAGAAGGTTGCAGATACACTAAAAACAAAATAAAACATTTATCGCTAATATTAGGGCTTGGCTTAATTTGCCAAATAGCCTACGCTATCTACGAGCCAAGCGATATTTACTTTTCAATACTCATAACGTTTACTCTTTCAATTTTAACAATTTACGCGTTAAAGTTTATGAAAAAATGCGTGTTTGAACATAAAAAGTGGTGGTTAATAGTAATATCTATTTTCGTATTCCTATTTGCCGTAGCGTTCACTTACGTTTTTTGCTATTACTTTACGGTAGACTACGAGTTTTGGGGTTGTATGCTCCCCGTATTTGCAAGTTTATTTGATTTTAGGGGAAATAAACAATCAAAAGCTAGTAAAGTACGATAAACTTATTTTAAGAGCGTTTACTTTCTCGGTAGGCGTAGTCGTTTTCGTTTTAACGAGCGGAAACGTTAGTTTTTCAATTTACGCATTGCTTTCGATACCGCTTATATTTTTATACAACGGCTCTCGCGGAAAGGTTAACTTAAAATATTTCTTTTACGTTTTCTACCCGTTGCACCTTTTACTTTTAGAAGGTATATATACGGCAATTTACTTGATATAAAAAACGCTAACGAGAAAAAACTCGTTAGCGTTTTT
>JAZRSR010000035.1:0-3949 GCA_045651665.1 Christensenellaceae bacterium
TATTTTTTAAGGTTTTACCATCTAAATTGAACAAAATAAACCACCTACTTTCCTACCTAACATTAAAACATACAAAGGTTAACTTTTAGTTAACTTTTGTAAAATTTTGTCGAATTTATTAGTTATACACCCGAAATAGCAAAAACGCAGTATAACACCCGAAATAAACGATTAAAAATTTAAGGCGTTAGTTTGGGTGTTAGACAAGGCTCGCGAAGTGTTTTGGATGAGATTGACCTTGTCGGTCATCGAAGTCAAAACACTAAGCAGAAACGCAGTATAACACCCGAAATAAGGGATTAAAAAAGGAACAAGCAATTGCTTGTTCCAATTTTATCAATTAAGTTTTAAGCGCCTACCCAAGAAAGGATACCGTCTTGAGAAACAGACCATAACTCTTTACCATTACGCTTACCGTCAGCACCGATAAAGGAATTGAATATAGTATTATCGTTAGCGTATGACGTCATCATATCGTTAGCGTCGTTATACTTGCTAACACCCGTCCATACACGTTCACCTGAAGAAGGCACAAATCCATCAATCTTTGCTCTTTCCCAAATATAAACCGAAGGAGAAGACCAAAGGTCGGCAACTTTAGTCATAGTACCCGTACAAGTTGAATCAAGACAAGCATTACTATCACCAATATTCAATGCAAATTGATTAAAGCACTTATTGCAGTAATAGCCAGGAAGAGCCGCAGCACCTGGGTTATATGGAAGGAGCGCTAAGAAGTTTTCTTTTAAGCCCTTTCTCATAGCAATATCGCCGTACTCTTTATTTGATGCGTAACCAGCATACAATTCGCCAGAAATATAGTCACCTGAATGGCCTGGACTTCTAACAAAGTGAGTGTAAACGTTTTCGTAAGAAAGATTAGTTTCACAAGGAACATTAGATTTTGTAGTTCCACAAGGAATGTTATTAACTCTAATTACTTCGTTCAACTCTTCAATAGTATATAAATCTATACTCTTTTCAAGCGTAACACCTGCATTTTTAACAAGCGCATACGCAGTATGTCTAACACCACAAGTTAAACAAGTAATATTATAGTGGAAAGCAACGGTCTTAAACCAATTAGATGAACCTAAACTTGCAGCTTGCCAAACAACGGGAGCGTTACCATAAGCAACGAAGTTCTTAATATTATCTTGAAGATTATCTCTAGTTGTTAATCTTCTTAATGACGTATATAAAGCACCACCGGAATACGAAGCTGAAAGGAAAGCGCCTTGAACGGCTTCACCATAGATAGGAGTATTAACTAAATAGTCATTAGCAAGCGTTTCAGTAGAGTCAACAAGTACGTTATTAGTGTAAAGTAAACCACCTTCGTGAATCAAACCTTTGAACTGATGACCAGCCGCCATCTTAACGTACAAGTTAGAAAGAGATACGACTGTTTTAGCATTGTAACCGTCTTGTACACCATAATAAGCAAGAACGGGAGCGTTCGCTTTATAATCTACAATAGCTAAATCGTAAATGGATACTTGCGCTATCGGTTCTTTTGCGACAGGATCAGTTTTCCACATAATATCAAACGAGCCGAATAAACCGTAAGGTAAATAACATTCATTAAAGTCAAGCGTATGACCACCACCGTCAAACTGACCAGAGAAACCTTCATCTACACCACTAACGTATTTACCTTCATGAAAGTGGGTATTGAAACCAGTGTACGCAAAGCCTAATGGGTTATTACCACTGGGGTTACCGTTTACTATAGGTGTAGAGGCTTTCATTTCATCCGTTACAGCAAGATTTCCCGCAAGCTTATAGAAACCGTAGTTATGAGCATCAGTAGGAGTATAGTCCATATCAAGGGCGGTTTTAAGCTCAGTGATATCGTCAATCACAATTGTTTGATAATGAACGTTATTGAATACGTAGGTATTATAGTTCGCAGTCTTAATAGTAAGCGTTAATACGTTTGATTTACTGTTAAACGTGTTCATAAACGGAACACCGTCACCTTCTTCGCCTTCATCAAGGGGGTTAAGACCGATAATATAGCCGTTTTTATCAACTATAACACCGCCGTTTTCAACAGTAAGATTTTTACCTGCTATTTCAACACTTGTAATTCCATCTAACCCGCCAGCATCATTAACAACGTTTTCAAGTTTGTTAGTATGAAGAAGGCCTTCATCTGCACCGTAGTCAATTTCAGTAGAATCAGTAAAAATAACTTCAGTAGCGTACCATACAAGTTGACCGTCAGGAGTTATCTTCCATAACTTTTTACCGTTACTCATACCGTCTAAACCCAAGAACGAGTCATACAAGCTATTGTTTTGAGCGTAAGCAGTCTTTAATGCATCGTAAGTTTCATACTTAGCAGTACCTTCAAGTTTAAGGAAACCAGAAGCACGAGTACCGTTAGGAGCCCAAGATTCATAGAACGAAGTTTCATCAGTAGTAAGATCGTGGTTACCCCAAACGTAAACTTCAGGTTGACACCACATATCGCTACCTCTATCAGCACCCTTAACAACAGTCATTGCAACTTTACAGTCAGGACAAGTTGCAGTACCGTCTGCTACAAGTGAGAATTGGTTGTTACAAGTTTTACAAATTGCACCAGGAAGAGCTGTAGTACCAGCGTTATCCTTAACGAGAGCAAGGAAGTTTTCCTTGATACCAAGCGGAACAATAATATCACCAGTATCATAGTTACCAGGATATGCGCCGTATGCGTTATAGATATCACTAAATACAGTGTAACCAATGTAGTGCTTGTAAGTATTATCTTCAAGTTTTTCGTGCTTAACCATGTTTGCACCCCACCAAGATCTAACTGGGTTGTATGCAAGCGGGTTATTACCGATAGAAATTACACTTTCATGAGTAGAAACTTTAGCATTGTAGTTTTGTAATACACTATATAAAGTACCTGGGAATTCTTTTAAAGTTGTAGTGAAGTAACCAGTAGCGTTACCATATTTAGCGCCAGTAGTAACTTTATCACCCTTAGTACCGCGGCCGTCAACTAAAACGTTCTTCATTTTAACTACGCCTGGGTCATAAATTAATGCAGGAGTCTTGTAGTTACCAGTAAGCGGAGTAACGTAAATATTTTCAATGTGAGGAACTGCCTCTAAAGAGTTACTGTGGTTTACACCAATTTTAGCAAGGATAGGACCAGTTGAACCATTATAGTTAAGAACCGCAAAATTCTTAATAGTTAATTGAGCTTTAGGTTGAGCACCATTAGTACCAGAGTAAGCATAGCAGAATGAACCGAATAAACCTTGAGCAAGACCAGTACCAGCAAAGTCAATAGTATGGCCAGCACCATCGAATTGACCCATGAAACCTTGACCTGTACTATAGTTATTAGTACCAGTATAGTAACTAATAGATAATGCTTCAGTTAAAGTGATATCAGAATCCATTATATAGAAACCGTAGTTATTATCACCCTTATAGGTAAGAGCATTAGTAAGTTCGGTAGCATCACTAATAATAGAAGTCCAATAAGCAACGTCTTTATAAGTGTATTTACAATCGGCAGTGAAAACGTCAATCGTGAATAAGTTTTTTGAAACGGTATAAGCATCCATATACGGAATACCGTTGGTTGCTTCAGACTCTCTTTCTAAAGAAGTGAATTCATATTGATATAAACCGTTTTCTTTAGTCTTTGTAAAGCCGTCATTTTCAGTAAGAGTGTATTTTTTGCCATTAAATTCAATTTCAACTTTGTTAATATCTTTATTTTCAAATTCGCTAGTTACAAAAGTGCCGGCGTAAGCGTCATAATCAAAGTTTGCCTTTGTTACAATGGGAACTTGTGCGTTATGCCAAGCAACTACACCGTTAACTATCTTGAAATAGCCTGTATCAATAAGGCATTGAGTTGCGCTATCATTAGCCATTTCGTAAAGGTTGTCATAACGGCGAACGTTATTAACCCTATAAACCCTTGTACTCTTTGCAT
>JAZRSR010000036.1:0-27812 GCA_045651665.1 Christensenellaceae bacterium
TTCGGTAGGCTAAAAGTGGAAATGTATTATGGCGAAACTTTTGAAAGTGTTAACGCTTTCATACAAAAGCTACACGAATATATTAACTATTACAACAACGAAAGAATATCTTTAAAATTGAAAATGAGTCCGGTAAAATACCGAACTCAATTCCAATATATTTAATTTAATTTTTTGTATAAACTTTTGGGTTCACATCAAACTTTCGCTCAACGCTTTTTGTTTTAACTTTTGATTTTAGTCCACTTCGTAATCTACTGCTACTGAAGATTCCATCTTTTCGTGCATATATTTTTTAACTACGTTTACGTGATATTCGTTGTTTTGGTATTCTTCAAGTTTTTTAAGGTCTTCAACAACAACTTGAAGTATAAGGTCGTATGAACGAGCGCTTTCAACTACGTTTTGCCCAACTTCAATTCCCCAAATTTGCGGAACTTTAGTTATCATTGAAAGAAGGACGTTAGTTGCCTTTTCCTTTGCGTCATCAGAATTATCTTTAAGTTTGAAACATACTACGTGTTTAATCATTATGTTCTCCTTGATAGGCTTATATCATTTTTGCTTAGGCAAGTAGTTACCACCTAAACTTTGATTTAAGTCGTTTATTTTAGTTATTTATAAAAATTTTATTAAAATTGCGTAGCACTTTAAAGTGCATAGATTTGAGTAGATTTTGGCAAATACGAGTGAAGTCGTATTTGACCATACGTCGAGTGAGTATTTGCCATAAGATGCTTAAATATGTGTGCTTTAAAGCAAAGTTTAAGTGGTAACTACTTGCCTCTACCAGTCTTGGCGGTCGCTAATTTTAATATCGTCATAATACTCAAAGTATTTGTTTTTGAACTTTTGAGTTTCCGCCCTTGCTTTCTTCTTTTTTTCTTGTTCTTTTTTAATTTCTTCCTGAGTTTTTTGCTCGGGAGATTTTACTTCTTTATTGTCGCTCATACTTTGTTTTTAACCATACCATAAGTACGGCAATATCTGCCGGGCTTACGCCTGAAATTCTCTGCGCTTGGTCAAGGTTAAGCGGTTTTATTGCGTTTAACTTTTCCCTTGCTTCAATTCTTAACCCGTCAATAGTCATATAATCTATATCAACGGGGAGTTCTTTAACTCTTATCTTCTTTGCTTTTTCAATGGCGTCGAGTTCTTTCTTTATATAACCTTCGTACTTAACGTCCGTTTCGGCGGTATCTAAAAGGTCGGTAGGCGCGTAATCGAAAGCGCCAAAATGCTCTTTAATATCGCTAATTTTAATGCCACGCCTAATCATATCGGCATAAGAAAGGGGAGATATAACTTCGCCTGGAGTTCTCTCTTCAACGAACGCTTTACAATCTTTATAAGGAACTACCGTTTGGAGTTCTGCCATAATTTTGTTTTGAAGTTCACGCCTTAAAAGGTAGTTTTGCCACCTTTCTTCACTCACAAGCCCAAATTCTTTACCGATAGGCGTAAGCCTTTCGTCAGCATTGTCTTGGCGTAAAATAAGCCTATATTCCGCGCGTGAAGTCATCATACGATAAGGCTCGTCAGTTCCCTTCGTTACAAGGTCGTCAATAAGCACGCCCGTGTAGCCTTGATCTCTACCTAAAACGAGTGGTGCTTTGCCTTGAAGATACATACTTGCGTTAAGGCCTGCTATAAGACCTTGAACGGCTGCTTCTTCATAACCGCTCGTGCCGTTGATTTGCCCTGCGGTAAATAAACCTTTAACCTTTTTGTATTCTAAAGAAGGTAAAAGGTCTAAACTGTCAATGCAATCGTATTCGATAGCGTAAGCGTATCTCATAAACTTGCAGTTTTCAAAGCCTTCAATAGAACGGTACATTTCTTCTTGAACGTCAATCGGCATAGATGATGACATACCTTGAACGTAAATCTCGTTAGTGTCAAGCCCTTCGGGTTCTAAGAAAATTTGGTGGCGTTCTTTATCTTCAAACCTAACCACTTTAGTTTCAATTGACGGGCAGTATCTAGGGCCGGTTGTTGTAATAAAACCGTTGTAAAGTGGAGAACGGTCTAAATTTTTAAGGATAATTTCGTGAGTTTTTTTATTGGTGTAGCCTAAATAGCAAGGCTCTTTATTTTCAGGGAGTTCTGGCGTAAGGTATGAAAACGGATAGATATCCGTTTCGCCCGGTTGGATAGAAAACTTTGAAAAGTCAATAGTTCTCTTATCAAGCCTTGCGGGAGTTCCCGTCTTAAAACGCCTTACCTTAAAACCGAGTTTAATTAAACTATCGGTAAGTTTAGTTGCGTTCAAGAAACCAGACGGGCCTGAAAATTGCTTATAATCGCCGGAAATTATATCGCTATTAAGATATACGCCCGTTGCAACTACAACGGTTTTACACTCGAATAAAGCGTTGTAATTAGAAACTACGCCCGTAACCTTTTCCCCGTCCGTTAAAATTTCAGTTGCCTCACATTGAACGATGGTAAGATTAGGCGTATTTTCGAGCGTTTTTTTCATTTCGCGGTGGTAAAGGTTCTTATCCGCTTGCGCGCGAAGTGATTGAACGGCAACGCCTTTACCGCGGTTGAGCATTTTTATTTGCAACATAGTTTTATCTATGTTAACGCCCATTTCACCGCCTAAAGCGTCGAGTTCGCGTACTAAGTGCCCCTTTGCCGTTCCTCCGATTGACGGATTGCACGCCATAAACGCAATATTATCTAAATTGATAGTCATAAGCGCAGTATTTTGCCCCGTTCTAGCAAGCGCGAGCGCTGCTTCGCAACCTGCGTGCCCTGCGCCTATAACGACGGCGTCGTACTGTGATCTAAGTATGTAATCTTGCATATTATTTTTTGAGAATTAAGTTCTTAATGTCGTTAACTTGAGTAGCGTAAGAATCACTAATTTGAATAAGTTCTGAAACCTTATCTCTTGAGTGGATAACGGTTGCGTAGTTTTTACCGCCGAGCGCTTGCCCGATAGTAACTAGCGGAATAGTCATAAGTTCCGTCATTAAATACGCGCAAATTTGCCTTGGTTCAACGAGTTCTTTATTTCTCTTTTTACCAGTCAAGTCAGACTTTTTAATTTTGTAGTACGAACAAACTGTGTCTATAATCATAGAAGTAGTTATCGTTTCTTTAACGTCTACTTGCGCGCTATCTTTAAGCGCTTCCATAGCAAGAGCCAAGTTGGGTTGTTGTTCGTGAAGAAGTGCGGAGAATAAAACCTTGTTGAGCATACCTTCTAAACTTCTAACGTTATCGTCTGAATTTTCAGCAATAAAAGTTGCAACGTCAAGCCCAATGATGTGCTTTTTAAGTTCGGCTTTCTTTTGAACGATTGCAATCTTGGTTTCAATATCTGGTGGGAGAACTTGCGCTTTAAGCCCACCTTCAAAACGGGTGCGTAAGCGTTCGTCTAAAAGTTCAATTTCCTTAGGTTCACAGTCAGCGGATAAAATTATTTGCTTATTTGCGCCGTAAAGTTCGTTAAAGGTGTGGAAAAATTCTTCTTGAGTAGATTGCTTTTTGGATAAAAATTGAACGTCGTCAACAATTAAAACGTCAACGTTTCTATATTTGTTTCTAACGTTTTTACCTTCTTGAGAGTATGCTTTTCCCGAACGAATATTTTCAATAAGGTCGGTCATAAACTTTTCGCAAGTAGCGTATAAAACTCTCTTTTTAGGTTGGTGCTTGTTAATGTAGTTGGCAATAGAGTGCATTATGTGGGTTTTACCAAGACCAGACGCGCCGTAAATAAAGAGTGGGTTATAATTGTTGCCCGGATCTTCCGCAACTGCTTTTGCCGCAGCGTAAAGGTAGCGGTTTGAATTACCAACAACGAAATTATCAAAAGTATAGTTAGGGTCTATAGGTAAACTTTCAATCCTATTGTCGCCGTTTTCCGCTTTATGTAAAGTGTATTGATCGGCGTTAGTTCCAACAAAAATCTCAAAATCGTTAACTTCAACTTTAGCGCGTTCCATGGCAACTAAAATTTTAGGCCTAACAGTATCAAGATTAATAAAATCTGCATTAACTTGGCTTTGCGCCATTAAAACGAGAGTTTTATCGTAAACGTCGATAGGTTTTAACCCTTTAATGTGCTTGTTGTAAGTAAAAGTTGAAAGCACCTTTTCAATTTCGGGAGCGATATTCTTCCAAATAATTTCGTAACTTTGCATAAATGTTTCCTTAAACCGTAGTTTTTTTTGGGAAAATGTAGTATAATCAATTTAGTTAAAGTTATTATATAACAAACTTTACTAAAAATCAACAATTTAAGTCGGGTAAATATGTACGTTAAAGAACTAACCTTAAAAAATTACCGCAATTACGAAAGCGAAGTTTTCAAATTTATAGACGGTATTAATATTTTAGTTGGCAATAACGCTCAAGGAAAAACCAACTGTGTTGAAGCCTTGTTTTATCTTTGCACGGGCTATTCGCCAAGAGCGGGTAGGGATAGAGATATAATCAAAGAGGGCGAAAGATCTGCCGAAGCAAAGGCGATTTGCGAAAGTAGGTTTGGTTTAACTGAAGTTAAGATTGATTTTTTACTCACTAAAAAGAATATTTCAGTAAACGGCGTTCCCATTAAAAAATCCGGCGAACTTATGGGCAATATCAATTCGGTATTTTTTAATCCCGGCGAATTAAGGTTAATTCAAAACGTCCCCGAAGATAGGCGTAGGTTTATGGATATATCCATTTCACAAATGGATAGGCAGTATTATTACACCCTTCAAACTTATCGTAAAATTTTAGAGCAAAGAAACAATCTTCTAAAAAGCGAAGATTTAGATACCGTTAATCAAACTTTACCGCTTTGGGATAAAGAACTTTCCCGCTATGCCGTTGAAATCATTAATAAACGCCGTGAGTTTATTGATGAGATAAAACCGTACGCGATAGACGAGCACTCTAAAATAACAGACGGTAGCAATTTAGAGTTTTTTCTTGAAACCCCGCATTATACGGGCGGTGGCGAAGAAGAAATTTTCAATTTGCTTAGAAGCCGTGTTGAAAAGGACTTAATTTTGGGTTATACCACAATAGGTCCGCATAGGGACGATATTAAGATAAACGTAAACGGTAAAGACGTTAAGATTTACGGTTCTCAAGGGCAACAAAGAACGGTTGCGGTATCTCTAAAACTTGCAGAGTGTATGCTCTTTAATAAAAAGTTTGGCGAATACCCCGTTTTGATACTTGACGATGCTCTTTCAGAACTTGACTATAATCGTAGAGATCGCCTTATAGAAAGGCTTTCGGGTTTTCAAACGATAATAACTCTTACCGAAATCCCCGAAGAATTAAAATCTAAAGATGCTAAAATTTTTAGAATAAATAATGGTAAAATAGAATAAAAAAGATGCGAAATTTTTCGCATCTTTTTACGTTCTCGAATATAAATCGTTATAGTATTTTAATTTGTTAACGTCTATTTTTTCTAAACCGTCTTTGGTTGTTCTAAACGCCCAGTTATTCTCTGGAACGCCAGGGACGTTAAGCCTTGTGTCTGCCCCGTATTTTAATAAATCTTGAATAGGGAATATCGTAAGCCCAGCGGATGATGAAAGCATTTTTATAATAATATTATCGTAACTCTCGTTCCACCTATCTCTTGGTATATTAAAATAGTCAAGCAAAGTATTTCTATCTTCAACGCTACTTTCCCAAACGTAACCGAGTAAAGTATTATTGTCGTGCGTGCCCGTGTAAGCAATAGAGTTGTTTACGTAGTTGTGTGGAAGATGCGGGGAATTTTTATCGCCTAAAAATGCAAACTGCAAAACTCTCATACCGGGGAAACCGCTGTCATCAACGAGTTTTCTAACCCCGTCGGTTATAAGCCCAAGGTCTTCTGCAATAATGGTAAAATCGGCTTGGGCTTTCTTAAAAGCGTTTATAAGAGATAATCTCGGCCCTTTTTTCCACTTACCGTTTTTAGCCGTTTTTTCGCCTGCTTTCACGGCGTAATAATCTTGGAAAGCTCTAAAATGGTCAATTCTAACCCCGTCAAAGATTTTCTTATGAAAATCTAAACGCCTAATCCACCAAGAATATCCGTTTTGTTTCATTTTATCCCAATCGTATAAGGGGTTACCCCAAAGTTGCCCGTCTTTAGAAAAATAATCGGGCGGAACTCCCGCAACGAGTTTGGGTTTTCCGTTTTTATCGAGTAGAAATTCATTTTTATTATAGTATAAATCGCTACTGTCGTAATCAACGTAAATCGGCATATCGCCTATTATTTTTACGTTTTTTGAGTTGGCGTAATTTTTAAGTTCAAGCCACTCGGTAAAAAACTCGTACTCGATAAATTTCCACAACCTTAACGATTCGGAGTTAGGGGTAAAATCAGTCCACTCGTCGTGCGGTTTATTGCCGTTAGCCTCTTTAAGCGCCATAAACTCGCAAAATTTATAGGTTTCAGGAAAATCTTTGTAAAACTTATCCAAATTATCGTCGCTATCAAAGTTTAGTGACGCTTTTTTAAGTAAAGTAAGCCTTTCTTCTTTTAGCCTTGAAAATTCGCAAAGGTAAGGCGTTGTTTGTTTAGCGCTATCTAAATCATCCTTTGAAATTAAACCCTTTTGATAAAGGGTTGGAAGGTCTATAAAATAAGGGTTACCGCTAAACGCCCCGAAAGATTTGTAAGGAGAATTGCATTCGTCGGGTATACAAAACGGCAATACTTGCCAGTAACTAAACCCTGCGTCCGCTAAAAAATCAATAAATTCCCTTGCTTCCTTTCCAAAACTTCCTATTTGATAATCGCCGTAAAGCGATGATACGTGCATTAATACGCCACTTGCTCTTTTCATGGTAATAATTTTAACATAAAAAAAGCAGTTTTTCAACTGCTTTTTGTTAAATTAAACCTAAATCTTCTGGGAAGTAAGCGTTAGTGCAAGCGTGCTTATCGCAGGCGCCGGTAACGGTAATTCTAAAATACCCGTGTTTTTTGCTAAGTTCAAAGCAAGCTTCAGTTACGGGAGCGCCGTCTTTTTCCTTATAAACGCACTTTGCTTTTCTTCCCTCGTAATTGATGGAAATCATGATTGCGGGAGAAGTTTTAACGTAAAGTTTATCATCTTCAATATAAAGCTCGTAAATTTCAGGACCTTCGCTCGCGTAGAAATCACCTTTTAGCATACTATCGGTAATTGCCTTATAGGTTAATTCTTTTGCTTTTATCATAGTAAAGCAAACACCGCTATCCGAGTAAGGAGAGTTAAGGGGGTGGCGGTTATGATTGTCGTCCCCTGCAATGCAGTATATTTTTTGACCAGTACGCAAAATATCGTCGTATGCTTTTGGAGAATAGTCTTCAAACCCAGCAGATATAGCGCCGTTCATAATTTCAAGAGCGTTCATTCCTTTATATTTAGAATAATGCGAATAATTTTCTCTTGACCAACAAGGGTGATTGTAGGTTACGAAGAAACCCTTTTGCCTGCCTTCTTTCATCATGCGTGAAATACACCACTCGTCGTACCAGCGTTCGAAATCGGGTTCGTTCTCATCAAACTTTCCAAGGTGGCGGAGATGATTATTGCCGATTATATATTTAGTTCTATGCCAAAATGGTTGAATATCGTTATTTTGATCAAGCGCAATAAAATTTAGATGGCATTGACTACGGAATGCCCAAGCCTTAGCAGGTTTATCTTTTTCCCAAAATTCAACTTCGAAACCGTTGAGCGCAACGAATTTATCGTCAGTTAAGTCGTTGTGGCAAACCATAAGGTCGTGGTCGGTATAGGCGACTACCGAGTAACCTAAACTTAAATAATGTTCTTTAACTTGTTCAGGGGTAAGCTTGCCGTCTGACATAGTAGTGTGGCAATGTAAATTTGCCTTATAAAAATTACCTTCGCTAGATATTAAATATTTTCTCATAAACGTTCTCCTTATAAATCTAAATCTTCAGGAAAGTATGCGTTAGTGCATGCGTGTTTTCCTTCAGCGTCGGTAACGGTAATTCTAAAATATCCGCGATCTTTAATAAAATCAAAACAAGCTTCGGTTAAAGGGGAACCGTCTTCAGAATACCTAACTTGCGCCTTGCAAGCTTGATAAGTAACGTGAATTTTATAAGCGTTAGAGCATTTAATATAAAGTTTATCGTCTTCAATATAAAGTTCTTTAATTTCAGGGCCTTGGCTTGTGTAGAAGTTTCCGCTTAGCATACTATCGGTAATTGCCTTATAGGTTAATTCTTTCGCTTTTATCATAGTATAGCAAACGCCCATATCTTTAATTTCATGATTATCGTCGGCGCCGATGCAATAAACTTTTTGGCCACCGCGCAAAATATCGTCGTAAACGGCAGGGTTGTAATCGAGATAGCCTTTAACTATATCGCCGTTCATAATTTCAAAAGCGTTCATATTTTTATAACAAGAATAATCGTTGTAATCTTCAAGCGACCAAGTTGGGTGATTATAGGTTACGAAGAAGTTTTTCTCCTTAGCCGTTTTAATAACGTAGTTAATGCAGTTTGGCGTATAACATCTTTCAAAATCAGGTTCGTTCTCGTTAAATTTTACGAGTTTCTTTGATTGACTATTTCCAACGGTATATTTAGTTCTATGATAAAATGGTTGAATATCCATTTTATCGTCAAGTGCTATAAAGCAAAAGTGAGATTGCTTAACAAAGTCCCAAGGCTTATCGTTTAAGTAGCAATCGTAAAAATCGGCAAACTCCATTTCAAAGCCGTTGAGAGCAAGGAAAGTATCGTCAGTTAAATCGTTATGTGGAATAAAAACGTCGTGATCGGTATAAGCAACCACGGAGTAGCCTAAATTTTTGTAAAATTCTTTAATTTGTTCGGGAGAGAAATTTCCGTCTGATAAATTAGTGTGGCAATGCAAATTTGCCTTGTAAAAATTGCCCTCGTTAGATATTAGATATTTTTTCATATATTATTCTCCTGTGAAAGTCGATAATCTTTCAAGTTCGGCAAACTTACCGTTTAAGTTAACAAGTTCTTTATACGATCCCGTTTCAACTATTTTTCCGTTATCCATAACAACTATTAAATCGGCGTTTCTAATAGTAGAAAGCCTATGCGCTACTACGAAAGTAGTTCTTTCTTTCGATGCGTTTTCTATTGCCTTTTGAATATGTAATTCGGAGATGTTATCAAGCGCGGATGTTGCTTCGTCTAAAATTAAAATGCTTGGTTTTCTAATAAGTGCTCTTGCAATAGAAATTCTTTGTTTTTGCCCACCTGAAAGTTTATCGCCGTGTTCGCCTACCATAGTGTTAAGCCCGTTAGGTAGTATATCTAAAAACTCGTTAATAGCGGCGTCCGACACCGCTTTTTGAAATTCTTCTTCAGTATAGTGCGAAAGCCCGTAAGTTATGTTTTCTTTTATAGTTCCAGAAAATAGTATCGTATTTTGCGGAACTACCGATAAAAACTTTCTATAAGTTTGCATCGGCATATCTTTAAGTGGCTTGCCGTCAACGAAAATATCGCCGCTAACGGGAGATAATAGCCCTATAATAAGGTTGATTATCGTTGATTTTCCAGAACCCGACGATCCTACGAAAGCAACCGTTTGCCCTGCGTTAACCTTAAGGTTAAAATCTTCAATTACAACTTTATCGGTTTTAGGGTATTGATAGCAAACGTTATTGAACTCAAAATTGCCTTTGATACCGGGAACTGGGAGTTTGCCATCGTCGTGTTCAAGTTCGTCTGCCTGCATAATTTCAGAAAGCGAACGAACGGATTCCGCGCCCGTAATAAGGTTGGGGATAACGGACGTTATTGCAAGTATGCAACTAGAAATCGTTGAAAAAAGCGATTGGAATAACACCACTTCGCCAACGGATAAAATACCATTGATTGCTAAAAATACACAGAAACACAAGCAAATAATTGAAATTGCTTGGCTAGATGCCCAAAGTATAGATCCAAAGAACATATGCACTTTATCGAGCTTAAGCCCTGCTTGAGTTGCAGTTTCAATTTTTTCGTCAACACTCGTTGCTTCTTGTGAAAGTAGGCCGTGAGCTTTGGTTACCGCCATCATTTGAATACTCGTTGTTATTTTAGCGGAAAGATTTTCGTTTTCCTTTCTAAAAATAGAACTTCTTGCGCGTATTTTTTTACGTAGTAACCTTACTATTAAAACGTTTACGGGTACTGCTACTATAAAAAACAGTAAAACTATAGGGTTTTTAACCGCCGCTATCGAAATGGAAATAATAGCCATTAAAATATTAACGAGCAAACTATTAACGAACATACGGTAATAGTTTTCAACGTTTTCCATATCCCTTAAAAATTTAGATTGTAAAACGCCTTCTTCAATTTCTTTGTGGAAAGTGATAGATAAACGCTGAAGTTTTCTAACGAGCGTTGATTTTACCTTTGCAGTTGTAGTTCTAATCATATTATTCATAATGTTCCCGCGCCAACAAGTAAACGGAACGTTTAGAATAATAGCAATTAAAATTATAACCGCATCCATCATAATTTTATATATAAAATTTTCTGGTTGTGTAGTTATAAGGTCGATAATATCGCTCGTAAGTAACGGAGTTATATAGATTGGTAAGGACTGAAATAAATAAAGTATAGTTGTTGCAATAATCGGCTTTACGTCTTTTTTAAGAAGTTTAGAAATAAAACCTTGCTTTTCGTTCTTTTTAACGTTAGAACCGAAAAGCGCCTCCATTTCTTCGAGAGATTTTGAAAAATCGATTTTTTCTGAGTGATGCTTTTTGCTAGTTGAATCGTGAAAATTACTCATACTCCACCTATAAACAAACTAAATTTGCGTTTATTTGCCAAAATTATAACACTTAAAAAATGCCATTTCAACAACTTTTCAAAAATTTACAATAAATTTTTATAATTTATTAAAAATTGCTAAAATATAAGTAAAAAACTTGAAAAATAGATAAAGTAGTTATATAATATAACTATACTCAATTTAACCCAAGGAAGGTATTTACAATGAACAAGAAAGCAGTTAAAGTTCCATTTTTTGAAATAGGCCCTAAATCGTATCTTTACGGCGATGATATTTTAGATTTAGCAATCGCAGCCGATAAAGCAAGTGAAAAATACGGTGTTGATATTATTTTTACAACTCCTATCATTGATATTAGAAGGGTTAGAGAAGCAACCAAGAATATTCACGTATTTGCTCCTCATATGGACCCTATCGTGCCAGGTCGTGGTCTTGCGGATATTTTGCCTGAATCTTTAATTGCCGCAGGGGCGGACGGCGTTATGCTTAATCACGTTGAAAAACCTTTAAGTTTTGACGTTTTAGCGGATACTATTAAAAGAGCTAACGAAGTTGGTCTTACAACTATCGTATGCGCAGATTCGCTTGCTGACGCTAGCAAGATTGCAACCTTAAACCCTGATATTATCGTGGCAGAACCGTCTGAACTCATCGGAACGGGCGTTTCGGTTGGTGAAGAATACGTTGCAGCCGCAACCAAATCGGTTAAAGACGTTAATCCCGATATTTTAGTTCTTACCGCCGCTGGTATTTCCAACGGTCAAGACGTTTATAATACCATTATCGCAGGGGCGGACGCTACTGGTTCTTCTTCAGGCGTAGCAAAAGCAAAAGATAGACCCGCTATGGTTGATGAAATGATTTCAGCGGTAAGAAAAGCTTACGACGAACGTCACGCAAAATAATACGGAGAGATTATGAAATATTTATTAGGTGTTGACGTTGGCACAACTTCGCTCAAGGCGTGCGTGTTCGACGAAAACGGTGTTGAATATAAATCTGCAACTAAATCATATACGCTTATAACGGAAGGGGAAACCGTAGAATTTCCTGCTGAAAAGTATTTTGAACTTTTTATGGAAGCGTATAACGAACTCACAAAGGAATATAAAATTGAAGCCTTGGCAATCGACACTCAGGGCGAAACTATGATTTGCGTTGATAAGGACGGTAAGCCCGTTATGAACGCAATCGTTTGGCTTGATAATCGTGCGGATAAAGAAGCAAAACTTATTGAAGATAAGTTTGGTTTGAAAACCATATACGAAGTTACCGGTCAAACGGAAGTTCCAGCAGGTTATCCTGCTCCCAAGATTTTATGGCTTAAAAACAATATGCCTAAAGTTTTTGAAAAGACTGATAAGTACTTAATGCTTGAAGATTGGCTTTTATATAAACTTACGGGTAAATTCGTTGCTGAAAAGTCGCTTTATTCATCTACCTTGTATTTAGATGCGAGAACGGGTGAATATTATAAAGAAATGCTTGATTTTATCGGTATTGACGAAAGTAAACTTCCTACGCTTTACGAAAGTGGTGAAAAAGTTGGAGAATATAACGGCGTATCGGTAGTAACGGGTGCGCTCGATCAAATTTCAGGCTTTATAGGTTCTGGAATTATTCGTGAAGGTTTAGTTAGTGAAATGACGGGGACTGCTTTAGCAGTATGCGCTTTATCAAATAAGATTCCTCCGTATTTTGAAGGAGTTAAAGTTCCAGCGTATTACGTTGGCAAAGATAAATATTGCTTATTGATGTGGGCTCCTACTGCGGGTATGGTACTTGAGTGGTTCAAAAAGAATTTCTGTTTTGATATCGGTTTTAAGGAAATTGACGAAGGCGCTGAAAAGATTGAACTCGGCTCGGAAGGTTTAGTAATTGCTCCTAATATGCGCGGTCAAGTAATGCCCGCTAACGACAGCGAACTTAAAGGCGGTGTTTACGGCATTGACTTAAAGCATACGAGAGCGCATTTTTCAAGAGCGATTATGGAATCTATCGCTTGTATGCTCCGCCAATATCTTGAATATTTAGGCGTTCAGGTTGAAGAAATTATCTCTATTGGCGGTGGTTCAAGAAGTAAACTTTGGCGTCAAATTAAAGCGGATATTACGGGCAAAAAAGTAGTTACGTTAAAGAATAAGGAAACGGGTTGCTTAGGTACTGCTATTTACGCAGGCTTTGGTATAGGCTTATATAAGGATATAAACGAAGCCGTTTCAAAGATAGTAACTACCGATAGCGAAACCTATCCAAAGGCTGAAAAAGAAAAAGCCGATAGCGTTTACAATCGCTATCTTGCTTACGATAAACTTTTATTAAATAGAGAAAATCTTTAAGTTAAGGGGTAGAACGTGGACGCTTTAATTGTAATGCTTAAAAACGTAATACTATTTGTTTTGCTTGCTATACCTGGTTATATTCTCGTAAAGGCAAAACTTGTAAAAAATAAAGAATCTGCAATACTTTCTAAACTTTTAACATACGTAGGTATGCCTTTCTTGATTTTTTCAAGTACCTTAAACGTGAAGTTTACGGGTGAGTTTACAAAGTCGATTATAATAGTTGCCGTGTTTGGAATTATTTTCACGGTATTGGCGTTTTTCCTTTCCGCACTACTTGTAAAACGCGGTGGAGAGCGTAAGAAAAACGCTATGATGCGTTTTTGCATGGTATTTTCTAATAACGGATTTTTAGGAATACCGCTTGCTAAAGCCGTGCTTGGAGATTCGCCGGTAGTTGCGTATTTGATAATATTAAATATTATAACATTAGTTATAATGTTCACTCTCGGTATATATTTAATTTCGGGCGATAAAAAGACTATAAGCGTTAAAAACGCAATCTTCAGCCCCGTACTTATAGCCTTTGTTTTAGGAATTATAGTAAACCTTACGGGTGTTACTAATTACGTTCCTGAAGTTTCAACCTATTCAAATTACTTTAGTAATATAGTTACTCCGTTATCTATGGTTATTTTAGGAATTAAGATGGCGGAAGTAAAATTCCTTTCTATATTTACAAAGTGGGAAACTTATTACGTTTCAGCTATAAAGTTAATTGCAATGCCGATAATAGCAGTTGGTTTAGCGTATTTAATTGCTATTGCGTTTTCGCTCGATACGGGTATCGTATTAGCAACGTTATTTGCATTTGCCGTTCCAACGGCGGGTTTAGCATCAGCGTTTGCAGATAGTTACGACGGGGATAATGAAGGAGCGGTAATTTTAACTTTAGGAACTACCATTTTATCAGTTGTCACTATTCCTATTTTATATTGGATATTGTGCGCGATAATCTAAAACTCAAATTAAAAATCTCAATTGCGAGTTGCAATTGAGATTTTTTTTATTTCCTTAAATCATCTAAAAGTTTTTTGCCTTCAGATATAATCGTTTCAGCAATACCTGCTTTATAGTTTGAAGAACGAGCTTCATAACCGCCTTCGTCGTAACTATCTCTCATAGGGAAGTAACCTCTTGAGCCGTTAGTTAAACAAGTAGGGCAAACCATCTTGTAGCCGTCTGCTTCTTTAAGCCCCATACCTACGCCTGTGAAAGGTTCGCCGGGAATTCCGATAAACGCAAGTTCACCTATTTTGATAGCGTTTAAGTTCATTGGGAAAGTTTCAGGGCCGTGTTCAAGCCTAATCATTCTACGAGCTTCAGCCATAACGGTAGTGAGTAACATACCCTTTTCAGGAAGTTCGTCACGCCTACCTTCGTCAACCATCTTTTGAATATAATACGCTCTTTCCATATCTTCAGGATTTGGCATATTAGACGGAACGTTAACTACGATTTCATTAGATTTTATTTCCGAAACGGGAATAAATTCAACCTTTTCGTAAACGCTCATCATAGCGCCTGCTATAACGTTTCCTATATGGCGTGAGTGCGCGTAACCACGAGTTACGTCGTCAAAGTCGTTAAACATACCGTTAAGATCACCGCCAACGGGTTTTACGTTAACGTGATTGATGTCACCTTGAGCGCCGTTGAAGAATATTGCTTTAGTGTTATCGATAGCCCTTTCGAAAGTTCTTCTTGCAAAACCAAGCCAATCGGCAGAGATAAGATTGTTACCAATAACGTCAGGGTGGTTACCGTAGTTACCGATAACTATATTATCGCCACATTCTCTTTCAAAGCGAATAACGTTTACCCTTTCATCGAGAAGACCTATAGATCTAACGATATCAGGGTTGTTTACGCCAGGGTTAGTCTTGGTAGAACCGTCTTTCATAAGGTAACGGCGGTTAAAGCCAACTCTCTCGGCTTTAGATACCGCAATACCCATTCTAGCAGGCTTTAAGTCTTTTATTGCATATGTGCAAGCGCTTACGATGTTTTTAACCGTGTAAGAATAATACTCAACGTCAAGATCGTTAAAATATCCTTGAGCAGTATTTGCGTAACCTAAGCACGGGCCAACGTGAGTGTGAGTCGAGTGCATATAGATTGCGTGGATTGGAAGATCCGTTGCCTTAGCAACGGCTTCCCTTACCATTTCACAATATTCGGTAGTTGACGCCTCACAGTCAAGCGCGATAAGTAAAACGGTGTTATCGTCTTTTGAAACGGCAACTACGTTTGCTTCTAAATCGTCAAGCACGCCTTCTGCTAATCTTTGGTGGAAATAACCGTGAATATTAGTTCCGAGCGGTGGAGTAATAACTACTCTTGAAAAACCAACTTTAACGTCAAAATTTTCCATAATTAAGTCCTTCTTTCAAGTAATTATAAATTAGTAGCCAACCTTTTCCCAACATTCAAACGGTGCAGCAAGTTCGTCTGAAACGAGAACAAGCGTCTTCATAGTTTGAAGCATTGAAGAAGGTACGAGCGGAGTAACAGGTCCGTGAAGAACAAGACGGCTCGTCATTCTTTGCCATGAAGAGAACGTACCGTTAGTTAAGAGTGCGTGAACTTCAATTCTTTCTCTAGCGTTCTTAACGTCAACTGGGCCGATAGTTGCAGCCTTAGGCGGAACGTCAGCAATATAACCAGATTGACCAAATACGCCGTGAAGTGAGTTTTGAGCAACTGTTAACGGGTGAAGATCAACGATTCTAGCCTTCATGTTAAGCCATTCGTCAATTTGTTCTTTAGTGGGTTCAACTGCAGGATCAAAGCCCTTGGGGAAGAAATCGGGAACGGGATCGATAAACGCCATGTGACCAGTCCAACCTGGAGAAGAAGAACATATGTCTGCTCCGCCTTCGCCACATTCGGTAATCATATCAGAGTAGTGAGCGATGTTCTTAGTGGTTGGGTAGTGAACGTTTTCAAGAGGCATACGAAGTTTTTCATCAATTTGATAAACTAAGTACTTAAGCATTGAGTGAGCGAAACCTGCTTGGTAAGTTTCAGGAGCGATATTACCATCTTGGTCAGCCCATTCGTCCATTGCGAATAAGTGAACGTTTCTACAATCAACTTGGAAATAGTTGATAAGTCTAGCAAGTGGGATATAAGTATCCGGTTCGGGATTACCGAGAATAAGGGTAATTTTCTTACCTTTTTCAGACGCTTCTTTAATGCGAGAGAAAAGAGTTGCTATAAGAACCGGATGCGGATTCATCATAACGTGAATATCAAAATCAGGGTGTTGATCAGCTCTAGTGTGTTTTTCAAGATCTTTACCGCTAATTTTGCGAAGTTTTTCACAAAGTTCTCTGTCCTTAAAAGGAACGTAAGAAGCAGGTTCGAAGTTAAATGTAGTTGCGGGGTCAAAAATTTTACTCATTTTTATTCTCCTTTAATAATTGTTTTTAATACGTTAAATTTATCGTCGACAATGATAAGGTCGGCGTAATTACCTTCTTCGATATAACCTTTTTTGTCAAGGTTAACGGCGCGAGCTGGGTTGTAAGATGCAAACCTAAACGCATCGCATACCGAACAACCCGTGTGAATCATAAAGTTACGGCAAGCAATATCGAGCGTTAAGCCGGATCCTGCGATTTCACCAGCGTTGTCAAAGTGAATGTCAGTTGCTTCTTCAAAACCTTCGGGGATAGGCCCGTCGCAAACGAATTGGTCGGATATAAGAATAATTCTATCATCACCCTTGATTTTTCTAACTAATCTTTGCATATACGGAACTACGTGAATACCCATCCTATCCGAAATAAGTTCAGCATAGATTTCACGGTTAGAGTTAACTGCTTCGTCAACGCAAACGCCACGGCACTCAGAGTAGTGTTCAATAGTGCCCGTTGCATTGGTGTGGTGGGTTGCAATTCTTAATCCGTAAGGAATAAATCTTTCAACTTGTTCTGGCGTTGCTTCGCTGTGCGCTACCGCAAAAACGATATTTGGAATAACTTCCTTTACGTCTTGAACAAAGTTCATAATACCTTCTCTTTCGGGAGCGAAACACCAAACTTTAGCGGTGTCTTTAACTCTATGAACGATATCGATATATTCTTCTCTAACAACACCGTCTTTCCAAACGTTTTTATCGCGCTCGCAACCAAAGTTGGGGCTGAGATACGGGCCTTCCATATAAAAACCTGCAAAGTTTCTAAATTTGCCGTTATCTCTTGCAGTTAAAATATCGTCAACCGCTTTTAAGTAAGCGTCTTTATTAAGGTTATTGTAAAGGGCTGGAAGAACGCTAGTAACACCGTGTTTAAGCATGTATTCAGAAGTCTTTTCAGGTTCTTCGAAAATCCACATGTTATCCGATGCGTGCGTGTGAATATCAACTAAGCCCGGGCCAACGTAATTATTCTCCGCGTCGATGATTTCGCATCCGTTGGGTATGGTAACGTTTTTAGCCTTGCCGTATGCCTTAATTTTGTCGTTTTCGATTAAAATAACACCGTCGGGAATAAGATAATCTCTCATTACGATAGTTGCGTTTATTATCGCTTTCACTTTGTACCTCGTTAATAATTTATTATTAAATCAATTATACTACCTTTTTTTGCTAAGTCAATACGAAAATTAATATTTTGAAAAACATTTTACGATTGTGCAAAATTTTGGGGATTAAAATTTACTTTTGAACAAAAACGAGTAAAAGAAAACTCACGGTTTTCCGTGAGTTTAGTTAGTCGTTGAAAAACTTAACTTCTTCGAGATATTTTTGTGGTTCTACTAGGTAAGAAAGCCCGTGCCCAGCGCCTTCAATCAACAAGATGTTTTTTTCTGAAGAGCAGGCGTCGTAGTTAATTTTACTCATAGAGTAAGGAACGAAATCATCCGTTGTTCCGTGAATAAATTTTACTGGAATTTTACTGTTTTTAAGAGCCTTGGTAACGTCTGCTTCGTTAAGGTCGAACTTGCCGTAAATTTTAGCGCCTAAATAGATAATTGGATAGATGATAAAAGCGGGTAAATGAATTTGTTTAAGTATTTTTTTAATAATATCTTTAGCCGAAGAATATCCGCAGTCTGCAATAACGCCTTTAACTGAAGGTGGTAATTGAAGTTCACTTGCAAGCAAAACGGAACTTGCGCCCATTGAAATTCCCGTAATAAGTAGGGGGACGCTATCGCCGAATTTACGGTAGGCAAAGTTAGCCCAAGACTGCACGTCATACTTTTCTTTCGCGCCGAAATAAATGTTAAACCCGTCGCTATTTCCGTGACCGCGTTGATCTACGACCAAAGCGCTCCTTTTAAGAGCAAAACAACGTTGAATACCGCCCGCCAAATCCCTTTCAGAATTACCGCGATAACCGTGGAACATAATCTCTATCGGCGAGCCTTTTTTATACTCGTAATATTTACCGCGAAGGGTAAGATTGTCAAAAGATTTTATCTCACATTTTTCATAAGGGATATTCCTTGCTTCCTTCATAAAATCGAGCATTTGATCTTTATATTTAATATACACGTCGCCCATAGGCAATTTGAATTCTTCGTAGACTTTTTGTTTAGCGGTCGTTTTGAATACTAAAAAGTAACAAATATAAGACGATAGAAGAAATAAAATAACAACTGATAGGGCGATTATTAAGGCAATAATTAATGGATTCATATTATTTTATAGTTTGAATTTAATGAGATTGTTTTCAAGAGTTAATTTACAGCCGTTAAATCTTTATCGTAAGATGCAGGAAAATCGGCTAAAACATAGCGTCGCCAGTTGCGGTAATGGTAATTTTATCAGCCATAGAAACCCCCAAAAGATTTATTAAAAGGATTATAGCATTTTAGAAATTTATAGTCAAGATATACAAAAGTTAGAAAGTTGATTGATTTTACATATTTTTTGATAAAATTTACATTGAATTTTCATTTTATATATGGTATAGTATAAATACAAAATATTTTTATTTTAGGAGAAAATTATGAATAAAGTTAAATTTGGCTGGGCTGAAGAAAGCATAATGCCCAATAAACCTATAAGACTCGCTGGTCAGTTCTACGAAAGAATTTCAGACGGGGTTGATACTCCTATTACGGTAACTGCTTTCGCGGTTGAAAGTGGCGATGATCAAATGATTATTTGTTCTTGTGACTTAGGTGGCATTGGCGTTTCACTCAACAAGCAAGTTAAAGAAATGCTTAAAGATAAACTTCCTATTTCCGTTGATAAAGTTATCTTAAACGCAACTCACACTCACGCATCACACGTTTACACTCAAAATAACGGTTTTGGCGTAAGAAGTTCGCTTGACTTCTTAAAAAAAGTTGTTCCCGAAGATATGGAATACGTTCCGCACGTTTCTGGTAACGATTATTTAGATCCAAACGAGGCTCGTGATTTTATTGCCAATGCAATAGTAACCGCAGTATGCAAGGCTTGGGAAAATAGAAAAGAAGGTTATTATCAAAACGCGTTTGGTAGAGCGGTTATCGGTATGAATAGAAGAGTTTGTTTTGACGATGGTTCTGCTCAAATGTGGGGCGATACGAACAGCGCAAATTTTGAAATGCTTGAATCTGGTAACGACAGTGGTATTGAACTTATCTACGTTTTCGATGATAAAAAGGAACTTACCGGCGTAGTTGCAAACGTAGCGTGTCCGTCACAAGTTATGGAACACAGAAACTTAATTTCTGCAGACTATTGGGGTCAACTTAAACTTCATCTTGACAAGAAGTTCGGTAGAAAAATTTTCGTATTAGGTCTTTGTTCTGCCGCAGGCGATCAATGCCCAAGAGATATGGTTCGTTGGGTAAACGGCGAAACTCCCGTTGACGATCCTAATATTGAAAGGCTTGATTATATTGAAAGAAGAGCAGATCCATCAATGTTCGACCTTTCAGGTTTAAGAGTAGTTGGTAGAAGGCTTGCAAACGAAGTTATCGGCGTTTTTGAAGATTTAGGCGATGATTTCAAAGACGAGGGAATTTTAGTTCACGAAACCTTCACGTTAAAAATGCCACTTCGTAGAGTTACTATGAAAGAGTACAACGAATCGCTTGAAAAAATCAATTCGTTTATTGAAAAGAATAAGGGTAGAAGAATTAATTATATAGATAACGCTAAACTTCATATTTATTCTGGTAACGTTGTTAGATATAAACTTCAACACACCATTGATACTTTTGATAACGAAATTCACGTTATAAGATTTGGAGATATTGCAATAGCAACTAACCCTTACGAATTGTTCCTTGATTACGGCAATAGAATTAGAGCAAGAAGTAGGGCAAAACAAACTATTTTAATTCAACTTGCTTGTGGATCTTTAGGATATCTTCCTACTGAAAGGGCGGAAAACGGTTCGCATTACTCGGCGTATATTTCAAGTGGTTACACAGGTCATATCGGCGGTGATTTACTCGTTCGTGAAACCGTGTCTAGAATAAATAAAAAATTCGAAGAATAACGTTTGACTTTTTGTAATTTAAGTTGTATTGTAATTATAAAATAATTACTACTAAAGGCGAGATATGAATAAAGAGTTAAACAAAAATTACAATAAACTTATATTTCTTGGAATATTTTTATACTTTGCTATAATGTTTGCAAAGCAAATATTCAATGCGGAAATTATAGAAATCCAAGAAGTATTCGGCGCGACGGCAACTAATACGAGTTTAGTTACTTTGATATATTACGTTGCCTACGCAATTGCCCAAGTTGCGCTCGTACTATATATAGATAAAATTAATTTAAGGGTTTATTTAAGCGTAACGCTCTTTATTTCCGCTATTCTTACGATTTTGATAGGCGTTGTAGGAAATATGGGCGCAGGCCTTCCGTTTTTATTTATCGTATTTGGTCTTAACGGCTTTCTCCAAGCGGCGAACTACGCAGGCATCGTCAAGATTTTTACCAAGTACTTAAATAGAGAAAAGTATATGCTCGCAATGAAATGTATTAGCATAGCGGCAACGGTATCGCTTGCAGGGTCTTATGGTTTAACTTCAATATTCGTTGCTATTTCTAGGTGGGAAATTCCGTTTATTATAACTGGCGCGTTATTTGTGCTCTCCGTTGTAATTTTCTTTTTCGGCTTAAAGCCCACTATAAAAAAGATAAAAGATTGTGGCCACGTTAAAAACGAACACAAAACAAACAAGATTAAAAAAGAAACTGCGATTACGTTTTCTAAGAAAACGAAAAATGCAGAGGTTATCTTTATGGTTTTAGTTTGTTTAGTAGCGTTACTTGCAAATTATATTTATTACGCGCTCAACAACTGGTTCTCAAAACTACTTTACGACGTGCACGGTATTCCCAAACACTATTCGATATTGTTCAGTATGGGCGTTTCGCTTTTAACCGCGATAGGTTGTACTTTTGCAATATCTTATTACAATAAGGCTAAAAAAGGGCACAGAACTACGGCTATAGGCTTTGTTATAACGGCTATATTATCGTTACTTCTCGTTTTAACGTACGATACGAACGTTGTTTTAGTTGCAACTACTTGCATAGTCTTTATTTGTATAACTCAAATGCTAAAAACGCCGTATTCAAGCGTTATAACTTACGAGGTTAAAGACGTTGTAGAACCGGGTAAATACTCCTTGCTCTTTAACTCGGTTGCATCGATTGCGGCGGGTTGTTCTCCAACGATTATGAGTTTGTTGTTTGAAAGTTTTGGTTGGAATATATCGTTTATTTCTTTGATGGTAGTAGCTCTTATTTTAGTTGTTATAGTGTTGCTTGTAAGAGTATTCCAAAGAACGATGATGTACGGTTATTATAAAGATAAAATAAAATTTAACGAAACAAATTTATTATAAGGAAAAAATTAATTTATGAAAATAGCATTTGCAGGTTTTGGAGAAGTTAATACTCCGATTGAAGTTATTGAAAGAAAGTGTAAATCGGCTTGTGAAAGCCTTATGGTAGAAGGCGCGGAAGTTTTTCCGTTCTATCCAATTCGTGACGATTATGAAGAAACTTACGTTAATAATGCGGTAGAATATTTTAGCAAAATAGATTTTGACGTAATGGTGCTTTGCGTAGCAGGTTGGATACCCACTCACGCGATCTTGAAGGTAGCGGATAAATTCCGCCATAAACCTATGGTACTTTGGGGTCTTTGCGGTTGGTATGAAGACGGAAGGCTCGTTACTACTGCAGATCAAGCAGGTACGTCTGCTTGCCGTAAAACGCTTAAAGATTTAGGTTATACTTTCAAGTACGTTTACGATATAGTTAAAATGCCGTCAAAAGTCGATGAAGTGTTATCTTTCTGTAAGGCGGCGGCTGTTGCCAATAATATTAGAAAGGTTAAAATCGGTCAACTTGGATATCGTGATATGCAACTTTACGGAACTCAGTTCGACGGTATTGCGGTAAAGAGAACTTTCGGCGTTGAAATCGAGTGTTTTGAAATGCTTGAAGTAGTTCAACGCGCTGAAAAACTTGCTCAAGCTGAAATAGAAAAAGTAGTTAGTAGAATTAAGGCTTGGAAGTTCGTTAAAACTCCTAATGAAGACGCGGTGTTAAACGCCGCTAAATACTATTTAGCGATTAAGCAAATAGTAGATGAAAGAGATTATAAAGCGGTATCTCTTAAAGACGTTGACGGGTTTAAGAAATTACTTGGTTTCCCTCCCGCTCCTATATTCACTTTACTTGCTGAAGATGGAATTATCACTATTCCTGAAAACGACGCTATGGGTAACGTAACTCAAGTTCTCGTAAATATGCTCACAGGTCAAATTGGGGCGTATCTTGAATTTTACGAATATTTTACCGACGGTGTTCTTGCAGGCGTGCCAGACTACGTTCCAAGTGAAGTTGTCGATGGTGAAACTACTATACTTCCCGCTGCGTTTGGCGAACTTTCACAAGGTTTACTCAACGTTTCAAAGGTAAAGACGGGCGCTCTTACTATGTGCCGTTTATATATTGACGACGGCAAGTTTGGTATGCACTTAGTTTACGGCGATGGCGAAACTCCTGAAAGTTGGGAAGAGTGTGGTTGGGATAAACCCGCTCCGCAACTTCCAAGTTTGAAGGTAAAACTTTCAGGCGTAGAAGATTTCACTCAAAACGTGATGGGTCAACACTACATCATTTCTTACGGAAACAACGTTAAACTTATTAAAGAAGTTTGTCAAATCTTAAAAATTGACGTAATTTAATTCAAACTTGCTTGTATTACCCCCTAATTTTTAATTCGAGCATTTGAAATCCCCACCAAAAACTTGGTGGGGATATTTTTATTTTTTTCTTTTATATTGATTTGGGGTAACGTTAAAACGTTTTTTGAAAAGCCTTATAAAGTTGGAGTAGTCAGGAAAACCTGCCTTATCACAAGCGTCCATTACGGAGCAACCGTCTTTCAATAGCGTTCTTGCATACGCCAAGCGTTTAGTTTCCAAATAGAGTTTAGGGGAAACTGATAAGTTTTCGGTAAATAGTCTATTTAACGTGCTTGAGCTTATATTATATTTTTTAGTAAAATAACTAAGAGAGTTAATTTCAATAAAATTTTCGTTAAGGTCGTTTAATATTTCTTCAAGAATAAGTGGAATCTTTTGTGATTTTTCACTCGCCGATATATTTTTAGAAAAAATTTCAAGCATGGAAACCAATAGTGAAAATCTCGTTAATTCGTTGTTTTCCTTTTCGCTACCTAATCTTTTGTATATTTCTTTGAGTTTTTCTAAATCTTTTTCGTTTGGAGAAATTAAGTTGGTGTCCATTTCTAAAAACTTCTTAAAGATAAATTCGTTATTAACGTCAAACCAAAAGCAAGCGTGTTTATGTGGAGAGTTTGAGTTTAATATGCAGTTGTGTATTTGGTTGGGTTTGGTAACTACTACGTCAAAAGGGGATACCTTGTAAACGCGGTTTTCAACGCTAAAGGAAACGTCGCCTTCAAAAAGAACGTAAAATTCAATAGTGTCGGCAATATGCGCGGGAAAAACTCTTCCTTGCATAATTTTAGATTCGTCGTGAACGTAGTAATTTGCATTAAAATTTTCAATTTTATCTAAACTAAAATTTACTTCAATCATAATACTTCCCAATAAAGTTTATTTTTATATATAATAACTTTTTTAATCGTAAATGTCCAATAAAAACAGGCTATTCAAGAAGAATAGCCTTTATTTTTTTATTTCAAATTAAAGTTTGTTCATAAATTGTACGTTGCAAATATCGTATTTTTCTCTAATTTTAATAAGATCGTCAATTACGGGTTGTAAGTCTTTGCCTTCAAAACTAGGAGTTGGTTTTCTTGCGTAGCCTTGGCCAAATCCAAACTTTGAAAGCATAGCCTTCATGCTAGAAGAGTAGTTGTTTCTAACAAAAGCGTCAACTATAGCCGTGCATGCTTCGTTAAGCCTTAAGAACTCTTTCATATCACCCCTTTCAAATACGTCACGAAGTTCAATAAATATTTCAGGGGAAAAATTGTAAGTTGAGCCGATAGCGCCTTCAACACCGCAAATCATAGCCGAACCAATCATTTCATCAGCACCGCTGAAAATTAATTTATCAGGCATTATCATTTTGCATCTTTTCATTAAATAGTGGTTAAAACTTGTGTATTTCATACCGTCGCAATTTGGAATATTGCAAATTTCATACGTTTGTTTTTCCGTAAAAGATCCCCACATAGAGTTGCTATAAATAAGTAAAGGGATATTAACGCTATTTGCTATATCGGTATAATAATCTTTAATCATTTCAAATGAGAAATTGCCAACGTGAGGAGGAATTGACGATACGTAATCAGCGCCAACGCTTTCAGCGTATTTTGAAAGTTCAACTGCAGTTTTAGTGTTGTTGCTACCGGTATAGGCAATGGCGAGAACCTCGCCGTTAATTTCTTCGATGCACGCCTTGATTAGCGTTTTTCTATCTTCCGTATCTAAAGTGAAGGCTTCGCCCGTAGCACCGCCTATATAGAATCCGTCAACGCCTTTATTAATAAGATGTCTAACGAGTTTCTTTTGAGCGGGAACGTCAACGTTTCCGTCTTTGTCAAGCATTGTATAGATGGCAGGTATTATTGAAAATTTTTTGTGAACGTATTTCATAATAAGTTCTCCTTCTACTAAATTTTTAGCGTGTTATATAATGCACGATTTAATTTTATCACATATAAATTATAAAAAAATAAAATAAATGGACTATATAACGAGTTTGATGTTCATTTTTCAAAGTTTTAATATTTATTTGGCTTAAATTTTCAAAATGCACTTGAAATGCGTGTGCGCGTGTGATAAAATATTAAAGGAGATTTTAATCTTTAATAAAAAATTCAAAGGAAGAAGTTAAAAATGAACAAAGTAGGTCTTATTTACGACGTATCTGACAAACCGTCGTTTGGCAAACTCTTGGTATTTGCGCTTCAGCAAGTACTTGCAATCATGGCTGCAACGATAGCAGTTCCAACCATTATCGGTTTACCCGCATATATTCCCGCCGCTCTTTTAGGCGCAGGTATCGGTACTATAGTGTATTTATTGTTAACTAAGTTTAAGAGCCCTGTATTCTTGGGAAGTTCGTTTGCGTTCTTATCAAGTTTATTTACCGCCGTTGCATACGGTTACTGTGGTATTATCTTAGGTTCAATATTTGCAGGTTTAGTTTACGTTGTAATCGCAATCGTAATTCACTTTGTAGGTACTAACTGGGTATCAAAACTTATGCCCCCGGTAATTATTGGACCTACCGTTGCGTTAATCGGTTTATCACTTGCTGTTAACGCTATGGGCGATATGGTAAAGGCAAGCGCTTCAGTTCAAAACGGTGGATACAACCTCGTTGGTTTACTTTGCGGTTTAGTTGCTTTCTTAACTATCGTTATTTGTTCAACTCAAAAGAAGTTCAAGATGATGAAACTTATTCCTTTCATTATCGGTATTGGCGCAGGTTACTTAGTTGCCGCTATCTTTACTGCTATCGGTTACCTTGCTGATGCTGATTACCTTATGATTATCAATTTCCAACCTCTTATTAGCAACTTCGTAAATGCAGACGGTTCTTTCGTAGGCTTTACCGCTATTTTGAACTATCCTGAATTTGCTCTTATCGGTGGTATTAAAGAAATCGCTAACGGTACTTTCAATATCGACGGTGGCGCCGTTGCTGAAATTGCTATTGCTTTCCTTCCCGTTGCTTTCGTAGTATTTGCAGAACACATTGCTGACCACAAGAACCTTTCTTCAATTATCGGCAAAGACCTTATTAAAGAACCAGGCTTAAAGAGAACTTTACTTGGTGACGGTATTGGTTCAATCGCAGGTACTATCTTCGGTGTTTGCCCGAACACAACTTACGGCGAATCAGTAGGTTGCGTTGCAATTACTAAAAACGCTTCAGTTTACACTATTTTAACCGCAGCAATTATGTGTATTGGTCTTTCTTTCGTTAGCCCGATAATGGCTCTTTTAAGAACTATTCCTAGTTGCGTAATGGGTGGCGTTTGTCTTACTCTATACGGCTTTATCGCAGTATCTGGTCTTAAAATGTTCAAAGATATCGATCTTAACAAGAATAGAAACCTTTTCGTAGTATCTGCAATCTTAATTGCCGGTATCGGTGGTTTATCAATTCAAATTCCTTACTCAATGGAAAGAGCAATGGCTTGGGTAGTAAGTTCAGCAGGTGTTCCTTCTTACGTAGACGCTGGTTTTGCAAACGTTATTACCGTAACTCCTATTGCAACTGCGTTAATTTTAGGTATCATCACTAACTTTATTCTTGGCAAAATTGAAAAGAGAGAAGGCGATGCTGAAGAAGAATCACTCGTAACCGCAGCGGCAGACAAGTCTCCATGCGACGCTTGCGTTGAAGAAACTTGTGAAGAAGGTTGTGAAAAGTAAAATGAAAGATTATAAAAATGTTGTAATATTCGATCACCCGCTTATCCGTCATAAAATAGCAATTCTTAGAAATGAAGAAACTTCAATGAAAGAGTTCCGTGAACTCGTTGAAGAAATAACTACGCTTATGACTTACGAAAGTTTAAGGGAAGACGTTCCAACTGAAAAGAAGATGGTTAAAACGCCCCTTGAAACTTGTGAGCAAGAAATGGTTTGTGATAACGCTATTGCAATTATCCCCATTTTAAGAGCAGGTTTAGGTATGGTAAACGGTATTCACGTTTTATTCCCAACGGCAAAGGTAGGCCACGTCGGTATGTATAGAGATGAAGAAACCTTTGAACCAAAGGAATATTACTGCAAACTTCCAGACGGTATCGAAGATAAACTTTGCTTAGTCGTTGACCCGATGCTTGCAACCGGTGGTAGCGCTTGTGACGCTATTAAACTCTTAAAAGAACGTGGATGCAAGAAGATTAAGTTTATGGCTATTATCGGCGCTCCGGAAGGCGTTAGCAAGGTAGCCGAAACTCATCCTGACGTTCAAATTTACGTTTCAACGCTTGACCGTCAACTTAACGAACACGCTTATATCTTACCTGGTCTTGGTGACGCGGGCGATAGATTGTTCGGAACTAAATAATAAAAAAATGCAACTCAAGCGAGTTGCATTTTTTAATTGCGCGCCGTAAGAGGGTGCCACACCCTACTAAAGTGAATGAACTCCTGACCTTTGGTTCGGCGTCGCAACACGCAAAATAAATCAAGCGTTAACCTAAAGGTAAACGCTAGGATAAAAAGAGATATTGCTATAATAAACTTGGTCGGAGATTGCGCGCCGTAAGAGATA
>JAZRSR010000037.1:0-2323 GCA_045651665.1 Christensenellaceae bacterium
CATACAAAAGCTACACGAATATATTAACTATTACAACAACGAAAGAATATCTTTAAAATTGAAAATGAGTCCGGTAAAATACCGAACTCAATTCCAATATATTTAATTTAATTTTTTGTCTAAACTTTTGGGTTCACATCACAACTGCTGCGCATTTTATTTTGCCATTTACTCTCCATCAAAAAGTGGCGTTGAAAAATACCTTTCAGCGGTGTCTGGAAGAACGGTTACAACCGTTTTTCCTTTACCTAAAACTTTTGCAAGTTTTTTAGCCGCCGCTACGTTTGTTCCAGAAGATATTCCGCACATTATACCTTCAAGCCTTGCTAAATCTTTACTCGTTTGAAGCGCTTCTTCATCGGTGATAATGCAAATATCTTCGTAAATTTTAGTGTTGAGTACTGGTGGAATTAAACCGTCGCCTATACCCATTTGAATATGAGTGCTTATAGTTCCACCAGCCAAGATTGCAGCATTTTCAGGTTCAACTGCCCAAATTTTAATATCTGGGTTTTGAGCCTTTAACACTTCGCCTATACCCGTTATAGTTCCGCCCGTTCCAATACCCGAACAAAAACCGTGAATTGGGCCTGCAACTTGCTCTAAAATTTCAAGGCCAGTATGATGGCGATGAACCATAGGGTTTGCAGGGTTTTCAAACTGTTGAGGAACAAAAACATTTTTATCGTTTTTGGCCATATCTACAGCAATTTTCAAACACCTATCAATACAGTCCCCAATATTACCATCGTCGTGAACGAGAATTACTTCCGCACCGTAGTGGCGAACGATTTTTCTTCTTTCTTCACTAACGGAATCCGGCATAATAATTATCGTTTTATATCCCCTAACAGCGCCTACTAAAGAAAGACCTATTCCTTGATTACCGCTCGTTGGTTCAACGATTATAGTGTCTTTTGTAATAATACCTTTTTTTTCAGCGTCGCAAATCATATTGTAAGCCGTTCTAGTTTTTATAGAACCACCAACGTTAAGCCCTTCGAACTTAACTAAAATTTCAGCGCTATCGCTATCTACCATTTTATTAAGGCGAATTATCGGGGTGTGCCCGATCGCCTGCAACACGTCGTTACATATCATAATACTACTATTATACTTAATTTTTTTTATTTTGCAATTTATTTTATACTAAATTTTAAGTTTTAACGCAATTTAAGATTTTTCATTAAACTGTCTATTTTATTTTGCTTTTGGTCGTTAATTTCCGTTGCTTCTTTAAGTTCGTTAATGGATTTTTCGCGTCTATTTTTATTTAATAAATTAAACCACCTTTTAACTTGATAAAAAGGAAGGAGTATCGGGCATTTTTGTAAAATAGGATAATGCATTTTTATAACGTTATACGGCAAAAAGATACGCGAAAAAATAAATTTTAGTTTGCCTTGCTTTTTAGTGTCTATAGCAACGCGATTTTCCATCGTTCCATAAATTCCAGAAGATAAAACGTATTCTTCCATTTCGCTAACGATAGCATTGCTTTCGCCACAGTTAAACCAGTATTCAGCAGTTTTAATAGCGTTCTTTTCAAAAACGTCCAACCCGGAATCTATTAAGTAAATTTCTTTTTGCCCGCCAAATTTTAACGCCTTGTTAAGTATCCACGCGTCTAAAAAGAACCTAACGCCACATCCGCCGATTGCAAAATGCCCTGCCATGTGTTCAATATGGTAAAAATAAAAAGCATCATCTTTTAATTTTTGATTAAAAACATTATTGTCAGCAACGTCTTTTAACGCTTTTAATATTATAGGTTTTGCTTTATCGGTTGCAGAACTTGGGTTATATCTAAGTTCTACGGGAACTCCACTTGGAGAAGTTAAGATTGCGTCGTGCTCTCTTTTGAAATCAAATTTATATTCAAGTTTTTGAACGAGCACGTCAACGGCCTTATCTAAATCAATAGGATTTATATAAACGTCAATATCACAACTCGTTCTCATCCAAGGTTCAGGGTAATACTCACGAGTAATTGAACCTTTAAGTGGAATAAAAACGATTTTTGCTTCTTCAAAAGTTTTACAAATATCGTCAAATTCGTGTTTTATTTGTTCATAGCGAAGAATCGCCAAATTTCTCTCGTGAGAAAAGCGATCAAAAGCAATAGTGCCTTCTGGGAGCATTTGATTTTTAAGCAACGCATCCGCAACGAGATGAACTATATCGTGTTTCTTTGCAAGGTCGTAAATTAAAGGCAAATTTTTACCCGTTATTGAATTTTTAATTTCTTGGGTTAATTCTTCACCAAATTCATAGCGAACTAACCCCATCATTATTTTTGCTATATCTTGCATAACTAAGTCCT
>JAZRSR010000038.1:0-62015 GCA_045651665.1 Christensenellaceae bacterium
AAACTGATCTTCCTACTGATGAAGATAAGTCTATCGTAGCAAACGTAAAAGGTAAAGTTCGCCACTTAATCGTTCCGGTTATAATCTTAATCGCTTGTTGTATCGGCGGTATGATTTATTCTGGTTACTTCTACGATTGGGGTTCAGCGTTAGAACTTGGATTTGCTAATAGCGACGTTATTAGTTCTATAGTTACCGATAGTGGAATTGCTTTAACTCTCAATAACAACCAATCCGTTATAGAAACCCTTACTAGTGCTGGAGTTACTTTGGGTACTCAAGCCGATGGTTTAGATTATTACTATCTTGTAAATTCTCTTGATCAAATCGAATTGTTTATCAACTTGCCAACTCAAGTAACGGGAGGAGAAACAATTGCGTTATACACAGAACTTACTTCTGCAGGTTATGGCACGGCAGTTCAATCTTCAAACGTAATCGAAGCGTTTAGTAACTGTGACGCGGGCACTTCTCTTGCAATCGGTTCTACTATTGCGCTCGTTATCGTTTCAATTTACTACATCGTAGATAAAGTAGTTTCTTTCAAGGAAATTACTGAAAGTTTCACTCAAGGCTTTAAGACCATGGTTCCTGCAATCTTAATTTTAACGTTTGCTTGGACTATTTCTGGTATTATGGGCGCAAAGGGCGGATATCTTGATGCTCAAGCTTTCGTTCAAACCAATATGGAAAAAATCCCAGAAGCAGTTAGATCTTTATTCCCTGCAATCTTCTTCATTTTAGCTTGCGGTATTGCTTTCTCTACGGGAACTTCTTGGGGAACGTTCGGTGTACTCGTTCCTATTGCGGTAACGCTTCTTGGCGGTAGCGGAACGATGGTTATCCTTACTATGTCTGCAACGCTCGGCGGTGCGGTATTCGGCGACCACGTATCTCCTATATCAGATACTACGATTTTAGCGTCTACCGGTGGTAACTGTAACCACGTTGACCACGTTAAAACTCAACTTCCTTACGCTGGCACGATTGCTATTATTGCGTTTATCGTATACGCTATAGCAGGTTTCATTTCTACGCTTGGTTCGGCGCTCACGGCTCTTATTATGTGGGCTATTGCTCTCGTACTTTTCGTAGGTTTTGTAATTTTTATCAAGTTCATGCAAAAGAGAAACGCTAAAGAATAAAAAATAATTTCCCGACGGTTATTTGCCGTCGGGTATTTTTTTATAAAAATATAGCTTAAAAAAGTTTACAAATAGTAAAAAATGTGTTAATATAAACAAGCACGAAAAATTCACACCGAATAAAAGCCGACTTCGTTGTCCTGTAAATTTCACTTTTCATGCGGGATAAAATCGGGTAAAACTTTTATCGGGAGGAATAAACGGAGGATTTAATTATGGCAGTATGTTCAATGAAACAATTGCTCGAAGCAGGCGTTCATTTTGGCCACCAAACTTCTAGATGGAACCCCAAAATGAAAAAGTACATTTACGGTTCAAGAAACAATATTCATATCGTTGACTTGGCTCTTACCGTAGAAGAAATTGAAAAGGCTTACAAGTTCGTTGTAGAAGTTGCTAAAGCTGGCAAGTCTATTTTATTCGTAGGCACTAAGAAACAAGCCCAAGAAGCTATCGCTCAAGAAGCTGAAAGATGCGGTCAATACTTCATCAACGCTAGATGGCTTGGCGGTACTCTTACTAACTTTAAGACTATTCGTTCAAGAGTTGACAGACTTAATAAGCTTGACGCTATGGAAAAAGCAGGCGAATTCGACCTTCTTCCTAAGAAAGAAGTTATCAAGCTTAAACTTGAAAGAGAAAAACTTCAAACCGTTCTCGGCGGTATTAGAGATATGCACACTCTTCCAGGCGCGCTCTTCGTAGTTGATCCGCACAGTGAAGAAATCGCTATCAAAGAAGCAAAGAAACTCGGCATCCCCGTAGTTGCTATTACTGATACTAACTGTGATCCTGATAACGTTGATTACGTTATCCCTGGTAACGACGATGCTATTAGAGCGGTTAAACTTATCGCATCTATTATTGCTGACGCTGTTATTGAAGCTAACCAAGGCGCTGATGCTGTTAAGCACGACGTTGAAGAAGCTCAAGAAGAAGTAACGATGGAAGCAGTTGAAGAAAAAGCAGAATAATAAGGAGAATTAAAATGAGTTTTACAGCAAATGACGTTAAGATGCTCCGTGAAAGAACGGGCGCAGGTATGATGGATTGTAAAAACGCACTCGTTGAAACTAACGGCGATATGGATAAAGCCGTTGATTATTTAAGAGAAAAGGGTATTGCAAAAGCAGCTAAGAAAGCAGGTAGAATCGCAGCTGAAGGTCTTGTTGAAAGTTATATTCACATGGGCGGTAGAGTAGGCGTATTACTTGAAGTTAACTGTGAAACTGACTTCGTTTCTCGTGGCGATCAATTCAAAAACTTAGTTCACGATATCGCTCTTCACATTGCAGCAGCTAACCCTTCTTACGTTTCAGTAGAAGAAGTTCCTGCCGAAGCAATTGAAAAGGAAAAAGAAATTTTACGCGCTCAAGCTATCGAAGAAGGCAAGCCCGCTAACATCGTTGATAGAATGGTTGAAGGTAGAATTAAAACTTTCTACAAAGACAACTGCTTACTTTGCCAACAATTCGTTAAAGATCCAGATAAGACTATCGAACAATTAGTTGCTGAAGCTACCGCTACTATCGGTGAAAAGATTTCAGTTAGAAGATTCGTTCGTTACGAAATGGGCGAAGGTTTACAAAAGAAGCAAGAAAACTTGGCAGACGCTGTTGCTGAACAAGTTGAAGCAATGAAGAAATAATTTGCACATAAAAAGGAACTTTGTTTTAAGTTCCTTTTTTTTGCGCATTGACAGGCGTTAAAATCGGTTATATAATATAAGAAAGTATAATAAAGCTCTGTCACAACCTATAATTGATTATCGAGCGCATGAAACACTTCGTAATACTGTGTTAAAGCCTCTCGACAAGACAAAGGAGTATTGCCTTCGGGCTTTGCCGTGTCTTACTTGCGTTTGATACGCTCGCTTAAAATCAATCATAAATTGTGACAAAGCGTGAAATAAAATTTAGGAGAAAACGATGACTAAATATAAAAGAGTTATTATAAAAATTAGTGGCGAAGCGTTAGCAGGCGAAAAGGGTATGGGTTTTGATCAAGCCGTGCTTGATAGAGTGGTTGATCAAATTACAGCCGTTCACAATCTTGGCGTTCAAATAGGTATCGTAGTTGGCGGTGGTAATTTCTGGCGTGGTAGACAGGGTACGGAAATGGATAGAGCAACTGCAGATCACATGGGTATGCTTGCAACGGTAATAAACGCCCTTGCTCTTCAAGATGCGATTGAACGCCGTGGCGTTCCAACAAGAGTTCAAACCGCATTAACTATCACAAGAGTTGCTGAACCTTACATTGCAAGAAAAGCAAACTCTCATCTTGATAAAGGTAGAATCGTAATTTTTGCTTGCGGAACGGGCAACCCTTTCTTCTCAACGGATACCGCAGTTGCTTTAAGAGCGGCTGAAATCGGCGCGGAAGTTATTCTTCTTGCAAAGAACGTTGACGGGGTTTACGATAGTGATCCAAAGGCTAACCCCAACGCTAAAAAGTATTCTGAAATTAAGTATCTTGACTTTATAAGTCAAGAATTAAAGGCGATGGACACGGCTGCAGTTGCCATCTGCAAAGAAAATAAAACTCCGATTTTTGCTTTCGGCTTAGATGAAGAAAATTCTCTCGTTAGAGCGGTAAACGGGGACGATTCACTTGGAACCTGGATAAGATAATTTTAATTAACGAGCAAGCGAGAGATATAAAATAACGTTGATATTAAAACGCCCCTACTGTTAAACGGTTGGGGCGTTTTTCGTGCATATTTTTTTGTATTGCATAGATGGCAAAGCCGTAGTGAGAAAACTATGGCTTTTTAATTAATAATTAAAAAAATTCTTTACAAAAAGCAAAGTTTATAATACAATATAGATAATAAATAATATTGAAGCTAATACAAGGAGATTATTATGGCTATTGAACTCGAAACTTTAGAGATGATGGAAATGGAATGTGAAGAAAGAATGCAAACGTCGCTTGACGTGTTAAAATCAAACGTTCTTCAAATTAGAGCGGGTAGAGCAAACCCTCATATTTTAGATAAAATTCAAGTTGAAGCGTACGGCTCTATGAGCCCTATCAACCAAATTGGTAACATTTCGGTTGTTGACGCTCAATGTTTAATGATTTCACCTTGGGATAAATCTCTTTTGAAGTCTGTTGAAAAGGCTATTCAACTTTCAAACCTTGGCATCAACCCCACTAACGACGGTAACGTTATAAGGCTTGTATTCCCGTTGCTTACTGAAGAACGTCGTAAAGAACTTGTTAAGCAAGTTAAAAAGATGGGCGAAGACGGTAAAGTTGCAATCCGCAACATTAGAAGAGACGTTTTAGATCAATTTAAGAAACTTAAAACTAACAAAGATATAACCGAAGATCAATACGCTGAATATGAATCAACCGTTGAAAAACTCACCGCTAAAACCGTTGAAGCGGTTGATAAGGTTATTGCCGATAAGGAAAAAGACCTTTTAACTTTATAATATGGCAGAAAAATCATCAATCCCACGCCACGTTGGGTTTATAATGGACGGCAACGGGCGTTGGGCAAAACAAAGGAATAAACCGAGAAACTTCGGGCATAAAAAAGGAGCGGAAAACGTAGAAAAAGTCGTTTCCGCTTGCTTTAAGTTAGGGGTAGAATGTATAAGCCTTTACGCATTTTCTACTGAAAACTGGGCGCGCCCAGAGCAAGAAGTTGGCGCTATTATGGACCTTCTTGAAAAGTTTTTGGTAAAATATAAAAAGACCTTGCTCACTAACGAGATTAAGCTTATTATCTCGGGTGATAGAACTCGCTTAAGTGAAAACTTAAACGAAAAAATAGTAGAAGTTGAAAATGCAACCGCTAATTTTTCAAAGGTATTAAACATTGCAATCAATTACGGTGCAAAACAAGAAATTTTAACAGCCGTAAACGCTATTATTAAAGATAATTTATCAAGCGTTACGGAAAGCGAGTTTGAAAAATATCTTTATACTAAACATATTCCGCCTATTGATTTAGTTGTAAGAACAAGTGGGGAGCAGAGAATAAGCAACTTTTTCCTTTGGCAATCAGCCTACGCCGAATTTTATTTTACCGACGTTTTGTGGCCTGATTTTAACGAAGAAGAAGTTGAAAAAGCGATAAATAGTTACGCTTTAAGAAACAGAAGATTTGGAAAACTTTAATTATGCTTAAAAGAACTTTAACAGGCGCGGTGGTAGTAATTGCCACGGCAATCGCCTTTATACTCAGAACGATTGATATAAGATTTTTCGACTTGTTCGCACTTATATTATCCGTAATGGGCGCAATAGAACTCACCAAGGCGCTTGGCGATAGAATAACTAAAACTCAAAAGATATTATCAATAGTGTTTTCGCTTGCGGTAATACCTTTTAACGTGTTTTTAAGTAATTATCTTTTATTATTCATTTTAACTTTCATTGCCTTTGCTTTGATAATTTCAGTATTTATTAAAGATTCAACCATAGATAAACTTGGATATTTTATTCTTTCGCTTATATATCCAACTTTAATTTTATTATCGCTTACGCTTGTAAATCATATTGGCAAGTTCTCACTCTTTGCTCTTATTTTAGTATTTGCGAGCGCGTACTCGTCCGATACTATGGCGTATTTAATAGGCTCGAAGTTCAAAGGTAAAAAACTTTGCCCGACTATTAGCCCCAACAAAACTATTAGCGGTGCTATCGGTGGCGTTATTGGTTCAATACTCGGTGGGCTTTTAACCTATTACGTTTTTACGTTATTAAAAATTAATCCGTTTATCGCCTACGATAAAATAACCGTGGTTATTTATATTATAATGACGGGAATGGTTTTCAGTATAGTTACACAGGTTGGAGATTTGTTTGAAAGTTATCTCAAACGTGGGCTTGATATTAAAGATATGGGCACGCTTTTACCTGGGCACGGCGGAATACTCGATAGAGTTGACGGGCTTATGTTTACCGCGCTTGCCGTTTTCCTTTTTTATTCATTTTTATAAAATTTTAAGGATATAATAAATATATGATTAAAATTTCACTACTCGGCAGTACCGGCTCGATAGGAAGGCAAGTTCTTTCCGTTGTTAGAAGATACCCCGATAAATTCAAAATAATTTCATTAGCGGCGGGTTCAAACGCCGTTTTGTTTTCGGAGCAAGTAAACGAGTTTAAGCCCAAGGTTGCAACGCTAACCAACCCCGAAAATCTTTCGGCAATCAAAGAACTTCCTAAAGAAACGGAATTTTACTATGGCGAAAACGCTCTTTTGCACGCCGTTTTAGAAGATGCCGACGTAGTTTTTGATGCGGTTATGGGTTTTGCGGGGCTCAAAGCGGTAAAATACGCTATCGAGCTCAAAAAGAACGTTGCTTTAGCAAATAAGGAAACGCTCGTTGCGGGTGGTTCGCTCATTATGCCTATGGCAAAAAAAGCGGGGGTGGAAATTATACCCGTTGATAGCGAGCACTCGGCGTTATGGCAATCGCTTAACTTTAACCCAAACAAAAAGTTCAAAAACTTACTTATAACGGCGTCGGGCGGGGCGCTTAGAAACGTTCCTATTGAAAATCTTGGTAACGTTACCGCAAGCGACGCGCTTATGCACCCCAACTGGAATATGGGTAAAAAAATCACGGTTGATTGCGCTACTATGGTAAACAAGGGCTTTGAAGTAATTGAGGCGATGTGGCTTTTTAATGCTCGCCGTGAAGATATTAAAGTTGTGGTTCATCCCGAAAGTATAGTTCACTCGCTCGTTGAGTTTGACGATGGGGCTATAATTTCTCAAATGGGCGTTCCGTCAATGGAACTTCCTATTCAACTTGCGCTCACTTATCCTGAAAGGCTTCCCATTGAAAACAACGCGTTAAACCTTTACGGCAAAACGCTTAATTTTAGTGAAGTTGATAAAAATAGATATCCCTGTTTCGATATTGTTGACAAAGCTATTTCGTTAGGTGGAATTTATCCTTGCGCGGTATCTGGGGCAGATGAGAGAGTGGTGGAACTTTTCTTACAAGGAAAAATCAAATACACCGATATTTCAGTTTATCTTGAAAAGGTTTTAGAAAAGATGGATAATATGCCCGTTACCTTTGAAAACCTTGAATACGTTGATAAATTATCACGCATAATAGTAGATGAAATTTATAGGAGTTAATAATGACGAATTTATTATCCGTATCAAGCGTGTTTAGTACGATTTTTTCAATACTACTTGCGCTCGTTATACTTTTGATAATGATTTCCATTCACGAACTTGGTCATTATATAGCAGGCAAGATTTTCAAGTTCAAAATTAACGAATTTGCAATCGGTATGGGCCCTGCAATTTTTAAGAAAAAACATAAAAATTCAGACGAAGTTTTTTCAATAAGGGCGCTTCCTTTAGGTGGTTACTGCGCCTTTGAAGGGGAAGACGAAGAAAGTGAAATTGAAGGTTCGTTTAATTCTAAACCTGCTTGGCAAAGGATTATAGTTTTAGTGTCGGGCGCGTTTATGAACCTTATTTTAGGGATAATAGTGCTTACGTTATCTATTGGAATTTACGGCCAACTTTCAATCAACACCTACGATATAAAACCAATTAGCGATTCGGAATTTATAGGTTATACCCTTCAAAACGACGATATTATACTTGAAATAGACGGCATAAACGTGTTTATGGCTACCGATATTATAGATGCGTTAGATGGAAAAAATAAAGGCGACGTAGTATCTATAAAAGTTCAAAACAACGGCGAAAATTTTACGAGAAAGGTTAGGCTTAGAAACGACGTTGACTCAAAGAATTTGACCGATAGTTTTTCAGCGTTTACAGCGCTTGGAATTTCAACTATCGAAAAGATCGAAGGCGGAGAACTTAACGGTTTTTATCTTTTACGAGTAAAAGATAACGAAACTTATGAAGATTCGAGCAGAATTTTTTACGCAAGCGATTTGATTAATTACGCTAGGACCTTAAAAGTTGGCGACAATCTCATTTTTTACTATTCCGCTGGCGGTAATGATAGGCGTGAACAATCTATCGAAATAACTAAAGATTTTTCAACTTTAAGTGATAGTGAAATTTTAATTGAACTTGGTATTCCCGCTACTAAAACCATGCTTAAATACGCTACTAAAAACGTAAAATTTTCTTTTTTTGAAACGGTTGAGCGTGGGCTTCAATATTCCGTATCGGTTGGCGGAACTATTTTTAAGACTTTAGGTCAACTTTTAACAGGAAAACTCGGCATTAACGCTATGGGTGGAACTATAACTACAATAGGCATAACCGCCGAGGCAATCAAAGTTGGTGGGTTTAACTACTTTTTGGAAATGCTTGGGTTTATCGGCATCAACCTTGCCGTGTTTAATCTTTTGCCCATCCCAGCGCTTGACGGTAGTAGAGTGGTGTTTGCGACGATAGAGTGGATTAGGAAGAAACCGCTCAATAGAAAAGTTGAAGGAATTATTCACGCGATAGGCTTAATTTTGCTTTTAGGTTTTAGCGTGCTTGTAGACGTATTGCAACTTATAAAATAATCAAAAAGCGTAAGATTTTCTTACGCTTTTATTGATTTTAGAAAAAATATATGCTAAACTTTACTTAAAAGTAAAAAGACTTTTAAGGAGTAATTATGAGTTCTTATAAAAGAAGAAAAACCGCTGGGAATACCGACTGGATGGTTTACGATAGATTTGGTATGTTTATTCACTTTGGGCTTTATTCTTTACCCGCTCGCCACGAGTGGATTAAAACTATGGAAAGAATACCCGAAGAAAAATACGACAAGTATTTTGAGCATTTTAACCCCGACTTGATAGATTGTAAAGAGTGGGCGAGAAAGGCTAAAGAAGCAGGTATGAAATACGCTGTTTTAACTACCAAGCACCACGAAGGTTTCTGCCTTTTTGACAGTAAGTTTACCGATTATAAAGTTACTAACACCCCTTATGGTAAAGATATAGTTAAAGAGTACGTTGAAGCGTTTAGAGCCGAAGGACTAAAAGTAGGTTTTTACTATTCGCTTATAGACTGGCATCATCCCGAATTCCCCATTGACGTTATACATCCGCGCCGTGAAGACGGCGAGCAAATGGATAAGGGTAGAGACGTTAAAAAGTACGCTGAATATATGCGCAATCAAGTTACCGAACTTTTAACTAACTACGGTAAAATTGACGTTATTTGGTTTGACTTTTCTTATCCTGCCGATAAGTATAACGCAGTTGATATGCTTGCTTTTGATAAGGGCAATCCTCCGCCAGACCCGAATAAAAAACCGTGGATGCAGTCTGACGGTGGCAAGGATAAACAAGATTGGGAATCTGAAAAACTTATGAAACTCATAAGGGAACTTCAACCCGATATCGTTATCAACAATCGTTTAGGAATTGAGGGGGATACCGTTACTCCAGAACAAACCGCCACTATGAAATGGCCTACTCATCCCGAAACAGGCGAATACTTAACTTGGGAAGTTTGTCATACCTTCTCTGGTTCTTGGGGTTATTTTAGAGATGAAACTACTTGGAAATCAAGCAAAATGCTTGTTGATACGCTTGTTAAAACGGTAGCGTGCGGCGGAAACTTGCTTATGAACGTAGGCCCAACGTCAAGAGGTTTATTCGATTATAGAGCGGATAACGCTTTGAAGGCTTACGCTGATTGGATGAAATTCAATTCTCGTTCTATCTACGGCTGTACTATGGCAGAACCCGAGTTCGTTGCTCCTGAAGGAACTTGCCTTACTCAATCTGAAGACGGAAAGCGTTTATATATTCACTTTATAGATTACCCCTTCAAAACTTTACCGTTTAAGTGTGATATATCTAAAATTGATTACGCTCAATTCCTTCACGATGGTAGTGAAGTATTATACAAGCAAAAAGGCGATTACGTTATGTTTGAACTTCCCGTAGTTCAACCGCAGGCAATAACTCCTGTTATAGAACTCTTTCTCCTTTAAGCCGTTATTTACTTCGTTAGGCTTCGTTTACTGCCGTCAAGTTACGATTACAATGACCGCATAGGTCTATTGTACCCGATAACTTGCCGTCGAGCCTTGCCTAACTTGTAACTAACGTCTTAAATTAAGCCGTTATTTACTGCGTTATGCTTTGTTTCTGCCGTCAACTCGTGACCGTAATGACCGAAAAAGGTCTATTACGCCCAACGAGATTGCTGTCGAGCCTCGCCTAACTTGTTTTTGACGTCTTAAATTAATCCGTTGTTTGCATCGCCTATCTCTCTCGCGAGCCTTGTCTTGCTTGCTTCTAACGGCTTAAAATATACAACTAAACTTTGAGCTACTAAAAAAGCACGCAAAAATTTTTGCGTGCTTTTCGTTATTATTTTTCAAGTGCCTTTATATAACCTAAAACTTTGTTTTGATCATCGTTTGAAAGCAAATCAAACGAACTTAATAACTTACTTTGTTTTTCGGTTAAGTTAGATTTGCCGTTTTCAATAATGCCATAATCGTTTTCTCTAAATAAAATATAATCTATACTGCAATTAAAAAAGTTGGCAAGTTTTATTAAAGTGTCAGGGTCAGGTTTATTAATTTCATTTTCGTAATATCCGTATGATTGCGGGCTTACGCCTATTGCTATAGCAACTTCTTTTTGAGTTAAACGTTTACTTGTTCTAAGTTCTCTTAATCTATTCATTATAAATCCCCTTATACAAGAAAAAATTTACAAGAAATTCTTTCTTTTGTCTTGACAAACAAGAAATACTTGTGTAATATATAACAAAAAACAATTAATTCTTGTATTGGTGTGATTTTGGATAGGTCGAGAAAAGAAAAACTTGTTAATTACTTATATCCTACTGTTGAGATTGCGGAATTTTTAGTTGGGGACTTATATGTTGAACTTTCAAAGGTATTGCCAATTAAAGTTTGTTTTTCTAATTGCAACTTAAAAACAGAGATTAGAAAAAGTAATTATGAAATAGCAAAAAATGTTATAAATGCTTTTATTGATGAAAATCCTATTTATAAAACACGACTAGAAGAATTGTATTATAAAACAGATGTTAACTCTATAATTAAAGACCTTATAATTGGTTACGTTTTTTATTTAACGCCACATATAAATAAGTATACGGGGGCGGATGTTTTTGCTGATAGAAGAAGTATTTGTTATTCTAAAATTTCAATATTAGATTATATTATTTAAGTGAAAAGATGTTTTTACGTTAAAAAAGCACGCAAAAATTTTTGCGTGCTTTTCGTTGCCTTAATTTTTGATTTTAAGCAACTTTTAATACGGTTATTCCGTAATCGCTTGTAGATAAGTCTGTTGCGCTTGAATTAGAGAGAGTTAAAATATCGCCAGCGCTTGCGTTTACTAAAACCGTTCTCGATAGGCTTTCGCTATCCCCGTTCGAATTTACTACTGTGGAGATAATCGCGCCGTTTTGATTGAGAGAAAACGCAACGTCCGTTGCCGTACCGCTTACGAAATAACTTACTAAATAATATCCCGCTTCAGTTAAAGTAACGGCGTTTCCGCCAACAGTCATAGAACTTAAAGGGGTGTCTTCAGATAAGGTAATCGGGGCAACCGTACCCGCAGTAACCGTAGTGGCGCTACCTTCGGCAAATAGTGCTTGTGAAGTGCCTTGCGGACCGACGGGACCTTGAGGGCCGGTAGCACCCGTTGCGCCAACTGGACCTTGAGGACCGGTAGCACCAGTTGCGCCGACAGGACCTTGAGGACCGGTAGCACCAGTTGCGCCAGCGGGACCTTGAGGACCGATAGCGCCCGTTGCACCGACGGGACCTTGCGGACCAGTCAACCCTTGAGGACCAGTAGGGCCAACCGGACCGCGTGGGCCGATAGGACCTTGAGGACCTACTATTACTCTATTAGGGCAATTAGTTGTGTTGCTACAATTATTAAAACCGTTACACCTGTTATTACAGTTGTTACAAAATAAACACATTGGATATTTCCTTTGGCTTATAAAGCCATTATTATTGTATGCAAGCGCTAATATTTTTGTTAATTTAGTTGCTAAAATTTGACAAAAGGAATATAATTGTTTTTATAAAAACAAATAGATGAAGGTTAGATATGAGTAAGCGTTATAACGTAACTTTAACCGCGTGTTCAATAGGTTATATTGTGCAAGCGATAATGAATAATTTTTTACCGCTTCTTTTCGTCTATTTCGTAACGGCGTATAAAATACCCCTTTATCTTATTTCAATAGTAATAGCGTATAACTTTTTGCTTCAAATACTTGTTGATTATTTTTCGTCAACGCTTATTTTAAGAGTGGGGCATAGAGCGTCTACGATAATTTCGGGGGCGTCTGCAGGTTTCGGTTTAATATTTCTTGCGGTAACCCCAAGCATTTTTAGTGGATATATTCAAATATTTATAGGCGTTATAATTTCGGTAACTTTAATGGCGGTAGGAAGCGGTCTTTCAGAAGTTTTACTAAGCCCAATAATCGAGGCGTTGCCGTTTGAAAACAAAGAGTCTAAAATGAGTTTTCTCCACTCGTTTTACGCGCTTGGTCATTTAATCGTAATACTTATATCCACGGCGTTTTTTATCGTGTTTGGAATTGAAAATTGGGCATATTTAGCGCTTTTCATAACGCTAATTCCAATTATAGAGATAGTTTTATTTACTTTTTGCCCTATTATCCCGCCCGTTGGCGATGATAAAACGGTAAGGAAAAGAGATTTATTCAAAAACAAAACTTTCATTATTTTATTTATCTTAATGATAGCGGTCGGCGGTTGTGAGCAGTCTATTGCCCAATGGATAAGTTACTTTACTGAAAGTGGCTTAAACGTTTCTAAAACAGTTGGCGATTTAGTTGGAACTAGCACTTTTGCGTTCTTTATGTTCCTTTCTCGTTTTCTACACGGGCTTAGTAAAGATAGATTTAGGCTTTACGGTTTAATAGTCGTTTGCGCGATAGGGCTTATAGCGTGTTATTTAATAACGGCTATATCTCCGATAGCGGTTATCTCGCTTGTTAGTATTTCGCTTTGCGGATTATTTCTTGGAGTTACTTGGCCGGGCGTGTATTCACTAGGCGGAAAATTGTTTAAGTCTGGCGGAACGGTAATGTTTTCAATGCTTGCGCTCGGCGGGGACGTAGGGTGTTCGTTAGGGCCTATGATGGTAGGTTTAATTTCAAGTAGTTTTGATATGAAAATAGGCTTATTTTTTGCAACGGTATTTCCACTTATATTGCTTATAGGGATGATTTTATTAAAGAAGAACAATAAATCGGAGAAATTATGATAAACTTTGAATCTTTACTTAAAAACTTTAAAATTGAAGGGGCGCTCGTTTCTTGCGAGCCTTATGGTAACGGGCATATCAACCAAACTTTCGTAGCCGTATTTAATCAAGGCGGTAAAGAAAAGAGATATATCGTTCAAAAAATCAACCATAAACTTTTTGACCCCGTTGAAAAACTTATGAATAACGTTGAACTCGTAACCGAGTTTAACCGCAAAAAAATATTAGAGCGCGGTGGCGACCCCGATAGAGAAAGTTTAACTATCATAAAGACTATCGACGGCAAGAGTTTTTATAAGCTTGACGATGATAATTATTTTAGAGTTTACATATTTATTGAAAACACGGTTGCTTATCAAACCGTTCAAAACCCTCAAGATTTTTATTACAGCGCCTTGGCGTTTGGTAACTTTAACAATCTTTTAGCGGAATTTGACGCAAGTAAACTTTATGAAATTTTACCGCGTTTCCACGATACTAAAAAGAGATATAACGACTTTTTGACTGCGCTTAGCAAAGACGAGTTTGGTAGAGCCAAAGAGTGTGAAGAAGAAATTGAGTTTATCAAGGCGAGAGAGAGTTATTATTCTAAAATCGTAGATATGCTCTCAAGCGGAGAAATGCCACTTAAGGTTACGCATAACGACACTAAGCTCAACAACGTTTTACTCGATGATAAAACGGGCAAGCCCGTTGCGGTTATCGACCTTGATACTATTATGCCGGGTTCTATTTGCTACGATTTTGGCGATAGTATTAGGTTTGGTTGCAACCCTTGTGAAGAAGACGAGAAAGATTTATCAAAAGTAAATTTCCGTTTTGATCTTTACAAGATTTACCTTAAAGGTTTCTTGGAAGCGCTTGGCGATAGAATAACTAAAGTTGAAAAAGAAAATTTAGCCTTTTCGTCAATTTTAATGACGATAGAGTGCGGTATGAGATTTTTAGCCGACTATCTTTCTGGCGATACTTATTTCAAAACTCATTACCCCAAACAAAACTTATATAGATGTAGAACGCAACTCAAACTCGTTTCCGATATGGAAAAGATTTTAGACGAGATGAACGCGTTAATTTGAAGGTGAAAAATGTTTGAAGTTTTTATGGCGACGCTTACGCCAATGCTTATGTTGCTTATCTGTATAATAATAGGTTTTATTTTAAGAAAAACTAAAATTTTACCTGAAAGTTCTGATAAAGTTTTATCAAAACTATTAACCTTTGCCTTAGCGCCCGCCCTTTCGTTTATGGCGTTTTCAAAGTATTGCACGATTGATGCTATTAAGGAAAAGTGGGTATATCTTTTATATTCTCTTTTAGCAATAGTCGTTGCGTTACCGCTTGCAATACTATTAGCAAAAGTTTTTATAAAAAAGAAAGAATACAAGCGTTCAGTTTATGAGTACGCTTTAATGTTTGGTAACTTAGGTTACGTTGGCGACCCCGTAGTTTTAATGTTATTTGGGGCAGAGGGGCTTTTTAATTATAAACTCTTTACGCTTCCAATGTCGTTTTTAATTTACATTTGGGGAATCACCATTTTAACGCCAAAGGAAAATAGAACGGGTAGCCCTATCAAAAACCTTTTTAACGTTCCTATGGTTGCAATGTTTATAGGTATTATTTTCGGTCTTACGGGGCTCACTACCGTTATGCCTGAATTCTTTATGAAAACTGCTGAAAATTTAGGTAACTGCCTGGGGCCGATTGCCATGGTGCTCACGGGTTTTGTAATTGCAGGGTATAACGTTAAAGAGATATTGAACGACAAAAAGGTATATCTTGCAACGGGTTATAGATTATTTGTAATTCCAAGCATAATTATGTTGCTTCTCTGGCTTGCTAAAGCCCCCGTTTATATGATGGGGCTTGCCCTTATCGCCTATGCAACACCGCTTGGTATGAATACGGTAGTTTTCCCCGCAGCGTTTGGGGGAGAAACTAAAACGGGCGCGTCAATGGCGCTTATATCGCATACGCTATGCGTAATTACGATACCAGTAATGTATGCGTTATTTTCCTTAATATTTATGTGAGGTAAATTGTGAAGAAGATTATAGTTGCGCATTTTTCTCACGAAACCAATGCGTTTTGCTCTAAAAAAGCAGATAGATTAGCGTTTGAAAATTGCAGATGGCAAGTTGGGCAAGAAATGATAGATTCTCAACGCGGGCTCGATACCGATCTCGGTGGGTTTGTCGACGCTGTTTTAGAGCGTAGCGATATTGAACTTATTCCCACCGTTGCTTTGGTTGCTCCGCCCAGCGGTCCTGTTACGGAAGACGTTTTTAATTACGTTGTAGATAGCGTTTTAGAAACTATTAATAAAAACTTGCCGATTGACGGTGTGTTCTTTAACTTTCACGGCGCTATGGTAGCGGAAAATCACTTTGACGCCGAAGGGGATATTAGCGAAAAGATAAGAGAAGTTATTGGTGATGACGTTCCTTTTATGGGAACGCTTGACCTTCACGCAAACGTTACCGAAAAAATGGCTAAATACGTAGACGTTTTAATTCCTTACGACTGTTATCCGCATACCGATTGCGCAAGAACGGGTAAAGCCGTTTCAAAAGTTATGCTTGATACTTTAGACGGTAAGGTTAAGCCAGTAATGAAATATGTAAGCGTTGATTATCTTCTCCCGCTTTTCCCAACGGAAGACGCTTCTATCAAGCCTTTGTATGAAAAAGCGTTTAAGATGAGAGAGCAAAAAGGGGTGTTGAGCGCAAGTTTTGCTCACGGTTTTGCGCCTGCGGATATTCCTGAGATGGGTATGTCGGTTTTGGTGGTTACCGATAACGATGAAAATCTTGCTAAAAAGTTGGCGGAAGAATTAGCGATAGCAATTACCGATAAATCTCCTGAATTAGTTATAGACTATCCAAGTTTAGATTGGGCTTTAGATAGAGCGTTGACAGGCGGAAACGGCCCGGTAGTTATAGCCGATTCTTCAGATAATCCCGGCGCGGGCGCGTTTAGTGATACCACGCATATTTTAAGAAGAATTTTAGAGCGCAAGATGACGGGTGCCGTTATAGCGACTATAATAGACCCTGAAAGCGTTAAAAAATGCGAGCAAGTGGGGGTTGGCAATTACGTTGACTTAAACCTCGGCGGTTGGAGTGATTCTAACCTTTCCGGCGGGCCTCTTCCCGTTAAGGCGTTTGTTAAAATGCTTAGCGACGGTATTTATACGTTTAAGGGCAAAATTTATAACGGAGATGTTGCAAATCAAGGAAACACCGCTATTATTGAAGTTGACGGCAATATAATTATCGTAAATTCACTTCCACGCCAAGCGTTTGATTTAGAAGTGTTTAGGTGCCACGGAATATGCCCCGAAGAACAAAAACTGTTAGTAGTTAAGTCTTCCGTGCATTTTAGGGCGGATTACGGCAAAATTGCAAGAGAGATTCACGTTTTAGCGTTAAAAGGCGTGGCATCTCCAGACCCTAAAAATTACGTTTATAAAAACTACAAAGGCAAAGTATAATAAAATTGCGGATGCAAACGAGCATCCGCAATTTTTATTTATTTAAGTAGTTTTCTAATATTTCGCACGCGTCGCCAACGAGTTCGGCGCAGGGGCGTTTTTTATAATAACTTTCCGTTCTCTTTTCAGGCGTGGGTTCTGAATTTTGTTCGGGTAGAGAGAGAAGTTCACGGCAAATATAAGTTCCGTTTTTTTCCTTAAACTTCTTCATAAGCGTTTGAACTTTTTGATAAAGTTCCATTTTTGCTTGATTGTCACTCGGGTCAACCGTTCCTTCTAAAGCGTTTAGAACGAATACCATACCCGAAACCGCTCCGCACACTTCACGCATACGCCCAAAACCACCGCCAAAACCCGAAACGAGTTTAACTATAAAGTCGCTATCAAAATGAAGTTCATCCTTAAAAGCAAGCGCAACCGCTTGAGCGCAGTTATAGCCGCTCTTAAAATATTTTTCGCCAAGTTCTCTTTTAGTCATTGTTTTTCTCCGTTAAATTATTTATTACAGTTCCCGCCAAGATAAGCCCTGCAACCGCAGGTACGAAAGAATTGCTGGACGGAACTTTATTTCCTTGTTTTTTAGGCTCTTCTTCAGAATATAACGCCATTACGTTTGAAATGTTTTTTTCTTTTAACAGTTTGCGCATCGCTTTTGCAAGTGGGCAAACTTTGGTTTTAGAAATATCTGCAACCTTAAAAAGGGTAGGATTAGTTTTATTGCCCGTTCCCATTGATGAAATGATGGGAACGCCGTGTTTTTTGCACTCCTTTATTATGCCGAGTTTACCGCTGATTGTATCAATAGCGTCTATCACGAAAGAAAAGGAAGAAAAGTCAATTTCGCTAATAGTATCTTCAAGCACGAACTTATCTATCGCGTTTACCTTGCAAGACGGGTTTATTGATAAAATTCTCTCTTTTGCAACGTCAACCTTCTTTCTTCCAACTGTCAAGGTAGTTGCAAAGAGTTGGCGGTTAATGTTGGTTACGGAATAAACGTCCGAGTCGACAACGGTAATTTCGCCAACGCCCGCTCTTGCAAGCGCTTCAATGGCGTAAGAGCCAACTCCGCCTGCGCCAAATACGGCAACATGCGATTTTTTCAAGTTTTCAATCTCCTTTTCGCCGTAAAGGGCGATGGAGCGTTCAAGCCAATTTTCCATAGGAAAAGTATAGCATATCAAATATAAAAAATCAAGGGCAAAATAAGTTTTCAACAATGTTGATAACCTATGTTGATAAGTGGCTTAGTTATCAACGCTCGTATAAAAATTTTTTGATTGTAAAAACTTATTATACGAGGTGCAAATGAATATAGAAAAAGTTAACATTTGCGGAGTTGATACAAAAACTCTGCCACGCCTTTCTAAAGGCGAGAGCGATTTACTTTTAGATAAAATTAAAAAGGGTGACGAGTATGCTAAATCACAGTTTATAATCGCGAACGTAAGGCTTGTTTTATCTATTATTAAAAGATTTCACGGAGCAAAAGTTTCTAAAGACGATATGTTTCAGGCAGGGTGTATAGGTCTTATAAAAGCGGTTGATAATTTTGACCTTTCCTTTAACGTAACCTTTTCAACGTATGCCGTACCTATGATTATAGGCGAGATTAAAAGAATTATAAGAACTAACAACAGTTTGAGAATTTCACGCTCGATAAGAGATACGGCGTATCAAGTATTAAAAACAAGAACGGAACTTGAAAAGAAAGATATTTTAGCAACGCCACAAAATATTGCTAATGAACTTTCTATTCCCGAAAGCGAAGTCGTTTACGCGTTAGACGCTATTTCCGATCCTTTATCTCTTTACGACCCCGTTTATTCTAAAGAAGGGGAGGAACTCTATTTAATGGACCAAATATCCGACGTAAAGGAGTGCGACGATAGGTGGGCGGAAAATATAGCGTTAAAGTGCGCTCTTGAAAAACTTGAAGAACGAGAAAAGAAAATTTTGTATCTACGATACTTTGAAGGTAGAACGCAAACGGAAATTTCAATGGAAGTTGGGCTTTCTCAAGCGCAAGTTAGCCGTTTAGAAAAGAACGCTCTTAAAATTTTGCACGCAAAACTTGAAACCGCGTATTAATTAATGGTGTAATTTTGTTGTAACAAAAAAAGGAGATTAATTATGGTTTCTTGTAGTTTAATAGTTAGTTTTGCATTTTTAAGCGCGGTACTTGCGTTTTTAGTTTTAATAAAAATTGCAGTTAAGTTAATAGCTAAAAAATAATAAATGGCAACGGATTTCCGTTGCTTTTTTATGCTTAAACGCTTGCAAATTATTAAAGATTGTGCTTAAATTATCATAGTGTTATTTTATGGAGCAAGAATATGCCGTATCTATATTTGATTGCAACGGTTTTTTTATCGGGCTTGTATAGTATAATAGGTGCTTTTTTCAACAAGAAAAATAGCGGGATAGAAGGGTCTTCTTCCTTTTACTCATTTTTGATTTCTTGTTCGGTGCTTTTGTTTTGGCTCGTAGTATTTTTGTTTGATAGAACGTTTGATACAAAAGTTATTATATACTCGTTACTGTTCGGTATATGTTACGCCGTTTCAACCACCGCCTATATACTTGCGTTAAAAACGGGGGCTATTGTACTTACGGGATTATTTTCACAACTTTCGCTTATAGGTACTACCATTTGGGGTTTTTTCTTTTGGGGAGCAAAGTTTACTCCGCTTGTAGCAATTGGTATAATTTTGGTTTGCTTAGCCATTTGGCTTTGCTTATATAAAGGTAAAAGTGAAGGTAAAAACGAGAAAAAGTTTAATTTCAAGTGGCTTATTTTTGTATGCTTACATTTCCTAGCAAATGCAGGTTGCGCTATCGTTCAAAAAACGGAACAGATAGATTTTAACGGCAATTACGGAAATTTCTTTATGCTCATAGGAGTTGCGTTTTCTACCGTAACTTGTCTTGTCGTTTGGCTTAGAGATGATAAATCCCAATCGCTTAAAGTGTTGAAAACGTCTTTTTATATGCCGGTGATTGCAGGCGTTGCTAACGGTGGATTAAACCTATTCGTAATACTTATGGCAACAACCTATTTATCGCCGAGTTTAATTTATCCCGTTATCGGCGTAGGCGGGCTTATGATAGTAACGCTATTTTCAAAATTCGCCTTTAAGGAAAAACTTCGTTGGTGGCAATGGTTGGGTGTTTTAATCGGTGCTATTGCAGTTGCCGTTTTATCAATTTAATTATCATAAATAATAAAGTTTGGTCATATCATTTGGTATGACCATTTTATTTAGCGAACTTAAAAAGAAGGAGATTTTAGAAGTTTCAACGGGGAGAAATTTAGGAAAAGTTAGCGATTTAGTTATTCTTAAAAGAAACGGCAAAATAGAAAAATTAATAGCGCCTGGCAAAAAGTGTGGCTTTTTGTCTACTGAAAACTTCGAAATTCCCTTTGATAAAATTGTGAAAATAGGCGACGATGCAATCTTGGTAGACTTTAGTGAAAAGCACGTTGATTGCGAAAAGGAAAAACCACCTTGCGATAATCAATGTTTTTTTGATGATTGACTTGAAAATTTTATAAAAAAGAGTTATCATATACGTATGAGAAATAATAAGCAAGATAGCGATAACTTAATATTATTAGGTAGAGACGGGGGCTATTTATTTTCTTTTATAGTGGCTTCCGCTATTTTGTGTTCTTTGATATTTTCAGTTATAATAACGCTTTCGTTTAACGGGGATACGTCCGTTAATTCTCAAGACGGGGTTATTATAATCAACTATCTTATAAGCCCGATTGCAATGTTGCTCGCAATCGGCTTTTTGCGTTATAAAAGAAGCGCTCCGTTTATGGTTTTAGAACTAAATAAAAAGTTTAGGTTAATTCCGTTTATATCTTCAATTTTGATTTTTATAGGAATAACCTTTTCGCTTTCGGAACTCAACGTTTATTTCGTAACCGCGCTTGAAGGGTTAGGGCTTACCGTTTCCGCTCCAACGTTACCTAGTAAAAGCGTTGGCAACGTTATTGCAACTATAATATCGGTATGTATTATTCCTGCTTTCGTTGAAGAATACGCGTTTAGGGGAATACTCGTTAACTCACTTAAAAGTACGGGTAACTTATTTGCGATAATAGCGTCGGGGTTATTATTTTCATTATTTCACATGTCGCCGGCGCAAACCGTTTATCAATTTTTGGTTGGCGCGCTATACGCAATGATAATTCTTTACGGCGGAAATATTTTATACGCTATCGCAATGCACTTTGTAAACAATCTCTACATAGTTTTGAACTATTATTATTTTGGCATTGAAATTATGGGAGCGTTAAAAATAATATTAACAATCGTAGGGTTGGTAGCCCTTGTCGTAGGGGTGTTGCTCCTTATTAAAAAAGGCGAAAAAGAGATAGAACTTTCTAAAGAGTTTAAGAAGGTTAACCGTAGCGAATTTATGCTTGGAGCAAGCCTTGGGATACTTATTTCAGCAGTTACTTGGATAGTAACGTTGGTGGTGTAATGGTAAAGATAAATATAGTTTGCGTTGGCAAGATTAAAGAAGATTATTTTGCAAGTGGGGTAGCGGAATATATTAAAAGGCTTAATCGTTTTGCAAAGGTAAACGTTATAGAAGTTAAAGAGAAAAACATCGTTCAAGAGCCTTCTCAAGGCGAGATTTTAGAAATACTAAAACGCGAAGGGGAAGATATTAAAAAATATCTTTCGGGCTACGTTATTGCAATGGCAATCGAAGGCGAAAAGGTTAGTTCGGAAAGTTTTTCAAAAAAACTTAAAAATATAAAAGACAAGCAGGGGGAAATAACCTTTGTAATAGGAGGGTCTTACGGGATTGACGATAGCGTTAAGGCGCTTGCAAACGAAAAGGTGTCTTTTTCCGCAATGACCTTTCCTCACACTTTAATGCGCGTTATACTCGTTGAGCAAATTTATCGCGCGTTCACTATTATGGAAGACGGGAAGTATCATAAATGAAAATACACGAAAAATATATGAAAATGGCGCTTCTCCAAGCAAAAAAGGCGGAAGAATTAGGTGAAGTTCCTATCGGCGCGGTTATAGTTAAAGACGGCGTGGTTATATCTAAAGCCTACAATATGCGTAATTCAAAAAACCAAGCCACCGCCCATGCGGAAATTTTAGCCATTGAAAAGGCGTGCAAAAAACTTGGCGACTGGAGGCTTGACGGGGCTGAAATGTACGTTACCTTAGAGCCTTGCCCAATGTGCGCGGGCGCGATAGTAAACGCAAGGATAAAAACTTTATATTTTGGTGCGTTTGAAAGAAAGAGCGGAGCAGTTTTTAGCAACTTTCATATCCTTTATAAAGGCGTGTTGAACCATAAAACCGAGGCGCAAGGAGGAATACTTAAAAGCGAGTGTTCAAACCTTTTGAAAGAGTTTTTTTATAGCAAAAGAAAAGTGTAATATTTGCTCTTTTTGATTGACTTTAGGGTTATAATTTTATACAATATAAGTAGGCTAAATTGCCTATTAATTTTATTTATTTTTACGGAGGAATTATGATAACACACGGAACAGAGATAAAACTTTTTTCTGGTAATTCTAACAAAGCTTTGGCGCAAGCAATAGCTAAAGAGTTGAATATGCAACTCAGTGACGTCGAAGTAAGTCGCTTTAGTGACGGGGAAATTAACGTTCACATCGGCGAAACGGTAAGGGGTAGAGACGTATTTATTATTCAATCTACTTGCCAACCTGTAAATGAAAACTTAATGGAACTCTTAGTAATGATTGACGCGATGAAGAGAGCATCTGCTGGTCGTATTACGGCGGTTATACCTTATTTTGGTTACGCTCGTCAAGACAGAAAGGCTCGCCCAAGAGATCCTATCACCGCTAAACTTGTAGCAGACCTTTTGCAAACTGCAGGCGCGGATAGAATTTTAACAATGGATCTTCACGCTCTTCAAATTCAAGGTTTCTTCAATATTCCCGTTGACCATTTAGTTGGCGGACCTTTATTATTTAGATACTTCCAAGATAAAGTTGACGAGGATTTCTGTGTAGTATCTCCTGACGTTGGCTCTGTTGCAAGAGCAAGAAACGTTGCATCTAAACTCGGTTGTTCTATGGCGATTATCGATAAGCGTCGTCCTAAGGCAAACCAACTTGAAGTTATGAACATTATCGGCGATATTAAGGGCAAAAAGTGCTTAATGGTTGACGATATGATTGATACCGCAGGTACTATCGTTCAAGGCGCTGAAGCGCTTTACAATAACGGCGCAACTGAAATTTACGCTTGTTGTTCACACGCAGTATTTAGCGGTCCTGCAATCGAAAGAATTAAAAATTCACACATCACTAAACTTATCGTACTTGATACAATCGAACTTCCAGAAGAAAAGAAACTCGATAAGATTGAAGTTATTTCAGCAGCAAAACTCTTTGCTTTAGCTATTGAAAACGTATATCACGATAGGAAGATGTCGGATATTTATTCTAACTATTAAAATAAAAACTCGCTTGCAAGCGAGTTTTTTATTTTAATAATTTAGGATTAGCAGTTCTTTCAATCTCGCTTTACAAAAAGTTAAATTCAATATATAATAATATAAGAAGTTGGAAATTTGCTTGCAAAGATTTACAACTTCGCAATATTTCAAAGTTGAAGTATAAAAACGCAAGTTTTTAGAGCAAAACTTTAGTTTTGCAAAAGATTTTGCGATTAGCAAAAGATTTACTTCTTATAGTTTATATTAATTATGATATTAAAACCTTATTTTGATGAAAACTTAAAAATTCCACTTCCTGAATATCCTAGACCGCAATTTAGAAGAGATAGTTTTTATAACCTCAACGGGCTTTGGGATTATAAAATCGTAGGCGACGAAGATACGGGTTATCAAGGTAAAATCAACGTTCCGTATTCGCCGGAAAGCGACTTATCGGGGGTGCTCCGCCAACTTAAAAAGAACGAAACTCTTTATTATAGAAGATATTTTTCTCTCCCTTACGATTTTAACAAGGGTAGAATTTTACTTAATTTCGGCGCGGTTGACCAAGAGTGCGAAGTGTTTGTAAACGGAAAACTTGCGCACAAAAATTACGGTGGTTATCTTCCTTTTTCATTGGATATAACCGACTTTTTAATTCCGACAGACAATGAACTTGTTGTTAAAGTTAAAGATAACGCCGATAGCGATATATACGGGCGTGGTAAACAAGTTTACAATAACGGCGGTATTTGGTACAAGGCAACGAGCGGTATTTGGCAAACGGTGTTTTTAGAAAGTGTTCCAGAGATTTATATAAAATCTATTAAACTCTTGCCAAATTACGATGAAAAAACGCTTAAAATAACCGTTGATGGAGTTGGTGGAGATTTCTTTACCGCCGAAGTTTTTGACGGAGATAAAAAACTTGCCACGAAACTTGGAAGAAACGAAGTCGTTTTAGACGTTTCCGCTTGCAATCCCTGGTCGGTTGAAACCCCTGAACTTTACACCGTTAAAGTTTATTACGGAAACGACGTTGTTGAAAGTTATTTCGGCTTAAGAAAATTTTCTATTATTGAAAAGAACGGCGTAAAAGTTTTTGCTCTTAATAATGAGCCTATTTTCCACAACGGGCTACTCGATCAAGGCTATTTTGAAAAGGGGCTTTTAACTCCAAGTAGCAACAAGAGTATGTATTCTGAAATTTTAGCCGTTAAAAACCTTGGGTATAATATGCTTAGAAAACATATCAAAGTAGAACCTATGCTTTGGTATTATTACTGTGATATTTTAGGCGTTTTAGTTTGGCAAGATATGCTCAACGCTGGTAAAAAATACAAACAGCACAGAATAATGCTCGCTCCATTTTTCAATCTTCACATTAACGATAAAAACTACAAGGGTATGGGAAGAAGTGAAAAGTCCAGAGAACAATATTTCAAGGAAGCGTACGGTCTTCAAGATAATCTTTATAACGTAGTATCGTTATGTTTATATACGCCTTTTAACGAAGCGTGGGGGCAATTTGACGCCGTTGAAGTTACCGAAAAATTGCGTGAAAGAGATAGTTCAAGGCTTTACGACCACGCAAGCGGTTGGCAAGATAAAGGCGGGGGCGACGTTTATAGCCGTCACATCTATTTTAGAAAGGCTCGCCCTAAAAACGACGGGAAAAGAGTTCTCGCTTTAACCGAGTTTGGCGGTTATAGTTTGCCTATTATAGATCATTTATTCACAACTAAAAAGTTTGGATATAAAATGTTTAAGTCTAAGGAAGAACTTAAAAACGCCTACCAAAAACTTTACGAGCAAGAAATTATTCCGCTTATTAAAAAGCAAGGCTTATCCGCAACCGTTTATACGCAACTTACGGATATTGAAGATGAAATCAACGGCGTTTTCACTTTTGATAGAGTTTTGAAAATTCCAAAGGAAGATATAATTGCGATAAACAAGCGAGTTTACGAAGAATTTAACAAAAAATTTAATTAAAAAAACCACGGTTTTCCGTGGTTTTTTTAATTTATAATATTTTTTATAAAAAATATATTCAAAATTATTGACAAGAGTGCGTAGCGTTTATATAATAATCTTGTTTAGTGTTGCTAAACAAAAAGTTTAATGTTATAAAACGGATAAAATTATGGTACTTGGCGATAAAATTAAAGAATTAAGGCTTCAATGCGATTTAACGCAAGAAGAACTTGCAAATAGGTGCGAACTTACAAAAGGGTATATTTCTCAACTTGAAAACGACTTAACTAGCCCTTCTATCGCAACGCTTATAGATATTCTTTCGGCGCTTGGAACTTCGCTTAAAGATTTCTTTAACGAAGAAGAAGACGAAAAAATCGTTTTTACCGAAAAAGATTTTATTGAGAAAAAAACCGAGCATATGGTTCTTAACTGGCTCGTTCCAAACGCGCAAAAAAATAGTATGGAACCCGTGCTTATCGAACTTAATAAAAACTGCGCCACAGAAGAAGACGTTCCGCACGAAGGCGAAGAGTTTGGTTACGTTTTAGACGGCGAGATTGTTATTCACTTAGGCAAGAAAAAGTACGTTTGCCGTGAAGGCGAGAGTTTTTATTTCACTTCTGCCAAAGCGCATTACATAATAAACACTAAAGAAAAAACCGCTAAATTTTTATGGATTTCTTCCCCACCAACTTTTTAGTGGTTCTACATTATATTTAATTAAAAGGTTAAAATTCCACTATACACGGAGAAAAGATTATGAGCAAGCAAAAAATTATTGAACTTACAAACGTTTCAAAAGAATACGACGGAACACTCGCCGTTGAAAACGTAAACCTTTACGTTAGACAAGGGGAGTTTATCACCTTTTTAGGGCCGTCTGGTTGTGGGAAAACTACCACGCTTAGAATGATTGCGGGTTTTGAACTTCCAACGACGGGTAGTATTATGCTTAACGGTAAAGATATAACTAATCTTCCACCGCACAAGCGCCCGGTTAATACGGTATTCCAACGTTACGCGTTGTTTCCGCACCTTAACGTTTATGAAAATATTGCTTACGGCTTAAAACTTAAAAAATTAAAGGTTACCTATGAAGATACCGTTGGTAACCAAATTGAACGTATTGAAAAATACACTAAGGAAGAAATTGATGAAAAGGTTAAAAAGGCTCTTAAAATGGTTGACCTTGAAGACTTTGAAAAGAGAAGCGTAACTACTCTTTCGGGCGGGCAACAACAAAGAATTGCAATCGCAAGAGCAATAGTAAACGAGCCCAAGATTTTACTTTTAGACGAACCGCTTGGCGCGCTCGACCTTAAAATGAGAAAGGATATGCAACTCGAACTTAAAGAAATGCACAGAAAACTCGGCATAACCTTTATCTACGTTACTCACGACCAAGAAGAAGCGCTTACTATGAGCGATACTATCGTGGTTATGAAGGACGGTAAAATTCAACAAATAGGAACACCGCAAGATATTTACAACGAGCCTAAAAACTCTTTCGTTGCAGACTTTATCGGCGAAAGTAACATATTTAGTGGAACTATGGTTGGCGAAAAGAAGGTTAGATTTATTAACAAGATTTTCGATTGTGTTGACGATTTTGAAAAGAACGAAAAAGTTGACGTAGTAGTTCGCCCTGAAGACGTTAAAATCGTTAAAGAAGAAAAGGGTATGGTAGCAGGAACGATTTCTTCTTGTATATTCAAAGGCGTTCACTATCAAATGACTATGATGGTTGGTAGGTCTGAAGTAGTTATTCAATCAACTAAAGGTTATGACGTTGGCGAAAAAGTGTTTATTCAAATTGCTCCGCAAGATATTCACATTATGCACAAGGAATTCGTTTCTAACGTTTACGACGGGTATATTACGAAGAATAATACCGTATGCTTTGCCGACGGTGAGTTTGCTTGTGACGTTACTCAACTTTACGAAGGTTCTACTCTTGACGAAGAAGGTTATTTAGTATTAAAAACGGGCGATAAAATCGACCTTACCGACGTTGACGTTAAAGTTGAAGTGGGCCTTAAAGATATTGAGATTATAGATAACGACGAAGACGGTAACGCCTGCGGTTCAATAATTTCAATCGTGTATAAAGGCGACCACTATCAAGTTATAATAAGAACTGACGAAGAGGAAGAAGATTTCGTTTGCGATACCGAGTACACTTGGAATGAAAACGATAGAGTTTCCGTTAAAATTCCTAAAGAAAAGATTAAGCTTACCTTAAAACAGGAGGCTAAGAGATGAAAGGATCGAAAGTCATTAAAAAAGAGCCTTTCGTAAACGAAAATACGGGAGTTGGTTTATTAAAGTTCAAAAGAAGCCAACTTTGTATTCCTTACGGGCTATTTTTATCGGTATTCGTAATATTTCCATTACTTTTAATAATTTATTATGCGTTCACTTCAAAAACGGGAACTTTCAGTTTTGAAAATTTTATAGCGTTTTTTACCGAACCAACCAATATCAGTACGCTTATTATAAGCATACTCGTAAGTATCGTGGTAACGCTTATTTGCTTGCTTATAAGTTACCCCGTAGCCTACGTTTTATCAAGGCTTAAAAATTCTAACTTAGCGTTCGTATTACTTCTTTTATTTGTTTTGCCAACTTGGCTTAACTTCGTTCTTCGCGCTATGGCGATGAAGGAATTGTTGGCGTTTATAGGCGTTCCATTAGGTAGCGGAGCAAGTATTATAGGGCTTGTTTACGATTTTATGCCGTTTATGATAATGCCACTTTATTCAACCCTTATTAAAATGGATAAAAGTTTTGAAGAAGCGGCGTCTGACCTTGGCGCAAGCAAGGCAAAAGTGTTTACTTCGGTTACTTTGCCCCTTTCTATGCCAGGTATAATAAGTGGTGTAACTATGGTATTCTTGCCGGTTATGAGTTGTTACGTTATAACGGATACTTTTAGCGGTAGCACGGGTTTTTCACTTATTGGAAAACTCATTGCAAAATGTTTCCTTGGCGAAAACGGCGCGCCTATTCAAATTAACGAAGGCGCTGCTATTTCACTTATAATGCTCGTTATAATGGTAGTTACTATGCTACTAACTGGTGGATTCAAAAATTCTGAAAATGCAAGGGGGACTAACTTATAATGAAAAAATTATTGTCTATCGGTTACGTTATTTTAGTTCTTGCATTTATCTATATCCCTATATTTTTACTTATCATTTACAGTTTTAACGAAGGTAAAAACATCGGCGTATGGGAAGGTTTCTCTTTTAAGTGGTACGAAAGGTTAGATAGTATTAAGGGCGTAGTTATAAACACCGCTTTACTCGCTGTAATTTCAGCAACTATCGCAACTATTTTAGGAACGCTCGGCGCTATCGGTATTTTTTACGGTAAAGGCAAATTCGGTAAATACGTTAACGTTGGTTCTCAAATCCCCGTCGTTAACTCGGAAGTCGTTACGGGTTGCGCTCTCGTTATGCTCTTAATGCTTTTAGGTAGTTCTAACAGGTCAATTTTCGGCCTTTACGTTGGGCATATTGTTTTAACTGCTCCTTTCGTAGTGTTATCCGTTATTCCAAAGTTAAAACAAATGGATTCAAGTTTATACGAAGCGGCGCTCGATTTAGGCGACACTCCTTTCCAAGCGTTATGGAAGGTGGTTATTCCACAAATTCTCCCAGGCGTTTTCACGGGGTTTATGCTTGCAATAACCTTATCTCTTGACGATTATATTATTACGGCAACCCTTTCTCCGCTTGGCTTTGATACTATAAGTACCGCCGTTTATAAATCTATTGCTTTAACTACTGCTCAAGCAAGTAAAAACGTTCCTATTTATAGAGCGTTGACTACCATAATTTTCATTATAACCGTAGTAATAGTAGTAGTTATGAACTTAAAGTCAAACAAAAGGGAAAATTCAAGAAAATAGGAGAACTAAAGTGAAAAAAATACTCGTTATATTTTTATCATTAATATTAATGCCTTTTACTTTAGCTTTACCTAAAAATGAAGTTTTAGCAAAGGATAGTGACACTCTCGTTATATACAGTTGGGAAGATTATCTTGATCTTGGTTACGAAGAAGAAGATTTAGAAGACTTGTCCGATTCGCTGTTAGACCGTTTTTCTGAAGATGAACTTTTAATGGGTTTAACAGATATTTTTGAAGAAGAATACGGCGTTACGGTAGAGTATAGAACGTTTGCAACCAACGAAGAAATGTATAACGAACTTATAAATAACCCAAATGGGCCAGACCTTATTTGCCCGTCGGAATATATGATAATGCGTATGAAAGACGAAGGGCTTATAAAACCGTATAAAACTCCTGAAAGTTGGGAGAATTACGGTTCGCCGTACATTAAGTCTGAATTTTCAAGGCTTGGTTTAACAAGTGGAGAAGATAAGGTTTACGCTAGTGGTTATATGTGGGGAACTATGGGTTACATATTTAATATGGCAAATACTCTCCCCGAAGAACTCAAAAACTGGGACTCTATAATGGACTATAAGTTCGATAAAAAAGTTACTATCAAAGACAGTATTAGAGATTCCTATATTTTAGCAGTTGGCGCGGTTTATGAAGAAGAACTTAAAAGTTTAGATAAAACCGCTCCCGATTATTCTCAAAAGATAGCGGAAATTTTCAATCGTACGGATACTGAAACACTTCAAAGGGTGGAAATTTTCTTAAAAGAACTTAAGCAAAAACTTTACGGTTTTGAAGTTGATAGCGGTAAAACGGATATGATTACCGGTAAAATCGAAGTTAACTTTGCTTGGAGTGGTGACGCCGTTTATACGATTGACGAAGCCGAACTTGCAGGTTTAGAATTTGGTTACGTAGTTCCCGAAGAAGGTTCTAACGTGTGGTTTGACGGTTGGGTTATGCCTAAAAGCGCTAACGAAGATTTAGCAACCAAGTTTATAGACTTTGTTTCTACGCCGGAAAACGTTATAAGAAATATGGAATATATAGGCTATACGAGTTGTATGGCGCAACAAGAGGTTTTCGACTACGTTTTAGAAAATGAAGAAGAAGGCGAAGAAGAAATAGATCTTGGTTATTTCTTTAAGGGGCTTGATTATACGGGTGACGAGTATAAGGTTACCGTTTCAAGCAAGTACGGTAGGCTTGCAACGCAATATCCCGACTATGAAACCATTAAAAGATGTACCGTAATGGCAAACTTTAGTGGCGAAACGTTAGACAATATTAACGATATGTGGAATAGGGTAAAATTTATCACTTTCCCAATCTGGATAATTTGGAGTATCATAGCAATAGCGTTATTCGGAGTTTTAGCCTTCCTTTTTGTAAAGTTTAAGGATAGACTTTTTATCAACGTAAGAAACAAAAAGAAGTGGCGCGTTGTAAAGAAGGAAGAAATTTAATACAACAAAAAAGGAACTCGCTTGAGTTCCTTTTTAAGTGTTAATTATATTGAGCGATTAACGAACCGATAACGTCTGAAATTTCAAACACGTCTTCTTTACAAAGTGAAATTTGCATAATGAGATTTTTTGGAGCGGTTTTTCTATTTTCTTGGAATACGTTATCTCCAAAGTAAGCGTCTATAATATTTGCCGACGATGCTTTTGAATATATAGCTAATTCAAAAGATATAATTTCTTTACCCTTTCTAATAAATAATAAAATTGAAATGATTAAGCAAATTACTCCGAGCGCAATACCACTTGCAAGAGCGGCGGGCTCGTTAACGGTAAAGGCGATAATAAAACTGAGTACCGATAATAAAAGCATAAAAACAGCGCCTATTTTTGACGGAACGGTTCTAGTGAGTGAACGGCTAACTTCAACGCCTGAAATATCTTTTAATAAAACTTCTTTTCTGCCAAGATGGCGTTCTGATTCAGCTTGGAGAACCATCCTTTTATTAGTAACTGTTAAACTCATGGTACTCGTAACTTCTGTTTGTCTTGTTTTTTCCGCGCCGATATTAATTGACGCAAAATCCCAAGATTTTATAATTTCTTCTTCTTTTGCAAGCATTAATGCCATATAGACCCCCTAATAATTTAATATAGGTAAATTATACACCTACTACAAAATAGTGTCAATATCAAAAAATAAAACTGCCCGACGGGAAATTCCGTCGGGCGGTAATTTTATTTTTCAAAAGTTTCTTCAAATTTCTTAATGTTTTCAGCAATAGTTTTGCGAGCGGTTTCGTGCGAGCCTACTTCGAGCACGTGAACGTTTTTATTTTCTAACGTTTTATAAACCGTTAAAAAGTGTTTAAGTTCATCTATAATATGTACTGGAAGTTCCCAAATATCGCGGTAGCCGTTATATTGCGGGTCACCAAACGGAATTGCAATGATTTTTTCATCTCTTTCTTCGTTGTCCGTCATAAACACTACGCCGATAGGATAGCATCTAACCAAACTCATTTTTTCTATTGGTTGAGAGCAAAGTACGAATACGTCGAGTGGGTCTTTATCGTCTGATAACGTTCTTGGAATAAAACCGTAGTTCATAGGATAGTGCGTGCTTGTAAATAAAACTCTGTCAAGAATAATAAGCCCCGTTTCTTTATCGAGTTCGTATTTATTTTTAGAACCCTTTTCAATTTCAATACAAGCCACGAAATCTTCCGGCGTTATTCTTTCTTTTGATATGTCTTTCCAAATATTCATGTTATTCTCCTTTTGGCTCAGTTACAATCCCTAGTTGATTTTGACGGCAAAACACTGTGTTTTATCCATCAAACCACAAATGCTATTCAACTATTTATCGTACTTTCGCCAAATATATTATTTCCATTTTGACTTAGTAACGATCTCTACGTCCTAAATAGTTTATACTTGTAATTTTAATTTGTCAAGAAGTTCTGCGCTTTCAACCAATTTTCCTGCGCCAACGATTGACGCAATTTCCGCTTCAGGCGTGATTTTGGTCTTGATTTCAAGTTCTTTTGAAATATAATCGTCAACCCCGTAAATATTTACGCCACCACCGGTAAGATATATTCCACCTTTAGTTAAAAGGTTTAGCGTTTCGTTTGAAAGCGACGATATAATTACGTTGGCAATTTCTAAAATCTTGCCGAAAAATTCTTTAACGGCAGGGTAGATTTGATTAGCCGATATTTGTACTACGCGTTGCTTTCCTGACAAAACGTCCTTTCCGCTAACAACCGTTTTAGTTTCGTCGTCTTCGTCAAGGCTTGCAATTTGAACTTTCAAAACTTCGGCTGAGTGCTCTGAAATGTTAAGGTTGAGTTCTTGTTCAACGTGCTTTATTATCATTTTATTAAGCGTGTTACCGCCGATTTCGGCGGATGCGCCCGAAATTACGCCAGACTTTGTCAAAACGCAAACGGTAGTCTGCCCGCCACCAAGGTCGATAACCGCGCTAGGAGTTTCGTAAGAGAGTTCATCACCCGAACCAAGGAGTGAAACTACGGGGTTTTCAGCGTAACAAACGTTAAAAAGTTTTGCGCCTATTAAAGCGTTTTCAAACTTTTTAATCATCTCACGGTTAGAACCGCATTGAACTAAAAGCAAAGCGTCTTTAATAACTTCCATAGGAAGTTTAACCTTTTTAATACAATGAGAAATAAGGGCTACGAGCGCTTTGTAATTAACAATATCCGTATTGTTTACAGGGAAAATTATCTCAACGTTTTCAGGTGCTCTACCTATCAAAGAGTAAGCGTCTTGCCCACAGGCAAACGGAGTTTTGTAGTTTCTGTTTTTGATTGCTATGCAAGTTGGTTCAATCAAAACTACGTCCGCTCTCGATTTGTATATCTTAATATATGAAGTTCCTATATCTATCGCAATTTTCGGCTTCATTTTATCTCCGTTAAAATTTTTAATATTTTGTAGGTGGGAAGCCCCACAACGTTGTCGTAATCTCCATCTACGCTATCGACTAAAAGCATATTGTCTTGAATACCGTAAGCCCCAGCCTTGTCAAGCGGACTGCCGGTTTTTATATAGTCTGTTATAAGTTCGTTTGAAAGATTATTAAAAGTAACTTTAGTTAAATCGTAACCTTTATAAACTTTATCTTTAGTAATAACCGAATAGCCCGTAATTACAAAATGGGTTTTGTTAGATAAACGCTTGAGCATACGCTCGGCGTCTTTAATATCTTTAGGCTTTCCTAAAATTTCGCCGTCTAAAACCACGATAGTGTCCGCCCCGATAACTATTCCGCCGTGCTCGTTAAAAACGGTTAAAGCTTTGTTATACGCTAAAAATTCGGCGTATTCTTCGGGTGGCAAGTTAGTGTTTTTAGGTTCTTTATAACTTGACGGAATAACCGTAAAATTGAGCCCTGCATTTTGTAAAAGTTCCTTTCGCCTTGGCGAATTGCTTGCAAGTATTATATCCATTAAAATAAGTATACAACTTAAAACTCATTTTGTAAAGTCAAAAAAACAAAGCGGAGCATATTTGCTCCGCTAAATTTTAGTTATTTGTTTGATAAATTCTTCCTATATAAATCTCTAATCTCTTCAGTTGCGAGAGAAACTTTAGTTATAAGGTCTTTGTGGTAGGGGTGCATCCAAACACTATCGTCGTAAGTTGAAAAATCAAGCATATCAGCGTAATCTTTATAATTGTATTCAATATGCACCGATTCAAGTGAAGAACCAGAATATTCAATCGTTTTATCTTCGCCGTAAAGGTTAACCTTTAAGGTTGTGCCTTGACTATTTTGAACAAGCCTACCTTTTCCTTGGTGATAAAATCCTGCAGAATCTGGAAGGGTAAACACTTCGCACTCAACGTCAATAGAATATTTACCGCTGAATACTTCTTCGTGAACGTTTTGCTTTTGCCACTTAAACCAATCTGGAACGCGAGTAAAGTAATCTTCGCCTTCTCTTGCTTTAAGTAGTCCGTTTTCTTGCATATCCCAAACCTTGCCACAAGCCTTGCAAGTAAGGGTAGAGCCTTCACCAACCATTTCAAATTCCTTTTTACAATGCGGGCATTGATATAAAATAGCGTTCAAATTTTTAGCCCTATCTTTATAGGTTAAGATGTTACCGCAATCTTCAAGGTATTTCCAATCGTCGTACTCAAATTCTTTTTTAATTCTGTTATTAATTTCTTCAACGGATAAAGTGGCAACTTCTTCTTTTGAAACTATTTCAATCATATCGCCTTCCATAGGCATTTTGTTTTGCTTGTACTTATTCCATTGCGGATCGCTAACGTAAGAACCTTTAAGCCTAAAAACGTAAACGGGAACTTTCAAAAACTTAACGAGTTTGCCGTTTGCTTCGGGAAGATAACTCGTAGTACCGTCGAGCGAGTATCTTGCTTCGGGGTAAATTACGGTAACGTTTTTAAGTTTTTCAACGCTGTATTTAAGGTTGCGCATTAAGTTCATATCAGAAATAAACTTTCTCTTACAAATAGCGCCTATAATTCTCATTAAGAAGGTAGACATATCGTAGAACGCGTCAATCGCTACAACGTAACTTATGTTATAACTTTTAACAGCGGAAAATAGCATATAAAAATCGTTAAACGCCGCGTGAGTTGCTAAAACGAGTGATGGGCCTTTGGGTTTTTTCCCAACGTAATTAATTTTATGCTTTCTGCCAATAAGCAATATTTTAACTAAAATATGAATAAGCCACATAAGAAGATAAGGTCTTAAAGGTTTATTCCTAAAATTATATCTTTTAACCTTATCGCTCGGCTTCATTTTAAGTATTCGCAATTTTCCAAATTTTTGTTTCATCAATTTATCCTTTGTAGTGTATTGTTTTAACTAGTAGAGTATACCATTTATTTGGCAATTGTGTCAATGGTGTTCAATAAATATTAAGATATAGTACAAGTGTTTAATATTTTTTAGAATAAAAAACTAAATGTGTTGTCAAAACTTAATTATAGTGGTAAAATAAGCAAGAGGTAAAAATTATGATGGATTGTAGAATTGAAAAACTTGCTAAAGGCTTAATTAACTATTCAGTTGAACTTAAAAAAGGCGAAAAATGCTTAATTGAAGCGTACGATATTGATAACGCTTTGGTAAAAGCACTCGTTAAAGAAGTTTACAACGCAGGCGGGTATCCTTTCGTTTGGATAAGGGATAATCAAGTAAACCGTTTAATTCAAAGTGGGCTTGATGAAAATCTTTGCAATATGATGGCGGACTTTGATAGTTATTTGATGAAAGAGATGGACGCTTACGTTGGTATTCGCGGTGGCAACAACGCCTACGAACTTTCTGACGTTGACGGGGAAAAGAGAAAATTATACAGCAGTATTTACTCTAACAAAGTTCATCTTGACCTTAGGGTAAATAAAACTAAGTGGGTAATTCTCCGTTATCCAAATCCGGGTATGGCTCAACTTGCCGGTATGAGTACCGAAGCGTTTGAAAATTTCTTCTTTGACGTTTGCACTCTTGATTATTCCAAGATGGATAAGGCTATGGACGCTTTAGAAGAACTTATCGCTAAAACGGATAAGGTTAGGTTAGTTGCAAAAGATACCGACCTTACTTTCTCAATTAAAGGGCTTCCTGGAATTAAGTGTTCGGGAAAGCGAAATATTCCCGATGGTGAAATTTTCACAGCGCCCGTTAAAGATAGCGTAAACGGCGTTATAACTTTTAACGCTCCATCTATTCACGACGGGTTAAAGTTTGAAAACGTTCGCCTTGAGTTTGAAAAGGGCAAGATTATAAACGCTACTGCAAATTATACCGAAAAGTTAAATGAAATTTTAGATATCGACGAAGGCGCAAGATACGTTGGCGAATTTTCTTTCGGCGTAAACCCATTTATAAACACGGCTATAGGCGATATTTTATTTGATGAAAAGATTGCCGGTTCAATTCACTTTACACCGGGTTCTTGCTATGAAGAGTGCGATAACGGAAACAAGTCTTCTCTTCATTGGGATATGGTGTTAATTCAAAGCAAAGAGTACGGCGGTGGTGAAATTTATTTTGACGACGTTCTTATAAGGAAGGACGGTTTATTCGTAATTGATTCACTCAAGTGCTTAAATCCCGATAATTTGAAATAATAGTTGAAAAATAATTGACTTAATCAAATAAAGTAGATATAATAAAATACGGTGCTTGTTTAATAGAGCCCTTATCTAAATTGTTAAATTTTTAACGTAAGTTAATTTATGGAGGAAAAAATTATGGCAAATGTAAAAGTTGCAATTAACGGTTTCGGTCGTATCGGTCGTTTAGCTTTCAGACAAATGTTTGATGCTGACGGTTATGAAGTTGTTGCTATCAACGACCTTACTAGTCCTAAGATGCTTGCTCATCTTCTTAAATACGACACTATGCAAGGTAACTACCTTGCTAAAGGTCACACAGTAGAAGCTACTGATAACTCTATAATCGTTGACGGTAAAGAAATTATCATTTACGCTAAAGCAAACGCTGCTGAACTTCCCTGGGGTGAAATCGGTGTAGACGTAGTTCTTGAATGTACTGGTTTCTATACTTCTAAGGAAAAGGCTATGGCACACGTTAACGCTGGTGCTAAGAAAGTTGTTATTTCTGCTCCTGCAGGTAACGATCTTCCCACTATCGTTTACAACGTTAACCACAACATCTTAACTAAGGAAGACAAAGTTATTTCTGCTGCTTCTTGTACTACTAACTGTCTTGCTCCTATGGCTAAGGCGCTTAACGATTATGCTCCTATCGTTTCTGGTATTATGACTACTGTTCACGCTTATACTGGCGACCAAATGATTCTTGACGGTCCTCAAAGAAAAGGTGACCTTCGTCGTTCTAGAGCAGGCGCTATGAACATCGTTCCTAACTCTACTGGTGCTGCAAAGGCAATCGGTCTTGTTATCCCTGAACTTAACGGTAAACTTATCGGTGCTGCACAACGTGTCCCTACCGCTACTGGTTCTACCACTATCTTAATTGCAGTAGTTAAGGGTAAAGACGTAACTAAAGAAGGTATCAACGAAGCTATGAAGGCTCAAGCTACTGAATCTTTCGGTTACAATACTGATGAAATCGTATCTTCTGACGTTATCGGTATGAAGTTTGGTTCACTCTTCGATGCTACTCAAACTATGGTTTCTAAGATTGACGATGATACTCACCAAGTACAAGTTGTTTCTTGGTACGACAACGAAAATTCTTACACTTCACAAATGGTAAGAACTATCAAGTATTTTGCAGAAATCTAATTTTTATCCCTTATAAGCATCGTACAACTTTGTTTCTACTCAAAAGGCGGATTTGGATGACCGACAAGGTCTATCCAATCCCGCCTTTTTTCGTGAGCCTTGTTGTACTTGCTTCTAAGGTCTAAAAAACTTTTTATCCCTTATAAGCATCGCATAACAGCGTTAACTGCTTTGTCTTTGGACTTCGATGACCAAAAAGGTCTATTAGTAATCTTGCGGTGCAAGATTAGTTATATTTTGCCATAAGGCAAAGATATATTTTTGCTAAAGCAAAAGAGATATTATCCTAACGGATAGATATATTTTCGCTAATGCGAAAGTTTCGGATAAATTTTATTATATAAAAAATAAATTCCACAACTTTTTGACGCAGTCAAAAAATATAACTTGGCGTAGCCAAATATATCTTACCAAAGGTAAATATATCTTTTCGCAAAGCGAAAAATATAACTGCGTAGCAATTCGTCCACAACTTTTTGCCAAAGGCAAAAAATATAACTTGCCAACGGCAAATATATCTTTGCGACAGCAAAATATATCTTTTTACGCAGTAAAAAATATAACTGCTTTAGCAATTCTTGACATAATTTATCTTATAAGTTAAAATATAAATATTGGAGATATTATGAAAAAACTTATTTGTTTATTATCATTTGTTTTAATATTTTCGTGTTTAGTTGCTTGTAACGGATCGGGTAATTCTAATAGTGGCGAGCGTGTTAACGTAACGCTTGATCTTGATGGTGGCTCTATCGAAGGCGGAACTTCTTACAATCTCGTTTTGTGGGAAGACGCTAATATTCCCACTCCCACTAAAAAGGGTTACGACTTTACGGGTTGGACGCATAACGGCAATTTCGTATCCTTAATACCTTGGATGATTGAAGGAGATAACGTAACTATTAAAGCAAATTGGAAAATTCGCAGTTATCAAGTTTACTTTGATTTTAACGGCGGTTTACTTTATGAAGACGGTATTGAGGTTACCAAGAAAAACTACTCCGTAACTTACGGAGATAAAGTTGAGGTTGAAACTCCCGTTAAAGCGGGTTACAACTTTGTTGGTTGGTATTTTGGTGAGCAAGAAGTAAATCTTTCTGCTTTTGATCTTGACGTTGGCAAGGTTATAGTAAAAGCAAAGTGGCAACTTGAAAAATACACCGTTAAGTTTAACTTCAACGGTGGCAAACAGTCGGGCAATCCTACTGGAACGGAAAAGGTAATAGACGTTAAGCATAATCAAGAAATTCCTTTCCCCACTCTTACAAAAACGGGTTATGTTTTCGGTGGATGGGCGTTTGCTGACGGAACTTTGTTAAATTCAGGCGTGTGGACTTATGGCGATGAGGCAAGCGAAGTATTTGCCGTTTGGAATCCTATATCAGTTCGCTATGAATTTGATTTGAACGGCGGAACGCTTAATGAAACGGGCAATAAAATTTATTACGGTAGTTCAACTAAAGAATTAAAGAACTTAATACCCGTAAAAGAAGGTTACGAATTCAAAAACTGGAAAGTTGACGGGGTTAAACTTGGCAACACTTTTGATTACTTGCCAATAAACGGCAACAACAAAGTAATTTTATCTGCCGACTATACTCCGAACGTTTATCGATTGACTTTAGACGCTGGCGAAGGTTCGTTTAGCGCAGGCATTTCAAAAACCGTAAACGTTGAGTTCGGGGTTAAAAAGACTATTCAAATACCAAACGCACCGGCTGGTAAATACTTCGTTGGTTACAAGATTTTAGGGACTGATGATTTTGTTAGTACGTCGAGTGGAAGCGTAACTTGGGGCAAGGCTAACGATGCAAAACTCGTTGGCACGTATTCAAGCGAAAGGTATATAAACTTTATAAATTACGACGGTAGCGTTGAATCAATCAGCCTTGAAGATGTTTCAGGTATAACTGAAGAAAATATTCCCACTCCCAAAACTAAAGAAGGTTATAGCGCAAGTTGGGAACTTAGTTTTTATGAGATACAATCGCTTGAAGACACCGCTGAAATAAACGCTGTACTCACCCCCAACTCTTACGCCGTAATATTCAAAAACGGTCTTAGAGTGGTTGCTACACGTAATTTCACCTACGGTGAAGAAGTTAATCTTCCTTCCGGCGATGAAGTTGTTAACGAAGGTTACGATCTTTTAGGTTGGTCGCTTTCTAGAACGGACGATAGCGATTATATGTCCGGCACAATCGTTTGGGGTATTACAAGCCACGTTGAACTCTTTGCGGTTTGGACTAACTTTGAGTATAATATAACTTACGATACGTCAAGCATCAACGTAGACTTTGATTTGGTTGACGGAAATGGAAATTTGGTAAGTTCCGTTCAAAAGGTAACCTATCAAAAACCTTATAAACTTTACAAATTATCGGCGAAGAAGAACTTAATCACGGTAACTTGGTTATATAACGGTCAACCTTTTGCCGTAAATGGAAATTACAATTTTAACGACGATATTGTTTTAACGCCAAAGATAACTATAAATTCCGTAAGTATGGACGTAAACCTTGATCTTAACGGTGGTACGGGCTCTACGGTTGCAACTATTAAGCTTAATTCATTATTTAAGTCGCTAAATCCTGCGCCTAAAGCACCGATTAATAAATCTATAGTGGCGTATTCATATAAAGGCAAAATTTATTTTCCGACTGACGTTTTTGATATTTTAGACTATGACGGAACGCCTATCAAAGTAATTTACGAAGACCTTATCTTTTTCAAGATAAACGTTGACGTTAACGGTGGAACGGGCGAAAATACCGCAATAATAGAATACGGCAAATCGCTTGCCACTATGAACGAGCGCCCCGTTGCTCCAAGCGGTAAAAAACTCGTAGGTTTTGAATATAACGGCAAACAATACGCAATTTCTTACGTTTGGGATTTTGCAAGTTACGATGGTGGAGTATTCAAGGCTATATATGCTAGTGATGAGGCGGACTGGTCGCCAACAGTTTAAGCACATTAAAAATGCACGCTCGATGCGTGCATTTTTTAATTCGTTATAAACGGCGCAATACTGCGTTAACTGTCAAGCCGTTGCACTAACAATGACCAACAAGGTCTATTGTTACCGCACCGTCTTGCCGAGCCTTGTCTTGCTTGTTTCTAACGTCTTAAATAACCCGTTATAAACTTTGAGTTAAATTTTGCGAGCCTTGTCTTGCTTGCTTCTAACGTCTTAAACTCCGCGTTCAACTAAAATTAAAAAATAAACCCCAAAGCGTTAAATTCGCTTTGGGGTTTTAATATTCTTTTCTACCGAGTAAATAATCAACTGAAACATTGAAATAATCGGCAATTTTTACAAGATTTGGTGCAGTTGGTTCACTGCGATTAGTTTCCCAATAGCATACTACTGAAAAACTAATATCAAGTTCCATTGCAAGTTTTGCTTGGCTTAAGCCTTTTTCTTTGCGCAACTCTAATAACCTTTCTGAAAATATCTTCATATAATTATTATACTCAATAAATTTAGTAAAAGTATTGACACTCAATATATTGAGTGATATAATTATGAAAATTGGGAGGCGATATTATGTTATTTGATTTTTTTAAAGACTCAACAAAAGGATTCTTCAAAGAAATTTTAGTAGGCGTTGGAGAGTTGCTGCTTTTAATTGCCTATTTGCTTATTCCTACAGCAGTTGCCGCAGCGCTTTTGCAAATTAACTATCATGTAATTGATCGAGATGGGGATAATATGATTAAAGGGTACAATGGAGAAGATTATTTAACTTCCCAATTGCTTGACGAGTTGATTGTAGAAGAAGATTGCTCTATTTACAAAATAGAAGTGGGAGGTTGGGCTTTCCAAGAAAATGAAATTTATATATCTATATATGAGACAAAAGAAGATTATGATGAAGGCGATGAAAGAGTAATTTATCAATTCAAATATGAAACATATCAATTGTTTAACATGATGCTTAAATATGAAATTGGGGAATATGAATATCCAATTAATGAAAGCGTTATGACTATTTTGATTTTTTTTATTTATATAATTTTTATTGGTTATAATAATGTTCGAGAGAAATTTAAACTATTTAAAATGGAAATAGAGATAGCAAATATGCATAAAGAAATTAATTTGTTAAAGAATAAAGATAATCAAAATAATCAAAGTGAAACAAATTGTGAAACTCAATCAGATTTTTTTGATTGAAATAATAAAAACAAACATAATCGAAATAGGTAGGCAAGTTTGCCTACCTTTGTTTTTTTGACAAAATAAGATTGTTTGAATATTTAGTTTTTATCTCATTTTCATTGTGTTTTTTGTTAAAAAGGGATAAAATAAAAATAGTGAAATAAAAGGTTAATTAAAATATGATTAAAGTAGATATTATTTCAGGATTTTTAGGGGCGGGTAAAACTACGCTTATTAAAAAACTTTACCAAAATACTTTTAAGGCTGAAAAAGTTGCTATCGTTGAAAATGAATTTGGCAAAATTGGTATTGACGGCGCTTTTTTAACTGAAACGGGCGTTTCGGTTAAGGAGATAAATTCAGGCTGTATTTGTTGTTCGCTCTCGGGCGATTTTAAGGTTGCTTTAGGCGAACTAGTTAACGAATATTCGCTTGATAGAATTATTATAGAACCATCGGGCGTAGGTAAACTTTCAGAAGTTGTTTCCGCTGTAAAATCGGCGGGCGAGCAGTTCAAAATCAACGTTTTGTGCACCGTTGTAGACGGTAATAAGGTTAAAATGTACCATAAAAACTTTGGGGAATTTTACGTTGACCAAATAACTACTGCAAATACTATATTGCTTTCTAAAATTGAAGGTTTTACCGAGCAAAAACTCATTGAAGTTACCGAGTATATCAAGCAGTTTAACCCAACTGCAACTATAATTACAACTCCCGTTTTTGAACTTAATAGCGATACTTTGCTTGAAAATTTAGAAGACGGCGCGTATTTAATGGAATTTTTAATAAACGCTCTTAAAAATTCCCCCCAAGGCGAGCATGGGTATCGCCACCATCATCACGATTGCGACTGCCACGACCATCACGATCACCACGAACGTGGGCATTGTGATTGTGGAGATCCAAATTGCAAGCACGAGCACCATCACGCCGATGAAGTGTTTGAATCTTTTTCAGCGCTTACTCCAAAAAACTTTTCAAAAACTGAACTTAAAAACATCTTAAACGATTTTGACGAAGGGTTCTTTGGCGAAATTATAAGAGCAAAAGGCGTGTTAAACGGGGCGGACGGTTGGATATTTTTCGATTACGTTCCAAATTCTTTTGATATTCGCGACGGGGAGATTGACGTTACTGGTAAGGTGTGCGTAATTGGAAGAAATTTGAATTCTACTAAATTAAAGGAAATTTTTAAGTAATGGCAGGAATACCCGTTATTTCCGTTAGGGGAATATTAGAAAGTGGAAAAACCTATTTTATAATCGATTCGTTAACGCGTGGAGATTTTGGCGACCTTGGTAAAGTTTTAATTTTATCCCAAGAAGAAGGGATTGAAGAATATAACGAAAAGGAACTTTCTCCGCTAAAAATTTACGCTGAATACGTTGAAAAAGAAAATTGGAACGACGGTTATATAAACGAGTTGGTTAGAAAACACAAACCGCACGTGATATTTATCGAGCGAAACGAAACTTGGGAAAATAAAGGGCGTTCTTATCCCGATTATTTTGAACTCCAGCAAGAAATTTTAGTAATAGACGGCAGTTCTTTCAAAGAATATTTTTCTGCAATGCGCCAAATGATGGTTGATATGCTTAAGACGACTGAACTCGTAATAGTCAACCGTTGCGATTATAGTGAAAACACGTCTAACATCAAAAAGAGTTTGAAGATGGTAAATCCAAATTTAGAGATTATAGCTCTTGATAGTTTAGGTAATCAAATTAAGCTTGAAACTGACCTTCCTTACGATATAAACGCGCAAGAAATCAAACTTAAACTATCAGAATTTGGTGATTTTTACGTTGATAGTTTTGAGCAGATTGAGCGTTATCGCGATAAAATTATAGAATTTGAGTGTATGGCGTTATTTGCCGATGAACTTCCGCCAAGCACTTTTTTTGCAGCGCGCCCCGCTCTCACTTGTTGTATGGACGATATTCAAACGATAGGGCATTTGTGTGCGCTCAATCAAGGCGATAGCGTGGAAAACCAAACTTGGATAAAGTTAAGGGCAAGAGTTCATTATATAAAATTTAATGGAACTCAAGGCGAGCAAGTGCTTTTAGAGTATTTATCAAGCGAAGTTCTCCCTTTACCGCCACTTGAAGACCAACTCGTAAAATTAGTATAAAATAAAACCCCGTTGCAACCGCAACGGGGTTTTTTATTTAATTATTTAACGAGTTCTTTTGCGTTATTGTAAACGTTTTCAGCAGTAAAGCCGTAGTGGTTAAAGAGCGTTTTAGCAGGGCCGGATAAGCCGTATTCGTCAATACCGATTACCTTACCGTCTAAACCTGCGTACTTATACCAAGGAAGAGTAGAGCCTGCTTCTACGCAAACTCTTGCTCTAACGCTTGCAGGAAGAACGCTTTCTTTGTATTTAGCGCTTTGTTTATCAAAGAGTTCCATACAAGGCATTGAAATAACTCTTGCATCAATACCGTCAGCCTTAAGCATTTCTTTAGCGGCCATACAGCATTCAACTTCAGAGCCAGCGCCAATTAAGATAACGTCTGGAACTTTCTTTTCGCTATTTGAAAGAATATAACCACCCTTCATGGCGTTAATGCCGGTACCTTCGTAAGATTTTAAGGTTTGGCGAGATAAAATCAAGCTTGTAGGACCGCTACCTTTAACTGCCACTTCCCAACCGGCAGCGGTTTCTCTACCGTCGCAAGGTCTAAACACTTTCATATTAGGAATAGAACGGAGAGCGGTTAAGTGTTCGATAGGTTGGTGAGTAGGACCGTCTTCGCCAACGCCGATTGAATCGTGAGTTAAAACGTAAGTTACGTTAAGATTCATAATAGCAGATAAACGCATAGCATTTTTCATATAATCGCTAAATACGAAGAAGGTTGAACAGAAAGGCATAAATCCACCGTGGCAAGCAAGGCCGTTACAAATAGCCGCCATAGCGTGTTCTCTGATACCGAAGTGAACGTTTCTACCGTCACGAGTTTCGGGAGAGTAATCGCCAACGCCTTTCATATAAGTTTTAGTAGATGGGTTAAGGTCTGCCGAACCACCGAATAAAGTAGGAATCTTATTTGCTAAACGATTGATAACGGTACCGCCAGTACCACGAGTAGCATCGTCCTTTTCAAACTTGTAAACTTCTTCCCAATCAAAATCGGGGATAACGCCGTTCATTCTGTCGATAAACTCTTTAGCGAGTTCGGGGTATGCTTTAGAATATTCAGCGAACATCTTCTTCCAATTTCTATCGGCCTTTTTACCCCTATTGATAGCCTTTTTAGTGTGAGCGTAAACTTCGTTAGCCACTTCAAACGGAGCGTAAGGATATTCAAGGTTCTTTCTTAAACTTTCTAAAGATTCTGCGCCGAGCGGAGCGCCGTGTGAAGATGCGCTACCTTGCTTTGAAGAACCGTAACCAATTTGAGTACAGCATACGATAAGCGAAGGCTTTTCAGTTTCCGCTTTGGCTTTTTTGATAGCCTTTTGTAAAGCCTTAACGTCGTTACCGTCTTTAACTTCGATAACTTGCCAGCCTTGAGCGATATGGCGTTTCTTAACGTCTTCACTAAAGGTTAAAGAAGTATCGCCTTCGATAGTAATGTTATTGCAATCGTATAAAACGATGAGTTTGCCAAGTTTGAGCGAACCTGCAAGTGAAGCCGCTTCGTATTCAATACCTTCCATTAAGCAACCGTCACCGCAAAGAGCGTAAGTATAGTGGTCAACTACGTTGAAACCTTCTTTGTTGTAAATAGATGCAAGGTGAGTTTCAGCAATTGCCATACCAACGGCGTTTGCAATACCTTGACCTAACGGGCCGGTTGACACTTCAATACCGTCGGTATGGTTAAATTCTGGGTGACCAGGAGTTTTAGAACCAAATTGACGGAAGTTTTTAAGGTCTTCAATAGAAAGTTTATAACCGTAAAGGTGAAGAAGTGAATAATTAAGCATTGAACCGTGGCCAGCCGATAAAATAAATCTATCGCGGTTATAAAACTTTTTGCTGTTGTTAGGATTGAACGTTAAAAAGTTTTGAAAAAGCGTATATGCAAGCGGAGCAGCGCCAAGGCAAATACCAGGGTGACCTGAATTAGCCTTTTCAACAGCGTCAGCCGAGAGCAAACGTATGGTGTTAATAGTAAGGTTGCTGTTTTCCATTAGAAAAAATCTCCTTTTTTTTATTAAAGTAATTATATTCTAACATATTTTTTTAGTTAAATAAAGCGTAAATGGGTAATTTTTGTAAAAAAGCTATGAAAAAAACTAAAAAGTTAAGATTACAATAGGTGGATTTTCAAAAACACTTTACTTTTTTTGTAATTATATATATAATTAACAGTACTAATACTAATAATTATAATTTTCTTAGGAGTCAGATATGGCAGACAAAAAGCAATTCGTTAAAGAAATAGCAGATATAAACGCAGATTTCCCCCAATGGTATACCGACGTTATTATTAAGACGCAACTCGTAGACTACGGTCCCGTTAAAGGAACTATGGTTATCCGTCCTTATGGATACGCCATTTGGGAAAATATTCAAAAAGAACTTGACGCTCGTTTCAAAAAGACTGGCGTTAAGAACGCGTACTTCCCACTTTTGATTCCGCAAAGTTACCTTATGAAAGAAGCGGAACACGTTGAAGGTTTCGCTCCCGAAGTGGCAACCGTAACTCACGCAGGCGGTCAAAAACTTCAAGAACCACTCGTTATTCGCCCGACTAGTGAAACTATTATTTGTGATATGTACGCTAAATGGATGGAAAGTTATCGTGACCTTCCTATTTTAATCAACCAATGGTGTAACGTTATGCGTTGGGAAAAGACCACTCGTCCTTTCCTTAGAACGAGCGAATTTTTATGGCAAGAAGGCCATACCGTTCACGCTACCGAAGAAGAAGCGGAAATTGAAACTCAAACTATGCTCGGCGTTTATAAAGACTTTGCTGAAAATTGTTTAGCAATCCCCGTACTCACGGGTAGAAAAACCGATAAGGAAAAATTCGCTGGCGCAGTAGCGACTTACGGCATGGAAGCAATGATGCTTGACGGTAAGAGTTTACAAGCTGGCACTTCTCACTATTTAGGTCAAAACTTTGCAAAGGCTTTCGATATGAAATTCCTTGACAAAGACGGAACGCTTAAATACGGTTATTCAACTAGTTGGGGCGTATCAACTCGTTTAATCGGCGCGCTCATTATGGCGCACGGCGATCAACGCGGATTGGTAATTCCACCCGTTGTTGCTCCTATTCAAGTTATTATCGTTCCCGTTGCTATGCATAAAGACGGTGTTTTAGAAAACGCTCAAAAACTTTGCGACGCCTTCTTAGACGCAGGCATCAGAGCAGAAGTTGACAAGCGCGATCAAACTCCTGGTTGGAAATTCAACGAATGGGAAATGAAAGGTGTTCCCGTTAGAATTGAAGTTGGCCCGAGAGATATTGAAAACGGCAAGATGATGGCTATGCGCCGTGATACTTTAGAAAAAACGGAACTTTCTTTATTCGACGCTCAAGCGGTTAAAGAACTTCTTGCTACCGTTCAAAAAGAAATGCTTGAAAAATCAAGAGCTCGCCGTGACGAAAGAATCGTTTGGGCTGAAAGTCTTGAAGGTATTTTACAAGCGGTTGACAATAAGTGTTTCGTAAAAGCGCCGTGGTGCGGTTGCCGTGAATGTGAAGAAAAAATCAAAGAGCAAACTCAAGCATCCGCTCGTGTTATCGCCGAAGATAGCGCCGAAGGTAAAGTTTGTGCGGTTTGCGGTAAAAAGGCTTCTAAGATTGTTTACTTTGCCCGCGCCTACTAATTTTAATCCGTTATAAACGGCGTATTTCTGCGTTAACTGCCAAGTGTGTACGATTACAATGACCAAAAAGGTCTATTGTATCCGTCCCCACTTGTCGAGCCTTGAAATACTTGTTTCTAACGTCTTAAAATAAGAGCATTTAATAGGCTTTGAGTTTGTCGAGCCTTGTCTTGCTTGTAACTAACGTCTTAAAATAGAGCATTGGATAGGCTTGGAGTTTTGACTTCGATGACCAAAAAGGTCTAACTCAGCGTTGAATAGACTTTATTGAATAAATTTTATAAAATTTATTATTTTGCAAACACTATTTATAGGTAAAAATTATGTTGTCATTAATAAGTGGAATTTTGAATATTTCCGATTTTAATTACGTTTTAATATCTTTAATAACCAGTATAGCGACTTGGGTTGTAGGCTATGTGTTTATGGCTATCGCTATTTGGGTTATGGCTAAAAGACTTAATATCAATAAGGGTAGATGGATGGCTTTCGTTCCATTTCTCAATTGGTATTTGCTTGGTAAGGTAATCGGTAGCGCCGTTGTTTGGGGCAAAAAGATAGATAACGTTGGCTTATGGCTTATGCTTTTATCAATTGCTCAAACGGTTATTAATTTTCTTTTGAGTATTGGCACTTATCTTTATATGGTTAGCCTACTCTTTAACGTTGATTTTCTTTTTACAAGCCAATTCTTAATAGAATGGGTTTCGGGTACAGGTATATTCTATAATGCCGTTTCAATTTTTGCACTCGCGGTTGACATTGCTTTCATCTTCTTTGAAGTTAGCGTCATTTTCCTTGTGTTTAGGCTTTACGCTCCCGAATCTGCTCTTTTATTCTCGCTCTTATCACTTTTCTTAGACCCACCGCTTTTCGGAATACTTTTATTCGTTGTGAGAAATAGAGAAAGAAGGAGTTTCAAGCAATATTACAACGTTTATAATCCTTACGCAAACTATAATAACGGTCAAAACGGAAATCCTTTCCAATCGCCAAATCAAAATAAACCTCAAAATAACGACGTTGATCCCTTCCCCGAATTTTCAAGCGGAAAGGATAATTCTTCTGCAAAGCCAGATGATAGCGATGAAATTTTTAGTTAATTATGAATAACGATATAATCTCTGCAATTTCAACCGCTAACGGCGTTGGCGGTGTTGCAATTATAAGAATAAGTGGTCAAGGCAGTTTAGAACTTTTGAGTAAAATGTTCACGCCGACCGCTAAAAATATAAGCGTTCTTAATTTTGAACCGTATAGGCTTTACGTTGGTGAAATTAACTGCAACGATTTTAGTGACTTTGGTATGGCGGTTTATTTCAAAGCGCCAAAAAGTTATACCGGCGAAGATATGGTTGAAATTCATTGCCACGGCGGTATCACGATAACTCAAGCGGTGCTTAAAAAGACTTTTGAATTAGGTTCTGAGCCGGCAACTCGCGGTGAGTTTACAAAGCGCGCGTTTCTAAACGGCAAACTTTCTCTTTCTTCTGCCGAAGGTCTTATAGATATGATTAACGGCGAAAGCGTTGCCCAAGTAAAATCGGGTTACAGTTTGTATCGTGAAAAACTTTTTGAAAAAGTTAACGATATGCAAAACGGGTTAACTTACGCCTTAGCGGAAATCGGGGCGGATATTGACTATCCCGAAGAAGACTTAGAAGAATTAGCCCTTGATACGCTTGAAAAGAACTTAACGATGGTTAAGGACGAGATAACTTTATTAATTAGCGGTTATAACGCGGGTAGCAAGATTAAAAACGGCGTTAAAGTTGCAATCGTTGGTAGACCCAACACGGGTAAATCTTCAATACTTAACCGCTTGCTTAATTACGATAAAGCGATCGTATCTTCAATTGAAGGAACAACGCGTGACGTGGTTGAAGGTTCAATAGAGATTGACGGCGTTAGGTTTGATTTTTTTGACACGGCAGGAATTAGAACGTCTTCCGATGAGATTGAAATGCTAGGTATAGAGCGTTCTAAAAAGATAATTAATACTGCAGACGTTTGTTTGGCGGTTTTTGACGGCGGTAGAGATTTTACCCAAGAAGATCAAGAAATTTTAGATAGCGTTAGCGGTTTTAACCACGTTGTAGTTTACAATAAAAAAGACCTTTATCAAGGCTCTAAAAACGGTATAGAAGTTTCCGCTAAAACGGGCGAGGGTATTGACCTTATAAAGCAAGAACTTTATCGTAAAGCCTTTTCTCAAGGCATTGATAGAAACGCTGAACTTATTACAGAAGAAAGGCATTTGCTCGCTCTTAAAAAAGCGCTTGAGTTTATTGATTCCGCTATAAACGGAATAAACTTGAACGTTCCTTTAGATATAGTTTCTGAAGACGTAAAGTATGCGTGGAGCGCGCTTGGCGAAATAACGGGTAAAACGGCAAGTGAAGAAATTATAGACGAAATTTTTGCAAAATTCTGCGTAGGAAAGTAGAGTGTAAACAAATTTCAATATAAACGTTTGTCTTGGGGAATAAAAATATGAGTATAGCAATAAATAAATACATAGACCATACTGCGCTTAAATCGGGCGCAACTGAAACTGAAATTAAAACCCTTTGCGCCGAAGCGATTGAATACGGGTTTAAGTCGGTTTGCGTAAACCCTTCCGACGTAGGTCTTTGTTATTCCATATTAAAAAACACCAACGTCAAGGTTTGTACCGTAATAGGTTTTCCGCTTGGTAAAAATTCAACCGAGATAAAGGTTTTAGAAACAAAGCAAGCGCTTTATGACGGGGCAACCGAGTTTGATATGGTTATAAACGTAGCAAAACTCAAAGAAAAAGAGTATAATTACGTTGAAAACGAGATTAAAAGGGTAATAGAAGCCGCAAACGGTAACGTTGTTAAAGTAATAATAGAAACGGGTTTACTTGCCGAAGAAGAAATTGCTATTGCAACTAAAATAACTTGCAAAGCTGGGGCAGATTTCGTTAAAACTTGCACGGGTTTTACAGGTGGCGTAGCAACCGAGCAAGCAGTTATTATAATGAAAAATAATTTGAGTGGCAAAACCTTAATTAAGGCGTCAGGTGGAATAAGAAGCAAAGAAGACGCTCTTAAATTTATTGAACTCGGCGTATCGAGAATAGGTACGAGTTCGGGTGTAAAAATAGTAACTGAATAAAAGCCCATTGGCTTTTACAAGCGGATATGGCGGAACTGGCAGACGCGCAGGACTTAGAATCCTGTGGGAGACCGTGCAGGTTCAATTCCTGTTATCCGCACCAAAAAAAGACTTTCTTCGGAAAGTCTTTTTTTATGTCAAATTTGTAAAATTTGATTATAATTCGAGCGTTAGCGAGTTATCATTTTGCGCAAGCAATTATCATTATTTGTCCTTAACAAATTTGAATTATAACTCACTTTTGTTCGCATGATAGCAACTTTCGTTACATTATAGTTTGCTTTGCTCACATTATAGGTTAAATTTATTTAAGTTAAGGAATCAAGCCTACGGTTCAATCACTCGCCGTGGACGGCAACCCTTTTGTTCCAAAATAAAACTCCACCAGCCAAGCTGGTGGATTTTTTATTAAAATCACATATTTTGAATTGAAGTCATTAAGATAACGTAACCAATTATAAATGCAACGATAATCGCGCCTCTTAATACGGCTTTGCTAAGAACGTATGCGCTATTATTTAATCTTCTATGATTGATTTTGCAAGTTTCATTGTCAATAAGAACGTACTCTTTGAAGTTTTTGAACGCCATTATCCATTTATATAAAACTACTATGCCTAAAATGGGGATAGCCATTGCAACGACCGTTAAAATATTCTTTGAATAGTAGCGGATAGATAATTTTATAAAATAGAAAAGAACGGGGATAAACGTTATTATAGAATATGCAAAAGAAATAATGAATGCGGGGTGTTCATTAAATATAATTTTGAAACACTCCCATCTGCCTTCACTATGCGTGTACGCAACGCGTACTAAATAGTCAAAATGGTCTTTGTTTACGGCAATAATTTCTAAAAGTTCGGTTATGTGCATATAGGTCGTCCAGAAAAAAATGAAGGTAACGGCAAACCTATTTATAATAGAAATAGTGCTTATTTTTGAATAGTGGTTTAGCGCCCAAACGCTATTGTCGTTCAACCTTAAATAAAAATCTGTGCCAAACATTATAAGGTTTAATACGAGCAAGAGCATAGAAAATTCGCCTACGATAAAGTTAGTGATAATAGTGTAAACGAAAGTTGCCAATAAAAAAATTAAAGAACGCGTTCTTTTTTCGTTGCCTATGAGATGAAGTTTTTTAACGGGAACGTTTTCCGATTTGATAACGGTAGAATTTTCTACCATCCTTCTAAATTTTTCATCTTGCTTGGCTTGATAATTTGCTATTAGTTCGCCCATTGGCTTAACCCCTTTTCTTTAGTAATTTTGAAAAAAGTATATCATATTAACCTAAAAGTGTCAATATTTATATAAAAAACCGCTACGGAACTCTCCGTAGCGGTAAATTTTTATATCTCAAGCCTATCAATAATATTAAGGTTTAAGCCTTTAACTAACTCTTTTGCTAAGTTGTAAGATTCTTTTGAAATTGATTCGGGTTTATGCGCGTCAAAGCCGATAATAACTTTCGTTCCAACTTTTTCGGCAAGTTCAAAGAATTTTCTTTTCGGGTACCAACGGTTTGTTTGTATGCCTAAAACGTTAATTTCAACGGGATAGTCGCTTTTTTTGCAAAATTCAAGAATCCTCGTGTATTCTTTTTCAATGTGAGACGGGGTAAATTTGTAACCTGCAATATCTGGGTGAGCAATATACTTAAATTCGCCCGTTGATAACGCTTCGATACACTCGTCAACGTATTTTGTTAATTCGTTATCGCTATTAATATAGGCAACGTAAGTTCCGTACGGCTCGCCATCAATGAAATGTTGGCCTAAAATAAGGTAGTCAGGCTCAAGTGTTTTTAAGTATTCAATTTCCCTTTTGAAAGAATCTTTATAGTATTCAAGTTCAAAGCCGTAATAAATTTTAACGTCGTTTTTGAACTCCTCTTTCAAAGAAAGAATAGAATTTTTATAATCTTGGGCTTGATCTAAAAACATTCGGTAACCCGAATCGTAGTTTCCGTCAAAAACGTAGGGTGCGTGATCGGAAAATCCAAGTTCTTTAAGCCCTGCTTTTATGGCGTTTTCAACGTATTCCCTATCTTCGCCACGCGCGTGACGGCATCTTTTTGTGTGAGTGTGATAATTAGTTAAGTAATTCATAATCCGTAAAATAAAATTCCAAGTACAGCCGAAATTATAATAAGAATTATCGGCGACGGTTTTTTCTTTATAATGAGTTTACAAAGAATTGGTAAGGCAACGATTATTGCTAAAATAATTAACGCCTTATAGTCAAAAGAAAAACTGTCAGTTATCCTTGAAATTGCAAATAAATTGCTAATAATCATTGTAACCGCAGTTCCAATAATTAACCCTGCAACTACGGGTTTAATACCGCTAAGCGCCCACTTAACGCCTGCAAGTTTAAGTAGGTTGCGAAAAAGGGCTACTATTAAAAGTATTATTATAAACGACGGTAAAATTACGCCGAGCGTAGCAACTATCGAGCCTAAAATACCTGCTTGCGTGCTACCTATAAAAGTTGCCATATTAACGGCAATAGGGCCGGGCGTTGATTCGGCAATGGCAATAAAGTTAATAAATTCTTCTTCGGTTAGCCAATTAAAAGCAATAACTTCTTCCCTTATAAGTGGAATCATAGCGTATCCTCCGCCAAAGGATACGGCGCCTATTTTCAAGAAGGTTAAAAAGAGGCAAAGATAAATCATAAGTTATCCCCCTTTTTCACCTTTTTGCGAGCGGAGATAATCAAGTTTACAACTACCGAAACGCCTGCGCCTATTAAAATATAGAAGATAGACGAGAATTTTACGGCAAGTAGAGAAAGCGTTATAAAAGCTATAAGCGTTACGCTAAACAAAATTATAGCAAGGGGATTTTTAAGCTGTTTTTTAGCCATTTTAAGCCCTGCTGATAAAATTAAATAGCAAACGCAAACTTGAATTCCCTTAAACGCGCATTGCACGAGCGTTAAAGATAAAAACGCGTCGAAGAACAGCGATATTAAATAAATTATTATAAGAGATGGTAAACAAATACCTATCGTTGCAAACGTAGAGCCTAAAATTCCTGCAACTTTATAACCTATGTAGGTAGCGGAATTTATGGCGATAGGGCCGGGGGTTGATTCTGCGATAGCAACAACGTCGTAAAACTCATCTTTATCAATCCAATTTTTCTTTTCAACAAATTCGTGTTCAAATAGCGCTATCATAGCATAACCACCGCCAAAAGTGAACGCGCCTATTTTGAAAAACGTTAAAAAGAGTTTGAGTAAAAGCTTAAATTTCTTCATTTTTTGGGGACGTTCCTTTTTTGTTGTAGAAGTATCTTAAAACGAAGAAGAGCGCAATTCCGATAACAACCATAAGTATAGACCAAAATTGCGATGGCGAAATTATCGTTGAAATGAGTTGACCTCTATTATCGCCCCTATAATATTCTATAATAAATCTAAAAATGCCGTATGCGATAAGATAAATTGGCATAGTGTATTTGAAATTTTTGCGAATATATAAAAATGCAAGAACGCCAAACAAAATAAATAAGAATAACGCTTCGTAAAGTTGAACCGGTATTCTCATAGCGCCTGCGTTATACATAGCGATAGCGCTAGTAGTAATCTTGCCGTAGCAACAACCTGCAAACGCGCAACCAACTCTACCAAAAGCGTGCGCTATAGTAATACAAAGGGGAGCAAGCGGTAAAAGTTCAAGGAGTGTTCCCGATAATTTTTTTCTTGAAATAAAATATATTGCAAGAAAGGTTGCAACACCGCCTATAAGACCGCCTATAAAAGTAAAGCCGTTGCCTAAATTAAAACCGCCGTCTGGGTTTTTAATGTAATCGTAAGTTGCTTGAAAAAGCGTTGCGAAAAAGAAACCGATTGCAATAGCTACAATAGCGGTGTAAAAAGTAAAATCTAAAAACGAAGGCATAAAGCCTTTTTTCTTTCCTACCAAAAATAAAACCGCAAAGCACGCAAGAACGCCAACTGCAATCATAACGCCGTATAAATGAATTCCAAAAAACAATTCGTGAGGATACATAAATAAACTCCTTTATAAAGTTAATTTTACCATAATTTTATAAAGATTACAACAATTCAAAAATTAAATTAATGAAAATTTAGTAAAAACGGTGTAACATAAAACGAATTTGTGCTAAAATAGACGTTAGGAGATATTATATGTTTAACGTTTTAATCGTAGAAGATGATAAAAATATAAGAAAACTTATAGAGATAAAACTAGTAGGCGAAGGTTATAAAACTATTACCGCTGAAAATGGTAGAGACGCTCTTGAAAAATTATCCGAAAACCACGTTGACATTATGCTTGTAGACGCAATGATGCCTATAATGGACGGATACGAGTTTGTTAAAATCGTTCGTAACGACGGGTGCTTGATTCCCGCCATTATGGTAACTGCAAGGGGAACGCTAAACGATAAGTCGTTGGGGTTTGACGTAGGGGTTGACGATTATATTGTAAAACCCATTGAATTTGATGAACTCTTTATGCGTATGAAAGCCGTTATGCGCAGGGCTCAAATAGTAACTGAAAGAAAGATTATCGTAGGAAGCACCGTTTTAGATTACGACTCGCTAACGGTTAGTAACGATATTGAAAAAGTAGTGTTAACTAAAACGGAGTTTGGTATTTTATATAAACTTTTGTCGTATCCTGAACGCTCTTTTTCAAAGAGTATGTTATTTCAAGAGTTTTGGGCGTGGGATAGTGATACTGAAGAAGATATAGTTAAAGTCTACGTCAACCGCATAAGGAATAAAATTGCTCGCTTTAGTGAAATTGACGTTGAAACGATTAGGGGCATAGGTTATAGGGGAATAAGAAATGAAAAGTAAACATAAGATTACCAATAAAAGCGTTATATCCCCTTGGGTTTTAACGGTTGCGGTATTGGCGGTTTGGATTTTGGGTATATTTTTGGGTAACGTTATAAACGCGGTAACTACTAAATATATTCAAATTCCAGAGGGAAATAAAAACTTTTGGATAGTGGTAATTTACGTTACGGCATCTGCGTTGGTGGGCGTAGGCTTAGCCTTTTTAATAACTAAAATCACTATGGGTAAGTTGAGCGAAATTAACGAAAGCATCAATAAAATTGCCGAAGGCGATTTTACCGTTCGCATGGCGCCTATTACTAAAAACCCACACGTAAATTCCGCTATTACGAACTTTAACGAAATGGTAAAGCAATTAAACTCCGTAGCGCTTCTTAAAAATGACTTCGTTTCGAGTTTTACCCACGAGTTTAAGACTCCAATATCTTCAATAAAAGGCTATGCGGAACTTTTAGAGTGTAGCGACAATTTGACCAAAGAACAAAAAGAGTATTTGCGCATAATAATCGAAGAAAGCAAGAACCTTTCCGTTTTATCAGAAAATTCTTTGAAACTTGCAAGGCTTGATAATCAAGAAGAAGTTAGCGAAAAGCAAACTTTTTCATTAGACGGGCAGATAGAAGATTGTGTTTTAAGCCTTGACGCTCAACTTAAAGAAAAGGGAGTGGAGATTGACTTAAAACTTAAGCCTATAAAGGTAAACAGCGATTTGTATTTATTAAGAGAAGTGTGGATAAACCTTTTATCAAACGCTATAAAGTACAGTAAAAAGGGCGATAAAATTTTCGTAAAAACTTATAGGGAAAAAGATAAAATAGTCGTTTCTATCAAAGATAGCGGAATAGGAATGACTGAAGAAACTCAAAAACATATCTTTGAAAAGTTCTATCAAGCCGATAAATATTACGGTGGTAAGGGGCTTGGGCTTGGGTTATCTATCGTTAAGCGAATATTAGAACTTTTAAGCGGTAAAATTAAAGTTGATAGCGAACTTGGCGTTGGAACTGAATTTAGAGTTTACTTGGATAAATAAGAACCAATAAGAAATGCAACCGACAAGGTTGCATTTTTTCGTTTAATTAAATTCTTCCTTTCGTCCAAGTAGTAGGGATAAAGGCTAATAGTAACGGATAAATTTCAAGTCTACCAAGTAGCATCGTTATTGAAAGAACTATCTTTGAAAAACCGTTAAAACACGAGAAGTTTGAACTTGCTTGACCAAACGCCGGCCCAATATTATTAATGCAAGCGCAAACGGCGGTAAAGGTAGTTTCAAAGTCAAAGCCGTTGGTGGCAACGAGTAAAGTAAGAACGATAAAACTTAAAAAATAAACGGTAAAGTAAGCGCTTAATCCAGACAATACTTCGTCGTCCACTTTTTCGCCTTCAAACTTAATAACGGAAACGGTGTTGGGATATAAAAGTTTTTTAAGTTCCGCCTTAATTTTCTTAAAGGCAAGAACGAATCTCGATACTTTTATACCGCCTGCCGTAGAGCCCGAACATCCGCCTATAAACATAAGTGCTATTAAAACCGATTTTGAAAAAGACGGCCAAGAATTAAAGTCGGTGGTGACGTAACCCGTTGTAGTTACAATAGACGAAACTTGGAAAGTTGAAATCTTAATCGTTTCGTAAACGTTTTGATAAAGGGGGTAAATGTTTATAAATATCGCGATTATAGCGGTTATAACTATAAAGAAGTAAGTTTTAAGTTCAGTACTCTTAAGAACGGAGAAAGTTCTTTTTATAATTAAGAAATAGTAAAGGTTAAAGTTTATACCGTAAAGTAGCATAAATATAGCAATTACCCATTGTATATAGTCGCTATACCCTGCAATACTTGAATTTTTTATTCCGAAACCACCTGTGCCAGCCGTTCCGAAAGCGTGAACCAAACTGTCGAATAACGACATACCGCCAAAAAGTAAAAACACTACTAAAGCAAGGGTTAAAATAACGTACATCAAATATAAAATTTTAGCCGTATCTTTAGATTTAGGAACGAGTTTGCTTACCATAGGCCCCGGCATTTCTGCTCTTAAAATATGAATAGGCCTATCGGTAGTTTTGCTGGTTATCGCCATGATGAAAACGAGTACGCCCATACCGCCGATAAAGTGAGAAAAACTACGCCACATAAGCAAGCCTTTACTCATAGCCTCAATGTCTTGAAGGATTGATGCGCCGGTAGTTGTAAAACCGCTTACCATTTCAAAAAAAGCGTCTATAAACGAAGGGATTTCTCCGCTTATAACGAACGGAACTGCGCCGATTAGAGAAACGATAATCCAAGTAAGCGCAACGGTAATAAACCCGTCTTTAGAATAAAAATATTTTGAGTCGGGCTTGATAAACTTTTCAATAACGTGCGCCAGCGTAAATGAAACCACCATCGTTATCAAAAAGGCGTAAAAACAATTTTCTTTATATATAAGGCTCGTGATTAACGGTAAAAGCATTAAAGCAGATTCTAATTTTATAACTTTAAGTACCGTTGAAAATACCAATTTATAATTCATAATTTTATCCTATAACGTCGCTTAAATCGTTTACGGTATTAGCGGTAGTAACTAATATAACTTTATCTCCCACCTTGAAAACGTCTTCACCGTAGGGGATAATGGTTTCCCTATCCCTTACAATTCCCGCAATAAGAGTTTGGGCGTTAATTTTAAGGTTTTTAAGCGGAATGTCTACGTGCTTAAAGTCGGGCAAAATCATAAATTCAGACGCTTCAGCCTTTCCTCCGAATAAACTATAAAGCGTTTCGATTTTACTTTCTTTAGAACTTTCAAGTGCGCGGGCGTATCTAACTAATACGTCTGCAACCAAAAACTTTGAACTTATAACCGTATCGAGCCCTAAACTCTTAGAAACGCCTATAATTTCATCACGGTCGATTTTTGCAATGGTTTTAAGGTTTTTGCTTTGCGAATAAATAGAGGTAAGTACGTTTTGCTCGTCTTTATCGGTTAAAGAAATGAGCGCGTCCGTATCTAAAATGCCTTCTTCTATTAAAAGTTCTTGCGACATACCGTCGCCGTTAACTATCGTAGCGTTGGGGAGTTTGTCAGCGTAGTCGTTACATTTTTCTTCGTTTATATCAATAATTTTTACCGAACGTTTAGAATCGAGTAAAAGTTTAGAAAGGTAATAAGCAATTCTTCCAGCTCCAATTATAATAGCGGATTTTATGCGTTTATATTCAATTCCAAAAGATTTAAGAACGCTTTGCGCATCCGCCTTTTTTACGAATACGCCGATTTTATCGCCTGCGTTAAGCGAGAACGAGCCGTTGGGTATATAAACCGCGCCGTCTCTTTCAACAACGCCTACGAGGAAATTGAAATTTTGTTTTTTTCTAAGTTCGTATAAAGGAATACCTACCACTTTAGAATCTTCTTCAATGGTAAGTTCAATCATTTCAGTTCCGTCAGAAGAAAAGGTTTCAACGTTCGTTGCCGAAGGAAGACTTAAAATGTTAAATAAGGTTTTAGCGGTTAAAAGTTCCGGATTTATAGATACGCTAATGCCGAGATCTTTCTTAATAGCGTCGAAACTTCCGTTATTATATTCGCTGTTTCTAATGCGCGCAACGGTGTTTTTAACGCCTATTTTTTTCGCTACGAAACAAGAAAGCATATTAAACTCGTCAGACGGAGTAGCCGAAATAAAAAGGTCGGCAGTATCAGCGCCTGCTTCCATTAAAACGTCATAGCACGCTCCGTTACCGCAAACTTCTAAAACGTCAAAACGGTTGGCGATTGATTGTAAAACTTCAGAATTGGTATCAATCGCAACAATTTGATGATTTTCTTTTTGTAAACTTTGAATAATAGCTGTGCCTATTTGACCACAGCCTGATATGATAACTTTCATATTTTGATTAAAATCCCCTATGCTTTAGAGTTCTAATATAGTGTATAATACCACTTTTTACAAAAAAATACAATAAATTTTGCAAAAACTGTTTAGGATACGCGCGCGCGTATCAAAATAAAATGCAAATAATAAAAAAAATTTGAAAAAGGGTTGAAAAAACGTTGACAAGGTGGTAACAATAATGTAAAATAAGATAGCACTCCGAAAATTGGGGTGTTAATTTTTTAGGATGGAATTTTGAAATGGCAAAAGGTAATGCAGTTAGAATAACTCTTGCTTGTACTGAATGCAAGCAAAGAAATTATGACGTTTACAAGAACAAAAAGAACACGCCCGACAGAATTGAACTTAGCAAATATTGTCCGTTCTGCAAAAAGCATACCACTCACAAAGAAACTAAGTAAATTAGTGAGTATAGCTTATTAAGGTGTAAAATGAAAGAAAATAAAGTAAACAAAGTAGAAGAGAAAAAAGTTCAACAAAAGAACAAAAAACCGAATATCTTTGTAACTATTGGTAAAAAGTTAAAAGAAGTTTTTTCTGAAATTAAAAAAGTTTCTTGGCCGGAGTTTAGCAAGGTTGTTAAGCAAACTTCTATCGTTATCGGCGTAGTGCTTGCATTTTTAGTAGTATTAATGCTTATGGATTTCGGTCTTAGTTACTTGTTGGATCTTTTAACTGGTATTGGTAAATAAGGAGCGGACTATGGCAGAAGTTGCAAAATGGTACGTTATCCATACGAATACCGGTTATGAGGCAATGGTTAAAAACACCCTTGAAAAATTGATTGAAAATAGTAATTTGCAAGAGCAAATTCTTGAAATCAAGATTCCAATGGAACAAACCATTGAAGAAAAGGCAAACGGCAAAAAGAAAGTCGTTCTTCGTAAAATACTCCCTTGCTACGTTTTTATTAAACTCGTATATTCAAACGAACTTTGGTATCTCATTACCAACACTCGTGGCGTAACGGGTTTCGTAGGCCCTCAAGGTAAAGCGGTTGCGCTTACTGATGAAGAAGTTAAGCGTATGCGTCTTGACACTTGGGTTGAAGAAGTTGATTTCGTTAAGGGCGATAGCGTGCAAATCGTTTCTGGCCCGCTTGACGGGTTTGTTGGAACGGTTCTCGATCTTAATGACGTTTCGCAAAAAGCAAAAGTTAAAGTTGCAATGTTCGATACTGAAACGGAAGTTGAAGTTGAATACGTTCAACTTAAAAAAGTTAACTAATAGGCAAAAAGCCTTTTAGAATATGTGGGAGAGGCGTTAAATTTTTCTAATAACGCCACGCAAGTACCACCGATGGAGGATTTATTATGGCAAAAAAAGTTACCGCTGTAGTTAAATTACAGTTACAAGCAGGCAAGGCAACCCCGGGCCCGCCCGTTGGTTCAACTCTTGGACCTTACGGTATTAACTTACCTGGTTTCACTAAAGAATTCAATGCGAAGACTCAAGATAAGTTAGGCTACGTTATTCCCGTAGTTATCACTATTTATCAAGATCGTTCGTTTACTTTTATTCTTAAAACCCCACCTGCGCCAGAACTTATTAAGAAGGCGTGCGGTATTGAAACTGCTTCTGCAACCCCTAACAAGAACAAAGTTGCAAAACTTACTAAAGCTCAAGTTGAGGAAATTGCTAAAATCAAGATGGTTGACACTAACGCTAACAATCTTGAAGCGTGCATGAGCATGATCGCCGGTACAGCTAGAAGTATGGGCGTTACCGTAGAAGACTAATAAAGGAGAGTGGGAGAGATTTTATATCTCGCACGTACCACGAGGAGGTTTTATAAATGAAATTCGGAAAGAAATACGCTGATAGTTTAAAGGCGTTTGAAAAGAACAAACAATACGACGTTGCTGAAGCAATGGATATCGTATTAAATACTGCAAAAGCAAAATTTGACGAAACTATTGAGTTCCACACCAAACTCGGTGTTGACCCAAAACAAGCAGACCAACAAGTTAGAGGCGTTATCGTTCTTCCTAACGGTACTGGTAAAAACGTTAAAGTTTTAGTTATTGCAAAAGGCGAAAAGGCTGACCTTGCTGAAAAAGCAGGCGCTGATTACGTTGGTGGTGAAGAAATCATCGCTAAAATCCAAAAAGACAACTGGTTCGATTACGACGTAGTTATCACTACTCCCGATATGATGGGTATGGTAGGTAGAATTGCTAGACTTTTAGGTCCTAAAGGTCTTATGCCTAACCCCAAGTCTGGTACAGTTACTCCTGACGTTGAAAAGGCTATTAAAGACGTTAAGGCTGGTAAGGTTGAATACAGACTTGATAAGACTGCTGTTATCCACTGTTCAATCGGTAAGAAGTCTTTCGGTAAAGAAAAACTTATTGAAAACTACAACGCATTATTAGATGCAATCATCAAGGCTAAACCCGCTGCTGCAAAAGGTCAATACGTTAAGAGCATTTCTTTAGCAAGCACTATGGGCCCTGGTGTTAAGGTTCAAGTTAAAAACTAACCCTTTTTAATCCGTTATTTGCGTCGCCTATCTTCGTTTCTGCTCAAGTGATAGACTTCGATGACCGAGCAAGGTCTATCTCAGCCTATCTCTCTCGCGAGCCTTGATATGCTTGCAACTAACGGCTTAAATTAATCCGTTATTTGCGTCGCCTATCTTCGTTTCTGCTCAAGTGATAGACTTCGATGACCGAGCAAGGTCTATCTCAGCCTATCTCTCTCGCGAGCCTTGATATGCTTGCAACTAACG
>JAZRSR010000039.1:0-37466 GCA_045651665.1 Christensenellaceae bacterium
TTCTGTATATGTTAATTGGTTTTCTCGCATATCTAGTATAACGGATAATTTGAATTCTGGCGAGTATTTTTTAAACACTTGTCCTTTTTTTGCCATTAAAAATGCACCTCCTAAAGTGTTTAACTTTTGGGGTGCATTTCAGTTGCTACGCATTTTTTTATGTATTATTTTGTTGTAATTTAAGTTTACTTTGTGTCGGTATGTAAAAGATAAGGCTTGTGATAATTGAAAGTGTCCAACCAACCGGCCAAACGAGATACAAGAACGTGAGTGTTGGGCAAAGTGGGAATAAAAGGTAAACCCAAAAAAATCTTAATGCGAACTGAAATAAAAATGCAGTTATCGTTGGAATTATAGGTTTGCCTGCGCCACGCAAAGATGCAAACATAACGTCTTGGATTCCGCAGATAAAATATGTGCTTGAAATTATTATCATCTTTTGTTGCGAAAATGCAATAACTTCTGGAGTTTGAGAAATGATTGACGATAACTGAGCGGAAAAGATTGCTGATAACGCACCGAAAGTTGCGCCGAAAGCAATTGAAAGTAGGGTGCCCGTTTTTATAACCTTATTTGCTCTTTTAATATTTCCTACGCTGACGTTTTGGCTGACGAAAGGAAGAACTGCATAAGAAGTAGCAATTGAAATTTGATATAAAATACCGTCGAAATTATTCGCTATTGAAATACCTGTGGTTGCATGTTCGCCGAAAGTATTAACTGTTGCAGAAATTACTACGTTTGCAAAAGCATACATCGCATTTTGCAATCCCGTTGGTATGCCAACTAATAAAATTTGTTTTAATTCTGAACTGTAAAATTTAAGCCTAGAAAACTTGAATTTAACTATACCTTTATTTTTTAATAAAACGCGAAAGCAAAGCCCGCCCGCAATTATAAAGGAAACAATCGTTCCTATTGCAACGCCTTCAACTGTTGTATTGAAAATTATCGTAATGAGTACGCTTAAGATAATTTTACAAATACCGCCGATGGTTAAAAAGTAGATTGCTCGCCTTGAGTCGCCCATCGATCTTAAAATAGAAGCGGAGAAGTTGTATACTAAAATTAGCGGAACGGCTGAAAAGTAAATTCTAAAATAGATTGACGCTTGAATTAAAAGAGAGTCTGGACAATTCATCCATTTAAGAAAGGTTTCTGCAAAAATCAAGCCTATAGCCATTAAAACTAAACCGCCGACGAAAGCGAATAAAATTGACGTGCCAACAGCTCTTTCCACTCTTTCGGAATCATTTTTGCTATGTAACGGGAAACTACTACGTTTGCTCCTACTGAAACGCCTATCAAAAGCCCAGTTATTGCCGTTATTAATGACCCACAAACACCTATTGCGCCAACAGCCGTGTCATCAACCAATAATCTAATTAACGCCATATCGATAATCGTAAAAAGTGATTGAAGGACGTTCATTAGCATTACTGGTAATGCGATAGTAAGTAACCCTTTTACGATAGGTCCATTGAGCATGTCAACTTCGTGTTTAGTTTTTATTGCGGTAGACATAAAAATACCTTCTTAATAAATAGTTCCTATTTGTAATACGCCTTATAATATCAAAAGTAAAGTAAAAACTCGGCACTTAGCCGAGTTTTTAATAAACGATTTCAGGAAGATGAATATCGTCGAACATTTGAGTGATTTCCTTATCGGTAACGATATAGTCGATATCGCGAGTAGTGCAAGTAAAGTAAGGAGAGATTTTACCAAACTTAGTGCTGTCTGATAAAAACACTTTTCTCGTCGCGTTTTTAAGCATTGCAATTCTAGGTGGGTTTTCTTCTTCAAAAATATCGTAAAGTTTTCCGTCGCGAGTAATAGATGCTACCGAGAAAAAGGCAATATCGGCGTGAAATTTTTCAATCATTGAAATTGCGTGCTCTCCGCCAAGTACGGAACTGTTGCTCTTAATAATATTTCCACCAGTTGAGTATGCGTTAATGCCGTTTTTAGCGAGTAACGAAAGTGTGTCAATTCCGTTAGTTATAACCTTAATATCCTTAAAACCGGATAAATATTCCGCGATAAAGAAAGCGGAAGTTGAGGCGTCTAAAAATATAACGTCGCCGTTCTTTATAAGTTTAGTTGCCGTTAAGGCAATTTTTTTCTTTTCTAAACTGTTTTGGTGCGTGCGGAAGGAAAACGACGGTAAAAAGTTACTTGAATCGTTCATTTTTGCGCCACCGCGAGTTCTAGTAATAAGTCCCTTATCTTGAAGTTTAGTTAGTTTTCTTCTAACCGTTGAAGGGCTTATATATAGGGTTTTTTCTATTTCTTCAACCGAAACGTATTGCTTTGCTTGAATAAGTGAAAGTATCTCTTTTTCTTGAATATCGCTCATAATTTCTCATTTTGCTCAAACGAGCAGTAAAATTTGACTAAAAGTCAATAGTTAACGCCAAAATATAGAAATTTCAATAAAGATATTGATTGTTTTGACTGAATATATTATAATTGAATCAAATAAATTTGTCAATAATAAAATTTGGCGTAACAATTATTTGTTACGAAAATTTAAGGGAGAAAAATGTTTGACGTAATTGTTATAGGTGGTGGCGTTATCGGCGCTACGATTTTAAGGGAATTAACTAAATACGAGTTAAAAGCGGTAATGCTTGAAAAGGAAAGCGACGTATGTATGGGGCAGAGTAAAGCAAACTCTGGTATTTCTCACGCTGGTTACGATGCGCTTCCCGGTTCGCTCAAGGCGAAGTTCAACGTTTTAGGCAATAAGATGATGCCTTCTTTTGCAAAAGATCTTGGCGTTAAGTATAAAAATAACGGCTCGCTCGTAGTTGCTTATTCAGAAGAAGAAATTGAAACGTTAAAAAAACTTAAAGAACGTGGTGAGATTAACGGTGTTGAAGATCTTGAAATTATAGGCAGAGAAGAACTTAAAAAACTTGAGCCTAATATTTCAGATAGCGCAGTTGGAGCGCTCTTTGCAAAAACGGGCGGTATAGTTTGCCCGTACGAACTTTCTATCGCATCGATTGGTAACGCTATGGATAACGGTGCGGAACTTATGCTTGAATTTGATGTTTCAAGTATTGAAAAGTGCGACGGTTATTATATTGTAAAATCGGCAGACGGTAGAGAAGTTAAGTCAAAACTCGTTATAAACTCTGCGGGTATTAACAGTAGTAAGATTGCTAAAATGGTTGGCGATAATTCCTTTGAAGTTAACGGTAGAAAAGGTGAATATATTTTACTTGATAGAGAAAGTGGAAATTTTTGTTCTCACACTATTTTCAAAACTCCTACTGAAAAGGGTAAAGGAATACTCGTTACTCAAACGGTTGACGGTAATATCTTGTTAGGACCTACCGCTGAAAACGTTGAAGATAACATGACTTATACTACGGAAGCTGGTCTTGATTTCGTTAAGCGCACGGCGTCTGAAATGATGAATAGCGTTCCTTTTTACAATACGATAACTTCGTTTGCGGGTGTTAGGGCTTTTTGCGATAGGCACGACTTTATTATTGAAGAAAGTAAGGTTGCTAAAGGTTTTATAAATACGGCTGGCATTGAATCTCCAGGTCTTACTTCCGCTCCTGCAATTGCTAAATACGTTGTTGAAGAAATCGTTTCAAAATTAATGCCTTTAACTGAAAATGCGAAGTTTAACGGAATTAGAACGCCGGATTATTTCTTCAAGAATTTAAGCGTTGAAGAGAAGAACGAAATTATTAAGAAAGATAAGAGATACGGTAAAATCGTTTGTAGATGTGAAGAAATTACCGAAGGGGAAATAGTTAGAGCAATTCACGAAAATCCCAAAGCAACCACCGTTGATGCGGTTAAGCGTAGAGTTAGAGCGGGTATGGGAAGGTGTCAAGGCGGATTTTGCCAACCCCACGTAGCCGAGATTATATCAAGAGAACTTAATATCCCGATGGAAGAAGTGTTAAAGTCGGGCAAAAATTCTAAACTTTTAGTAGGTAAAACCAAATGAAAAAGAATTACGATATTATAATTATAGGCGGTGGCCCGGCGGGTCTTGCCGCAGCGATTTCCGCATACGATAACGGAGTAAAAGACGTTTTAATTTTAGAAAGAGAAAAATGTCTTGGTGGAATACTTAACCAATGTATTCATAACGGTTTTGGTCTTGCAAGATTTAAGGAAAGTTTAACGGGTCCTGAATACGCTGAAAGGTTTATCGACGGCGTAGTTGAAAGAAATATTGAATACCTTACTGAAACTACCGTGCTTTCTATCTCTGAAGATAAAAAGGTAACGGCAATTAATAGTAACGAAGGTGTATTTACGGTAGAAGGCAAGGCGGTAGTTTTATCAATGGGTTGCCGTGAAAGAAGCCGTGGCGCGCTCAACGTAGCGGGAACTCGTCCTGCAGGCGTATATTCAGCGGGTACTGCTCAAAAATACGTTAATATTTTAGGTTATATGCCGGGCAAGAGCGTAGTGATTTTAGGTTCTGGCGATATAGGTCTTATAATGGCTCGCCGTATGACGCTTGAAGGTGCAAAAGTTCACGCTGTTTGTGAAATTATGCCACACTCTTCTGGTCTTAAGAGAAATATCGTTCAATGTCTTGACGATTTTGATATTCCGTTATACCTTAACCACACGATAACTAATATTGAAGGAAAGGATAGAGTAACGGGCGTAACAATTTCACAAGTTGATGAAAACAAAAGACCGATAAAGGGTACTGAAAAGCATTTTGATTGTGATACCGTTTTATTCTCGGTTGGCCTTATTCCCGAAAACGAACTTTCAAAGACTGCTGGCGTTGAACTTTCTATGAGAACGAAGGGCGCAGTTGTTGATGAAACGAGAGAAACTACCGTTGACGGTATTTTTGCTTGCGGTAACGTTTTACAAGTTCACGATCTTGTTGACTTCGTTTCTGAAGAAGCGGAAATTGCTGGTAAATATGCGGCAAGTTACGTTCTTAATGGCAAAAAGGAAAAGAAAGTAATTAATACCAACTGTGGTAAAAACGTAACTTACGTTCTTCCTCAAAAGGTAAACGTAACGGCGAGTGAAAACGTTAAACTTTTCTTTAGGGTTGGTAGCGTTATTAAGGACGCTACGGTAACCGTTTCTTGCGGTGGTCAAACGATACTTTCTAAAAAGAAGAAGATTTGCGTTCCGGGCGAAATGGAAACGGCGCTTTTATTAAAAGATAAACTAAAAGATTTAAGCGGGGAAATAACCGTAACTGTGGAGGGTAATTAAAATGAGAGAATTAACTTGTGTTGAATGCCCGATGGGTTGTAAAATTTCGGTTGAAACCGTGGACGGAAAGTTTGAATTTTCAGGTTACAGTTGTCCGCGTGGCAAAATGTACGCTGAAAATGAAGTTGTTGATCCTAAAAGAGTGGTAACTTCTACCGTAAAACTTTTAAGTGGTGGGGTGTTACCTGTAAAGACTGATAAACCCGTAAGTAAAAAGGATATGTTCAAGGTTATGGAAGTTATAAACTCTATAACCGCTACCGCTCCCGTAAAGACGGGCGACGTTATTAAAAGTGACGTTTACGGAGCGAATATTATTTCAGCAAGGACTATAAAATAAAAATATGCTTGATAAGTTTTATCAAAGCCTTGGAGAAAATCAAGTTGCAATAGTTATTATATCTCTTTCGCTAATATTATTCTTAGGATTTTTAGCAACGAGAGTTACTAAGCTGTTAAAATTGCCAAACGTTACCGCGTACGTTTTCGTAGGTGTTATAATAGGTCCGTTTTGCCTTAATTTAATACCGCAGTCGGTAATAAGTAGTTCAGCGTTTTTATCTGATATTGCGCTTGCGTTTATATCGTTTGGTATAGGCGAATTTTTCAAGGTGGGAATCGTAAAAAAGAATATCAAAAGTATTGCCGTTATAACCTTAATGGGTATAGCGGTAACTTCCGTTTTGATTTTTTCACTTTGCTTTTTTGCGTTTGGTCTTAACTTGGCAGTTTCTATCGTTTTGGCGTCAATCTCCTTTGTGGTTTCTCCCGTATCAACGGCTATGACTATCCGTCAAAAAGACGGCAAGGGAGATTTTGTTGACAATCTATTATCAGTTATTGCTTGCAAAGATATTTTTGGGTTAGTGCTTTTTTCAATAGCAATTTCTATTGCGAGCGGTTTAACTCTTGGCAGTATAACGGTTAATAACGTTTTAGCGCCGATTTTATTAAACTTATTTATGGTAGGTCTTGGCGCTTTACTCGGCTTAATACTCAAAGCATTAATGGCAAAGCGTTCAAACGATAATAGGCTTATAGTTTCTATTGCTTTAATAGTTCTTCTTTGCGGTGTTGGTTCTGCGCTCGGCGTATCTCCACTACTTGGTTGCATGGCGATGGGTATGGTGTATATCAACGTTACTGGCGATGAAAGACTTTTTAAGCAAATTAGATATTTCAGTCCGCCGATACTTCTTATTTATTTCGTTCGTTCAGGGTTAAACTTTGATATTAACGCGTTATTCGTTGGCGTAGAGGGGTTCACGCTCCCACTTATCGTTTTATGTATTATATACATAATAATTCAAACGGCGGGTAAGTACACGGGCTCTTATCTTGGCGCTACTCTTATGAAAAAACCTAAAGAGTTTAAGAACTATTTTGGTTTAGCCTTAATTCCGCAAGCGGGTATAGCAATCGGTCTTGCCGACCTTGCGTCGCGTTCGCTAACGGGGGCTGACGGAACGGTTGTAAAAACGATTATTATATCGGTTGGTTTAATTTGCGAAATCTTTGGGCCTATTCTTGCGGACTTATCGCTTAAAAAGTCAGGTTCTTACGGAGCGGAGGAAATCAATGTTGATAATGAAGAATCTAAAAAACTTCGCCATGAAGAACTCGTTAAAAAATTAGAAGAAATTAAAACTGAGATAAGCGACGTAGAGTATTATAGAAGTGATTTAGAAGAAGCGTTTATGGACGTTGAAGACGAATACGTAAACTTTAATAGAAATAAAAACTTCAAAAATAGGAGATAAAAATTATGCCACAAGATTACATTGTAAATATTATTGGCGACTGGTCGGATGGGCTTGGTGTTGGCGCGGTAGCATTGAAATTAGCGCTTGCTTTCATACTTGCTATGATAACGGGTATTGAAAGAGCAACTAAAAGGCACGCCGCTGGGCTTAGAACGTTCGTTTTAGTTGCGCTTGTATCAACTTTAGCATCAATGTGTGATGAGTATATTATGGGGCGTTTTGGCGTTCAATTTTCCTTTGTAACGGGCGCTACCGTTATAGGTATTGCAATACTTAGTTCTAACACTATATTATATAGTTCTAAAAGCCAACTCAAAGGTGTAACTACGTCGGTTGCTCTTTGGGGTATAAGCATAATAGCAATCTTTATCGGTTTTGGTCATTACACTATTGCGCTTTTTAGTTATTTTGTTTATTTCGTTTGTATTGCGCTATTCCCAAGCCTCGAAACTTACTTTAAGATGCGTTCAAACCACTTTGAAATTCATCTTGAATTAAAGGGTAAAAACCACCTTACTGAATTTATTGAAACAATTCGTAGATTAGGGCTTAGAATAGACGATATTGAAATTAATCCAGCGTATGCAAATTCAGGGCTTGCGGTATATACGGTTTCAATGACGATAGTTTCAAAAGAGCTTAGGGAGTGTAAAACCCACGATGAAATAGTAAGCGTATTGAAAGAACTTGAATACGTAAACTATATAGACGTTATACTTTAATAAAATATGCGGAGCAAATGCTCCGCAAAATTTTTTTGTAAAAATACGTATAAAATACAAATAACGGTCAATACTATTATCGTAACGAGAAAACCTGAAAATTTTACGAGAGTGATTATATTAAGGTTTAATTAAAATCGTTACTTAAAATAGCAAAGTTTTTCAAGTAGGTAATAGTCTTTTCTGTTTCCGAAATATGAAAAACGGAGCAGAAAAGACTGTTTTACAAGTTAAAACGGTCTTTTTTTTGTGAAAATAGATTTCACGCACTTGCCATATACTAAACAATAGTATAAAATATAATAAACGTAGGCATAATAGTTGTAACTATTATATAAGGTGGAGTATGAAGAAAAAATTATTATCATTAATAACAGTATTGGTTTTTGCGTTTTCACTTAGCGCGTGTACGATTACTTCAAGCGGTGGAAGTTACACTCACGGATATAACGTAACCGTAAACGTTACTACGGGTAACGAGCACACTTACACTTCGGTAGTTGAAATGCTTGATGCGGTTAGACCGTCCGTCGTTGAAATTTACACTCAAAGTAATATTTCTCAAGGAATGGGCGCGGGTAGCGGAGTAGTAATTTCTAGAACCGGTTTAGATACTGAAAACAATTTTAGTGACGATGAATTTCTTATTTTAACATGCCATCACGTTATCAATGCAACGGATTTTTACTTGGTTAAAGATATTGAAGGTAACGAATATAAAGCAAGTTTAGTAGGTGGTGATCCCGATTCGGATATCGCCGTTCTTAGAGTTTATCCGTACGCTCAAAATTATGCCGAAGATGAAGTTAAACTTGCCGTTGCAAAGGTTAGAGATATTAAAAACCAAGCAAAACTTAACGTTGGCGAAGATGTGGTTGCAATTGGTAATCCGCTTGGAACTTTAGGTGGAACGGTAACCAAAGGCATAATTTCTTCCGTTGCAAGAAAGATAACCGTTGACGGTAAACCAATGGAACTTATTCAAACGGATTGCGCGTTAAATAACGGTAATTCGGGCGGTGGAATTTTTGATTTGCAAGGTAACCTTATAGGCATTGTAAATTCTGGTTTTAACGGGCTTGAAGGGCTTAACTTTGCAATTCCGGTAGACGATGCTATAAGCGTTTATACTGCGCTTGTAAATAGTTTTGTTTATGATAATGCAACTAATCAATACAACTATGGTTACGTTGAAGGTAGAGTAAAGGTTTGCGTGGAACACAATTATAATCTTTCCTTTGGTTCACAAATAGCGATTGCCGATTATAGCTCTAATTTCAAAATTTACCCTGCGTGTGTAATGGCTGTAAAAGAAGGTGGAGCCTACGCCAAAGCAGGCTTTATAGCCGGCGATATTATAACTTCTGTAAACTATAAAGGTCAAATTTACAACGTTGTTTATGACGTGTTAAATCAAACGCCTGCGGAAGATTTAGTTGAATACCTTAACGGTATTAATTTAAGCATAGGCGATACTATTGAGTTTACTGTTTCAAGATCTACGGGAGAGCGAAAACTTACCGTAACTTATGAACAGTTTATCTATGGTGATACTGGTTATCGAAAATAAAAACAATTAAAAATTCGAGAACGAAAAGTTCTCGAATTTTTTTATCTTTCAAATTTGAAATCTTGCCATTTACCGCCGTTAAGTCTATGGAATTCTTCAGTTATAAGGAAGAATTTTTCAACGCAATGAGTTTCGGGATAAAACTCGTAGAATTTACCGTTATGGAAGGTGTAAAACCTTGAAACGTCAGTACACATGCCGTACGTTGGTAGGTCTTTTGATGCGATTTCGAACGCAAGCGGTTTTTTCTTGTTGGTTCCTACGAATTTAAGCCCGTCTTTACTAATTGTAAGTGTTCCTTCTCCCGTTACGTTAGAAGTTTTGTAATTTTTTAGTAGACCTTTATCGGGTAACGTTCCAAGTTTTACTTTTGATGAAAAACTAAAGTTCTCTTTTTTAACGAGTTTTCTAACGTATTCCCTTTGCATTTCAAACCAATGGCTTTGAGTTTCGGGAATTGTAGAATCGTCCATAGGGGTTAACGAATAAGTATCGTCAACCGTTGCTCCGTTACCGCAATCCGTACACCATATTGCATCGCCACGGCTTGCCATTGAGTAATCGTTGTGGCATTTTGGGCACCAGAACAAAACGTCGCTTAAACCTTCGGCAGATTTTCCGTTGGTTTTATATCTATACTTGTAAAGTTTATTCCATCTATAATCGTCGTGATAAAGTTTTTTATTGATAACGTCTTCAATTTCTTCGGGGGAGAGCGTTTCAATTTCTTCAGGCGTAAACATTTTATCTATTATAACTTCAATATGGCCGGGGTATTCGTTGTTGGTGTGTTTAGGAAATGATAAAAAACCACCTTTAATCACAGAATAATAAACTGGGAGTTTGAAGTGTTTAATAAATTTTCCCGTACCTATTGCTATAGGTTGGTTCATACCTGCGATAGAGTTCATACCTTCAGGGAAGATTAAAATATTACCGCCGCCTTTAACCACTCGTGAAATTTCTTTCATAGCGTATATGTCGGGAGTAAAATTCTTTTTGGGAATAACTTGTAAAATGTTAAATATTCCCCTTAAGTGTGAACGGTAAAATTCATTGTAACCCGCAACGTAGTTATACACGTTTGGAAGAAGTGGAACACCCGTAAAAATATAGTCGTTTCTCGAGGCGTGATTACTTATAAAAATATGTGGATTAGGGTCTAATCTCGGGTCTTGTTTATACGTAACTTTTACTCCGTATTTTTTCATAAATAAAATCTTCCAGATTTTACCTAAAAATCTATATACGAATTTAGGCGGGGTTTTAATGCGCCTTAAATACAACTTTTCTTCATTGGTTAAGTTTTTGTTTTTTGACATAAACAGCCCCCTTTTTTTATCATAAAATTATGATAGCATAATTTTTATTTGCCGTCAAGATGTGTCAAAAATTTGGGCAAGTGCATATAATTAAAATGAATAGGTTAATAAGGAGGCTAAAATGTCATTTTTCTCTAATTGTCCCACCGAAAGATGCCCCGGTAGATTAGGTGGTAATCCTTTAAGTGGGTTGTGTGATAAAGTGTGCGTTCAAGTAAAGAAAGTTTTTGATGCGTGTATGAGGCAGGCTCAAGAAGAAAACGTTACTATAACTTTGACTGGCTTAACGCCTGCAAACCCTACATATCCGCTTAACTTTATCAGCGCAAGAAATATAACTACTCAAGCTCAAATTTCAAGTTTACAAGTAGACCCTATTCCCGATAGACAGAATTTGAGTAGAGTGCAAGTAACTTACGTAATTCCCGTTGAAGTTTTGTATACCGATGCTAACGGGGTTGAAGGTAAGGGGACGGCAAACGTAACGTTATCGCAAGACGTTATTCTTCACGTTCCCGCACCGTCTATTATGCCGTACGAAGTCGAGGTAATCGTTTCGGTCGTATCGCCTGAAGGAACTTACGTTTCAGGCAACACCTTTAACGTAACTTTCTGTACTACAAGCATAATAAAAGTGGTGATGACCGTTGAACTTTTAATTCCAAGTTACGGTTACGCTACTATTCCGCCGTGCCAAGAATACGCGCAAGAAGTATGTTCGGGATTTTTCGAACTACCGCTATTTCCGGACGGGGAAGGCAATATCTAAACAACTAAAAGCGTGTTAATACACGCTTTTTTAATTTTTATAAGAATATTATATAGCTTATTGAAAAAGTTGCGTTATAAAAAATATAGTGATATAATATACTCATGAAGGTTTTTGCAATAAGTGATCTACACTTAGCGATATCCGCCGATAAACCAATGGATATTTTCGGCGAAAAGTGGGAAGATTACCTTGAAAAAATTTATAAAGACTGGCAAGAAAAGATTGCCGATGATGACGTTGTGTTAATTTGTGGCGACATCTCTTGGGCAATGAAACTCGAAGACGGTTTAAGTGATATAAATACTCTAAAAAATCTTAAAGGTAAAAAGATATTAATACGTGGTAACCACGATTATTGGTGGCAAGGGATAACGCGTATAAGAGAAAAGTTGCCTGAAGGTTTTTACGCTTTGCAAAACGATGCTATTAAGATTGGTAACGTTGTGTTTTGCGGTTCGCGAGGTTGGGCGGTAGAGGGATCGCCTGATTTTAACGAGCACGACGATCATATTTACAAGCGTGAAGCCGAAAGGTTCAAACTTGCTTTATCTTCGGCTAAAAAACTTATGGAAGACGGAGATAAGCTCGTTTGTTTAATTCATTATCCGCCGTTTAACGTAAGAAAGGAAAGTTCGCTTTTTACCGAACTTTTTGAAAATAACAAGGTGGATAAGGTTGTTTACGGGCATTTACACGGAAAAGGGGTAGTCCCGTATTATAGGCTAAATATTAACGGAGTTGAATATATACTTTCTTCGTGTGATATGGTGGATAATAAACTTGTGGAGGTGCTTTAATGAAAGAAAAAATTAAAAACGTTAGCAAACGTTGGTTTATTACGGCGTTTTCGGGTATGGCGCAAGGGTTGTTCTGTACTTTAATTGCGGGAACTATTCTTGCACTCATTGCAAAATGGATAGGGAATAACTACGTTGGTAACACCTTAAACGCAATAGCGAACATGGCAAAATCGCTTATGGGTGCGGGTATCGGCGTGGGTATTGCGTTTGCTCTTACAAAAAACAAACTTTTAGTTTTTTCGTGTGCGGTAGCAGGCTTTGTTGGTGCGTTTGCAGATAAGCTTATCATTGGTGGAGTAGGTCTTCCCGTTTTAAGTTTAGGAGCTCCTGGTAATCCTATCGGCGCATACGTTGTAACCTTACTTGCCGTTGAACTCGTTTCTTTATACGCTGGTAAAACTAAACTCGATATAATACTCGTTCCGCTCGGCGTGTTGTTTATTGCGCTCGGTGGTGTGTTCGTGGCATGGCCTTTTATCAAACTCATCGATTTATTTGCTAAGTTATTAGTTATAACTATAAGCGCAGGTCAAGCGGTTAAAATTATCGTTGGCGTGTTTATTGCAATAGTAATGGGTGTACTTCTTACGATGCCAACGTCGTCGGCTGCTATTTGGATTGCCATTGCAACTTCTAATACCGCGCTTGAAAACCCCGAAGTTTTCGCTATCGCAGGTGGCGCTGCCGTTGCTGGTTGCGCGGCTCACATGGTTGGTTTTGCCGTTGCAAGTTATCGTGAAAACGGTGTATCTGGTCTTATTTCTCAAGGTTTAGGCACGAGCATGCTTCAAATTCCAAACATTATGAGAAAGCCTATTATTATGGTTCCCGAAATTGTATCTAGCGCGATTGCAGGTTTAATGGCGGTTCTTCTTAATATGAGATGTACTGCGGCAGGCGGTGGTATGGGTACTAGCGGTTTAGTTGGCGTGTTTGGTGTAATAGATGCAAATTCACTTTATAACGTTGCTCCAATTTTAACCGTTCTCGGTATCGTACTTTGTTTAATTGTAATTCCTGCTGGCGCGACTTTATTGGTTAGTGAGTTTATGCGTAAAAAGGGCTTAATAAAATTTGGCGATATGAAACTTGAAGATTAAAGTTTTATACGCATAGCATAAATAAAATAAACTTCTCATAAAATTTTATGAGGAGTTTTTTTATGGAAAATAAACACGTTTTAACGCTTGATAGTAAAAGAGTTTTATCTTTAACAAACGCTTTAGAAGTGATTGCTTTTTCGGATAAAGAAATCAAGTTAAAGCTAAAAGACGGCACTACGTTAATCGTTCAAGGCGATAATTTGAAAATAACTTGTTTTGATGATAAAAACGGAACTTTTATTGCAGTTGGTAATTTTACTTTAGTAAAATACAAAACGAGCGCCGAAGGGTTTATTAAAAGGGTGCTTAAATGACGTTTTTGTCGCTTGCTCAACCAAGGGTATTCTTATGTTCTTCGTTTATAGGAATATTAATAGGAATTTATTACGAGCCGTTTTATTTTTTATCGTTATTTTTTAGTAAAAAATTCGCAAAACATATTTTAAGAGCAATATGGATTTCTTCATCTTCTATTATATTTGTCGCTCTATCTTTTGCGTTTGAATTTCCAAACGTGAGAGAGTATATGTTTCTCGGTGTGTTTTTCGGTTGCGTATTATATAAATTAAGTTTTCATAAAGTAATTGCAATTTTATTAAATAAAGTGTATAATATACTAAAAGTAAAAATAATTGAACTTAAAAAAAGGTTTTTAGATACTTATGAACGAAGAAAAGAAAAGGCGCGTATTCTCTGCGGTGCTAGCAGGGCTTATAATGTTTACAACCATATTGGTGGCAATACTCGTATATCAGCTCGCAGGGATACTTATTCGCAAAAACAAAATAGAAAAACTCGATGCGGAAATAAACGCCTTAAGGCAAGAGATTTCCGAAACGCAAGGCGAGATAGAAGATTGGTCTAAAGAGTGGAAAATAATCGAACGAGCAAGAGAACTTGGATTGTATTTTGAAGATGAAGAAGGTTGAGAGAACGGTAGCGGTTATCGATATTGGTAGTAATTCCGTAAGGCTAATGGCGGTTAGGGGGAGCGAAAAACGTAAATTCCTTATAACCACGAGGCTTGCCGAAAATAAAGTTGGTAATAAGTTATCAAATATTTCTATTGAAAGGACGGTCAACGCGGTTGCCGTCTTATTTGATAAGGCGATAAAACTTGGTTCTAACAAAATATACGCATTTGCAACCGCAGCGGTAAGAAATTCAGAAAACGGCGACGAAGTCGTTCGTCTTGTAAAAGAAAAAACGGGGATTATCGTTGACGTAGTGTCTGGAGAAAAAGAGGCGGAACTTGCTCTTTTAGGCGCGCTTGCCGGTGGCAACGGTGGCGTTATAGATATTGGCGGAGCGAGTACCGAAATTGCAGTTAACGTAAACGGAGAGAGAATTTACGGTAAAAGTTATCCCGTTGGCGCGGTGTCTTTAAGTGGTGATTATAGCCGTGATTACGATAAGATTGAAAGTTATCTTACGAGCACGTTTGACAAGCAAGATAAATTTGATTGCAAATTTTTCGGAGTTGGCGGAACTATAACTACGCTATGCGCAATCGACCTTAATTTAACTGAATACCAACCTGAAAAATTAAGTGGGCATTTCTTGACGATAGATAAGGTGGACAAGCTTAGAGTGCTACTTTGTAGTCTTACTCCAGACGAAATAAAGAAAAATTTTCCAATAGCAAGCAATCGGGCGGACGTTATCGGCGGTGGCGCTTATATACTCTTAAAAGTGATGGAGGCGTATAAAATCGACGGTATATACGGTAGTGATAGCGATAATTTAGAAGGTTATTTGGAGAGCGTAAAAAAATATGAAAAAACTGAGAATTAAACAACTTGTAAACGTTTCAATAGCGCTACTTTGTATAGCTCTTTTTTCCTTGCTGTTTATTTCGGTAATAAGCGGAAGGGGTACGTCGATACCTAAAGTTGTAATTAGTTTGATGATAGGGTTAGTTTTAACGCTCTTAATAAACGTAATTTTACACGAATTAGGGCATTTAGTTGCCGGTGTTTTTTCAGGGTTAAAATTCTACTCAATTCAGTTTTTATGGTTTTTTATCGGTTACGAAAACGGAAAGTTTAAGGTAAAATTCAAAGGTGCTGGCGGAGAACTTGGTAGTACCGAACTCTTACCGCAAAATAGTGAAAACGTATTTAGAAATTACGCAAATTCTGCGCTTGGCGGGTTAATTGCAACCTTCGTTATAATTTTATTCCAAGTTGCAATTTGCCTTACGGTCAATTCGCTTGAAATATACTGTGCGCTTGGTATGACTTTCCCTCTCACTATATATATTTTCCTTATAAATTTCTTTCCAATGTTTGAAAATAATGATGGGTATTTACTTTACGTTTACACTTCAAGTGGAAAAGATAAAGCCGTATGCGAAAATTATTATACTGCCGTAGCTAATCTTGTAAACGGGGTAGAACCGTGCGATTTAGATTCTTCTTTACTTCTTAATTACGGTGGAAACGTTGGTTACGGTGCAGGTATAAGGTATCTTAGATACCTTGCCTATATTAAGCATGATGAAGAAAGCGCATTAAAAGAACTTAGAGAAATAAGTGATTTGAGTGAAAATTCCTTCCTTTCAGACGAGATTTATGAAGAGCTTTTCTTTAGCGCGTTAATTTTGAACGACGTTAGATACGTTAAGACTAGAGAGTCTGGTATGATGGGGTTGTTTGAAAAACCAACAAGACCACAAACTTATAGAATACACGCGTCCTACAGGGTGTTTAACGGCGAAACCGACTGGGCAAAATTATTGCTACAAAGCGGTATTGAATTTTCAAAAACCTACGCTATAAAAGGCGTTGCAAAATCTGAAGAAAAATATATGCGAGCGATGCTTGAAAACTTAAAATAAAAGGGCTTTGAGCCCTTTTTTTAATGCGTTTGGAAAATATGTCGTAAAAAATAGTACAAAGTACTTATTTTTTAAGATTTTTTTCAAAAAACGCTTTTCTTTTACGCGCGCGTATGTTATAATTTACTCATAATATAGTTATACTATATACACTCCAAATTTACTAAAACCACCGCTTAAGCGGTTAAGGGGGATAAATGGAAACTGAAAACAAAGTTGTAAATGAATACGGCGCCGATCAGATTAGGGAATGTAAAGGTTTAGAGCATATCCGTTTAAGGCCGGGTATGTATATCAGAAATACCGATTCATACGGTCTTCACCATCTCGTAAAAGAAACGGTTGACAACTCGATTGATGAAGCGTTAGCAGGTTATTGCGACACTATATCCGTAACTATTCATAAAGACGGTTCTTGTTCAATCCGTGATAACGGTCGTGGTATTCCAACGGGCATGCGTGAAGAAGGTATTTCAACCGTTGAACTCGTTATGACTCACCCTAACGCAGGCGGTAAGTTTGGCGACGGTGGTTACGAAATTTCTTCAGGTCTTCACGGCGTAGGTCTTAAAGCGGTTAACGCTCTTTCAGAATACGCTAGCGTTGACGTTTATCAAAACGGTAAGCACTACCGTCAAGAATATAAAATCGGCGTTCCGCAAACGGAGCTTATGGTTTTAGAAGACGTTAACGAAACGGGTACTCGCGTAACCTTTAAGCCTGATGCTACTATTTTTTCTACCGTTGATTTTTCTTATGAAACGATTAAGAGTATGCTTCGTGACTTTGCTTTCTTAAATACGGGCGTAAAACTCGTTTTAGAAGACGAAAGAGAAGGGCAAGAGAGAAAGGACGAGATGCTTTCTTCAGGCGGTATTAAGGAGTACGTGGAAGTTTTGAACCACAACAAAGAAGTGTTGACTCCCGAACCCGTTTATATGAAAAAGAAATTCGATAAAGAAACTATTGAAATTGCCTTTCAATATAACGACGGGTATAGCGAACAAATTTTAGCCTTTGCAAATAACGTAAATAACGTTGAAGGCGGAACTCACTTAGATGGTTTCAAGCTTGCCTTAACGAAAGTTATTAACGACGCTGGAAAAAAACTCAATCTCTTAAAGACTGATGACGATAAACTTTCCGGTGAAGACGTTAGAGAGGGTATAACCGCAGTTATTTCAGTAAAACTTCTCAATCCTCAATTCGAAGGTCAAACTAAAACGAAACTCGGCAATGCGGATATGAGAACGCTTGTAAATAAAACTATGAGCGAAGAATTTGCAACCGTGCTTGAAGAAAATCCAAGCATTGCAAAAGAGCTCATCTTAAAATGTTTAACCGCTAAAAAGGCGAGAGAAGCTGCAAGAAAAGCAAGAGAGGCAACGAGAAAGGGTGTATTTGAAAGCGTAAGGCTTCCTGGTAAACTTGCGGACTGTTCTTGTAAAGACCCTGAACTTTGTGAAATTTGCTTAGTAGAAGGCGATTCTGCAGGTGGTACGGCAAAACAAGGTAGAGATAGGCGTTTCCAAGCCGTTCTTCCTCTCCGTGGTAAAATATTAAACGTTGAAAAGACTAGAATTAACAGAGTTCTTGAAAACGAAGAAATCAAAGCGATGATAACTGCTTTCGGCGGTGGCATGCTTGAAGAGTTTGATATATCTAAACTCCGTTACGACAGAGTTATTTGTATGACCGATGCTGACGTTGACGGTTCACACATTAGAATTTTACTTTTAACTTTCTTCTTTAGGTATATGCGTCCTCTTATTGAAGAAGGGCACGTATATATTGCTCAACCCCCGCTTTACAAGATAACCAAGGGTAAGCAAGAATATTATTTCTATACTGAAGAAGATAAGGAAGAATTCCTTAAAGAAAACGAAAGATGCGATATTCAACGTTATAAAGGTCTTGGTGAAATGGACGCGGAACAACTTTGGGATACGACTATGAATCCCGAAACGAGAACGCTCCGTCGCGTAACGGTGCAAGACGCTATTGAGGCAGACGCTCACTTCTCGCTTTTAATGGGCGAGCAACCCGAACTTCGCCGTAAGTTCATTGAAGAAAACGCTAAGTTTGCAAATGCAGACCTTGATACTTGATAGGAGATAAAAATATGGCTAAAAAACAAATAAGTGAAGAACTTACCGCCGAATTTAAGAAAACCCTGTCTATGACGAAACTAGTCAACGTTGAAGTTGATAACGAGCTTCGCCAAAGTTTCATCGACTATGCTATGGCAGTTAACCGCTCACGCGCTATTCCAGACGTTAGGGATGGATTAAAGCCTGTTCATAGAAGAATACTTTACTCAATGAACGAAATGGGTTTAACGCCCGACAAACCGTTCAAGAAATGCGCTGCAATCGTAGGTGACGTGCTTGGTAAGTACCATCCGCACGGAGATAGTTCAGTTTACGATGCGCTTGTTAGACTTGCTCAAGATTTCTCAATTAATCTTCCGCTCGTTGACGGGCACGGTAACTTTGGTTCAGTAGACGGCGACCCTGCAGCGGCGTATAGATATACCGAAGCAAGAATGAGCAAACTTGCACTTGAAATGCTCCGTGATATTGATAAAAACACGGTTGATTGCAAGTCAAACTTCGACGATACGAGAAAAGAGCCGGTAGTTTTACCGTCAAGATATCCCAATCTTTTAGTAAACGGTGCAGACGGTATTGCGGTTGGTATGGCAACTAATATACCACCGCACAATTTAGTAGACGTGATAAATGGCGCAATCGCCGTAATTGACAATCCTGAAATTACGGTTGACGAACTTATGGATTACGTTCCCGCGCCCGATTTCCCAACCGGCGGTATACTTATGGGGCGTAGCGGAATAAGAAACGCTTACCGTACGGGTAGAGGTGGTTTCGTTCTCCGCTCTAAGTGTGAAATCGAAGAGTATGCAGGTGGGACTAAAACGAGAATCGTAGTAACTGAGCTTCCGTACCAAGTAAACAAAGAAAAACTTATTGAAAAAATAGCGGAATACGTTACTGATAAGAAAATTGAAGGCATATCTGACGTAAACGACGAATCTGACCGTCACGGTATGAGAATTGTAATCGACGTAAAGAAGGATGCAAATCCTCAAGTCGTGCTCAACACGTTATACAAGCAAACAAATCTTCAGATTTCAGACGGTATTATTTTACTTGCTCTCGTTGGTACTGATCCTAAGGTTCTCAACCTTAAAGAAATTTTAGTTGAATACCACAAACATCAACGCGACGTTATAACGAGAAGAACTAAATTCGACCTTGATAAAGCGGAAGAAAGATGCTTGATCGTATCAGGTCTTGTTAAAGCGCTTTCCGATATTGACGAAGTTATTAAAATTATTAAAACTAGTAAGGATAGGGCTGAAGCTGCTGAAAGGCTTATAAGCAAGTTTGATCTTGACGCTGAAGGTAAGCAAGCAAACGCAATACTTGATATGAGATTGCAAACTCTTACGAACCTTGCAGTTTCTAGACTTCAACAAGAACTTGAAGATCTTCAGAAACTCATTGCTGATTATAAAGATATTTTAGCAAACGTTTCAAGGGTAGACGCTATTATTAAGGAAGACCTTATCTTCATTAAAGAAAAGTACGGTATTGAAAGAAGAACTGAAATTTCTCATCTTGAAGGCAGTATTGAAGACGAAGAACTTATTCCGAGAGAAGACGTTGTTATTTCTCGCACGCACTTTGGTTACGTTAAGAGAATTCCCGTTGCTGAATACAAATCTCAACATCGCGGTGGCAAAGGAATAACGGGTCATAAACCTAAGGAAGAAGATTTCGTTACCGATATGTTTGTAACTTCAACTCACGATAAGTTGTTGTTCTTCACAAGTTTTGGTAAGGTTTATGCAATTAAGGGTTACGATATACCCGAGGCGTCAAGAACGTCGCGTGGCAGGGCAATCGTTAACGTGTTACAACTTGGTGAAGGGGAAAAGGTAAACGCCGTTATACCGCTTAAAGAAGGCACGGAAGGTTATATTGCAATGGCTACCAAGAACGGTCTTATTAAGAAGACTGCGCTTTCTGAATTTGAAAGTATTAGAAAGACTGGTAAGATTGCAATTAGCTTAAACGAAGGCGACGAACTTATTTCCGTTCAATTCACGTCTGGCGAAGATGAAATTTTAATTGGTACCGCAAAAGGTAAGTGCATAAGATTCTATGAAGGTTTAGATGAAGCAAAGGGCACTTACGGTCTTAAACCGATAGGAAGAGATACTCAAGGCGTTAAGGCTATGGATTTAGCGAGCGACGATTATCTTATAGCAATGAGTGTTGTTAAAGAAGGCGAAAGCGTTCTTACAATAACTTCTAACGGTTATGGTAAACTTTCAAATATTGAAGATTATAGACTCCAAAATCGTGCAGGTAAAGGTATTAAGGCTGGTAACTTTAATGAAAAGACAGGTGATCTCGTTTGCTTGAAGTTTATTGCTCCCGACCAAGACGTAATGATGATTTCCGATACGGGTATTATTATTAGAATTTCTGTAAATGAAATTTCTAAACTTGGAAGAGATACACAAGGTGTAATCGTAATGAGGCTTGATAACGGCGTAGTTTCAACCGTAGCAGTTGTTCCGCACGAAGATGAAGAAGAAGTCGAAAGCGAAGAAAACGCGCTTGAAAACGCAAATGAAACTCAAGAATAAAATTTAATAACAAAAAACTCACCGAGTTGTCGGTGAGTTTTTTAATTTAATACAAAAGTGTAGCCCACTATACTTCGCTTTAAGGCGAAATATGGTGGGCTTTTCTTTATCCACAAAATATAAAATAAAAAAGTTATATTTTTAGCCGTGTGGCTAAAAGTGATATTGTTTGCGCAAGCAAACAGTTTAGCCGAGCATCGCGAACGCCAACTGCGCAAGCAGTTATATTTTGGCATCGCCAAAGTTATATTAAATAAATCCTTAACTCGCCGTAAGGCGAATATAACTGCCGTAAGGCAATCTCACTCGTCATAGACGAATATCACAAATCCGCAAGGATTTATTTAGTTGCCGAATCCCTTGTAGGGACTCGGCTTGTCGGTGAGTTTTTTAATGAGTTTTTATTTATCCTCTTCTTCGTCGTTTCTTTTGGTTCGCTTAAGCGAAGTCATTATATATTTACTCAAATTACTAAACGGTTTCGTTATGAGTAAGTTTAGTTCGATAATGGCAACTAATATAAGGGTAAAGCCCCAGTTGCTTAAATGTAGTGGGAATAACGCGTCAAGACCAAAGAAATTCGGTATTCCAAGTGTTTTAGACGTGTCAAGTAGCCAAATTACCCAAACTGCCATGCAAATTCCAACTATCGTTACGATTATAAATCTTAACAAGTTATACGGTTTACAAATGTTGTGAAGATATACCACGCCACCGAGCGTAAACGCAACTACTTGCATAGTCATAACAAAATGTTCGGTTGGGAATATTGAGAAGTAACTTATAAGTTTTATAAGATAAACGTTAGTTAAAAGCATCAACGCGCCCGGTAGGGCGTTTGAGAATATCGTAGTTAAGAAATCTCCGTTAACCTTCTTTTCGTTTGGCTGAAGTGATAATGCCAGCGATGCAAAACCTATTACGAAAAGTTCAAGCATGGTTAAGTGTTTTGTTTCAAACGGGAAGGGGGACATCGTTGCGATAGATATAAACGCGAGTAACGCAATAAATATCGTTTTCATAAGAAAGAGTGACGCCGATTGTTGAACGTTGTTAATAACTCGTCTACCTTCGGCAACAACTTTTGGCATAGAATTAAAGTTATTGTCTGCAAGAACTATATGCGCAACGCTCTTTGCCGCGTCTGCTCCCGTTGCAACGGTAATTGAACAGTCGGATTCTCTCATTGCTAAAATATCGTTTACGCCGTCGCCAGTCATAGCAACCGTATGTCCGTTCATTTTAAGGGTTTTTACTAAAACGCTCTTTTGATCGGGAGTAACTCTACCAAATACCGTATATTTGTTTGCAATAGACGCAACTTCTTTATCCGAAAGCCCGTCTAAACTTATCCAGTTAGATGCGTTTTCAATGCCGGCTCTCTTTGCTATTTCAGATACGGTAATTGGATTATCACCTGAAATAACTTTAACGTCAACGTCGTTATCCTTAAACCATTTGATAGTTTGTATTGCCTCTTCTCTAATGTTATCGCTCAGTACTATTAAAGCAATAGGTTTAAGTGTTAACGGAAGATCACCTTTTTGAGTTATTTGCGCAGGAGAGTGAGCAAGCAATAACACGCGGTTACCGTGGTTCATATGGTGGTCCATCTGTTCGCGAATGAATGGAGAAAGTTCTTTAAGAATAAATTCTGGAGCGCCTAAAGCGTAAGTTCCAACGTCTGCAAAAGTAACGGCGCTATATTTTCTTGCTGACGAGAAAGGTATTGTTTTAATAACGGTAAAGTCAGCCGTTGTTTGATAGTGAGCGCGGAGCGCTGCCGAAGTTGCGTTATTATCTTCAAATACGCTTTGCATCGTGCCTATAATATCCGATATAGCGTAGGGGTGACGTTCAGAAATGATTATATCTTTAATAACTTGCATTCTTCCGTCGGTAATAGTGCCGGTTTTATCAAGGCATAACACGTCTACTCTTGCTAAAGTTTCAAGCGAGTACATATCTTGGACGAGAGTATTGTTTTTGAAAAGCCTTATTACGCCGAGTGATAATGCGATTGTCGTTAAAAGTATAAGACCTGCGGGAATCATACCGAGTATAACCGTACCCGTACGAGTTACTACGAATTTTTGAACGGTATCCTTTACGTCGACGAAAATAGGGTGCCTTGCGTTTACAAGCCCAATTCCTATTGCGATAGGGATAATAATAAGACCTACTATTTTAACTATCCAAGTGAGCGTTCTCATAAGTTCGCTATGAGTGTTTTTATGTTTTTTAACTTTGTTAGTAAGTTTTTGAACGTAACACTCTTCGGCAATTCTGTTTGCCTTGGCGGTTAAAGAACCGCTTGTAACGAAACTTCCTGCTAAAATCTCGTCCCCTTGTTTTTTCTTAATGGGGATTGATTCACCCGTAATCATCGACTCGTTAACTTCGGCGTAACCGTCTAAAACCACACCGTCAACGGGGATTTGATTTCCCGCTACTATTTTGAAAACGTCGTCAAGAACTAAATCGTCTGTAGAAATTTCATATTCTTGAGAGTTTCTCACAACTTTTGCAACGGGCGCTTGGAGTATCGAAAGCTTTTCAATAGAAATTTTTGCTCTAATTTCTTGGAAGATGCTGATTACAAGGTTAAGCGCAAATGGAATAATGAAAGTAAAGTTTGCAATATCCGCGCCAACAAAAGCATACGCGGCAATAACCAAAGCGCACAAAAGGTTGAAGAAACTAAACGTGTTTTCAACGATAATTGACGTGATTGACTTTGATTTTCGAGTTTTAACAAGGTTAGTAAGCCCTTGAGAAATTCTATCTTCAACTTGCTCTGGCATAAGCCCTACCGCAATGTCAACGTCAAATCTATTTGCTTCGTGCTGTGAAATTTTCTTGATTATTTTTTTAGGAACGGGTGTTGGCGTAGAATTTTGTTCTAAATTATCGCCGTTATTTTCCGTAACGTTAATTTTTTTAGTTTTTTTCATTTTTCACCATTATTTTTTATCGTTTGAAAAAAACGACTTCTTTATTTATGATTTTAACATAAATAAATTAGCATTTCAACGATTTTTTTAATTTTTTAATTAATTTTCAAAAAAGCTATTGACTTTTTATCGTAAACAACATACAATATGAATATATTTTCATATTCTCATACAGGGTGGATAATGGATAAAAACTTAAAAAACTTAACGGAAGAAGATATTTCTATACTCGTTAGCGACTTTAAGGCGATAAGTGACGAAGGTAGGTTAAAGATAATTATTTATCTATTAAGTGGGAAAAAAAGCGTTGGGGAAATTTCAAATGCGCTCAATATTTCACAGTCGGCAACTTCACACGCGCTTAGAATTTTGAAGGACGCTAAAATTTTAAGATGTGAAAAATCTGGGAACGTAATATTTTATTACGTTGCAGACGATCACGTTAGAACTATTATTGAAAAATCTATAGAGCACCTTGAGTGTTAAAAGGTAATTATGAACGAGGCTAATACATTATTAAAAATTAATTCAAAAATTACAGACGAACAGATTGTAAAAATCACAAAAACCGTTTCTACTTTTGAAGGTGTTATTTCAGTTAAAATTGAAGATAATATCTTAAAATATGAGATTTCGGAGTGGGCTAGCGACTATGATATTATGGTTGAAATTATGAACGTTTTAGAAAGTGAAGGGCTTGATTTAGAGCCACTTTTTGAAGGTGGTGAAGAACTTAAAGTTTCACATGTTGACGAATACGACCAACACGATCACGAGCATTGCGATTGCCACGAGCACGAGCATTGCGATTGCCACGACCACGAGCATGATGAAGATTGCGTTCATACCGGTCTTAGTTGTTCTTGTGGGCACGATCATCACGAGCTTGAAGATAAAAAAGAGAGAAAGTATAAGTTTATTGAACTTTCCATCTCCGTTATTATAATGATTGTGGGAATAATTCTCGGTGCGTATGATAAAACTAAAGTGATTGCCGATTACGTTTTAGTCGTTGCTTATGCGATAGCAGGCTATACGGTAGTTATAAATGGTATTATGAGTTTAGTTAAGCTTAAGCCTTTTAACGAGAATACTTTAATGGCAATATCTTCTATTTGCGCGATCTTTTTAGGCGAAGTTGTTGAAGCGGTTGGGATAATGCTCCTTTTCCAAATAGGCGAATTATTTGAGCACTCTGCAATTTCAAGCGCTGAATTGATTATTGAAAAACTCAAATCTTATAAGCAAGATAAAGTTTCAAAAATAGGAGATGGCGGTATTGAAACGGTGGTTTCTCCAAGCGCCGTTAACGTTGGCGATATAATAGTGTTGAGAGCGGGAGATAAAAACTCACTTGACGGCGAAATTGTTGAAGGAACGTCTGATTTTGACACTAAGATTATAACTGGCGAAAGCGTTTATAGAAGTTTGAAAGTTGGTGATGCCGTTCTTGGTGGTTTCATTTGTATTGACGGAGTCGTTAAATTAAAAGTAACTAAAACTTATAGTGAAAGCGCAGTTAACACTATTGCGAAAACTATTGAAGAAAGCGGTAAAAATAAAACCAAGCCTGAAAAATTCCTCAACGCTTTTTCAAAGTGGTATACTCCAACCGTAGTTATAATAGCAATTTTATTAGCGTTTGTAGTACCGGCGTTCTATCCGCTCTATAGAACAGGGCTTTATATTTGGGGTAAAAGAGCAATAATGCTCCTTTGCGTTTCTTGCCCTTGCTCTTTGGTAATATCCGTTCCGCTTGCTTACTTTATAGGCGTAGCAAACTCAGCAAAGCACGGCGTAATTATTAAAAACAGCGCGTCGCTTGAACAACTTAGCAAAACCCAATCGGTTGTATTTGATAAAACGGGAACTTTAACCGAAGGCGCTTTAGTCGTTTCAAAAATCGTAAGTTCTAAAAAGTATCAAGGTAGAGTTTTAACTTTAGTTAATTTATGTGAAAAATACTCAAATCACCCAATAGCGCTTGCAATCAAAAACAAGGCGGGCGAAACAACCCAAGAAGTTAGTGATTATAAAGAATATGCAGGGAAAGGCGTGTCTTTAACTTGCAATAATGAAAAACTTCTTTGTGGTAACGAAAGTTTTCTTAAAGAAAACGGGGTTGAAATTCCTGAAATTGATAGCGTTGGTATTAAAGTATATCTCGCCGTTAACGGTGAGTTTGCTGGAGCTGTAATTCTTTCAGACGTTCTTCGAAAAACAGCCAAAGGTTGTATACTTGAACTTAACGATTTAGGTATAACTAATACCGTAATGCTCACGGGGGACAATAAGGCGCACGCTCAAGCGGTAAAAGACGAGTTAAAAATTAAAAAATTGCGCTCGGAACTTTTACCTGAAGATAAAGTGGCGCAAATTGAAAAGATTATAGAAAAATCAAACGGAACGGTAATATTTGTTGGCGACGGTGTTAACGATGCTCCCGTTATTAAGAGGGCAGACGTTGGCGTTTCGTTAGGTACTGCGCTTGACGTTGCCGTTGAAAGCGCAGACGTTATAGTTACAAATAACGATTTGTCAAAAATTCCTTATATTATTAAACTTGCAAAGCGCACGGCGTCAATCGTAAGGCAAAACGTGATATTTTCATTACTTGTTAAATTTGCCGTTATGATTTTGAGCGTGAGCGGTGCAGTTGAGAGTTTATGGTTTGCAATCGGAGCGGACGTTGGTCTGCTAATTCTTGCAATACTCAACTCAATCCGAAACAAATCTAAAGTTATATAAAAAACGCCCACCGAGTTAGGTGGGCGTTTTAGTTTACTTGTTTTCTTCTAAGTGGCGCTTAAGAGCGATAGATAATTGATCTGGGCAAGAAGTGTTGTTTCTACACTTTATTCCTTCGAGTAAAGGTATAACTTCTTCAATCTTTCTTCCTTCAACGAGTTTTGAAATTCCTTGAAGGTTACCCATACAGCCACCGATAAATTTAACTCCTTTAACGATGCCGTCTTCTACGTCGTACATAATTTGTCTGCTACAAGTTCCGTGTGTGTTAAAAGTATACATAATTCTCCTTTGGTGTTAATCAACTAAGTTGTCGTAAATAGTAGCGTATACGTTACCTGCTTTTTCTTCCCATTTCTTGTAAATATTTTTAGCCGTTTGACGATTTGGAACGTTGAATTTAAGTTCAAGTAAGGGTTGACCCATATCGCTTATTTTCAAATAAACCGTGTAGGTTGAATCCTTATTCATATAGTAGTCGGCAGAGCAATCCTGCTTTCTTCTATATCGTGCTCTATTCTTTTTTACGAAGGTTGCTATTGATTCGCGTTGCGAAATGGGAATCTTAACGTAAAACTCCGCTAAACAATATCTTCCTTCGGGAGTGATTGAGTAGAGTGGCTCGCCGTAAGAGGCAACGTTATAAACAAAGCCTTCGTCAAGGAGTTTGTTAAGTATAGGTTTGCTGTCCATATAACTTATCCAATCGTTTGACGAACAGCACATATCTATAAGCGTGTTCTCTGATAGCGGGCATTCCATCTTATCAAAAACGAACAACATTATTAACTTTGTAACAAACGCTTCGCCTTTGACAAGCATAATTTCCCCTCCGTATCTCAAAATTTTCAAACGTGTATTAATGATTATACATAAATCTCACTTAAAAAGCAAGACTTTATGATAAAAATCTTGATACTTAATTTTTTTTGTGGTATACTGTAAATGACGTGTTTTTCAGTTTTTTCAAACTGGTATCGGCAAAATTGCTTATTTTAAGGTGAATTTATGAGAACAAGGGAAGAATCGTTAAATAATTTTATTGAACTTGTTGATGAACTAATTAGTTCAAAATATTTGTTCGCAAACTCAAAAGTTTTTGAAATTATAACCGCAATCAACTCTTCAAAGCTACTTAGTGATGCTTTTAATTACTTTGTTGACGGGTATGATTTTCAAACTGCGCTTATCGATGCGTTCGTAGAAATTGGTGAAGAGAAGAAGTTTATTCTTCCCGTAAAAAATACTGACGTTTTGGCGTTTACTTATTCATTACTCCGTGAAGTTAATTATAAAAATATTCAACTCACAGACCTTCTTGATTATTTTGACGAAAGTAAGAATTATGACGTTGCGTATCAAAATTTTGCTAAAGTCGTTCTCGTTCCTTTCAAGTCTTACGTTTACCAAATAGCAATGCAAATGATAAATAGCACTCAAACTCCAGAAGAAGCAAGCGCTAAAACGATTGAAGAAGAACCTCTTGAATATAAAGAGAGTGAAAAAGTTGATCAAACTGAAAAACCAAGCAGTTATGAAAATTCGCTTGCAACGCTCGTAAGGTTATTAGACCTTGATAGGCTTGCCGTTAGAGATAGTAGAATTTCAAGTTCAGACGTGCAAGAACTTATGTATCTTATCGACCTTTTTGAAGAAAAGATTAGAGAAAAGGATAAAGAAAAAATTTCTCTTATTTACCTTGCTTACTTGTATGCTGTTAGGCCGTTTAAGAAACTTAAGACTAACATCAAGAGAATTACTGAAGTTTTAATGGAAGAAAAAGTGATCTAATATGTATTATATCGGTATAGACGTTGGCGGTATTACGATTAAATTCGGTATTGTTGATAAAGCGGGAACCATAATATCAAAATCCGCAATAAAAACTGAAAATATAGCGCCTGAATTAATGATAAAGAAGGCGAGTGAAGAATTGTTAAAGTTGCTACATAGTAGCAACTTGTCTTTTGACGACGTTTTGGGTATAGGCGTAGGTTGCCCTGGAGCGATTAACTCTAAACTTGGTGTGGTTAAATATTCTTCAAACTTAAAGTGGACTGATTTTAACTTAAAAAAGGCTTTTGAAGACGCAACGCAAAAGACTGTAAGAATAGCAAACGATGCAGACGCTGCCGCCCTTGGTGAAATTGTTTTCGGTGTTGCAAAAGACTATAACAACGTTATATTGCTCACTATTGGCACGGGTGTTGGCGGTGGAATTATCATTGATAAAAAACTCTACGAAGGTTCAAACGGTATGGTAAGCGAACTTGGTCATATTGTCATGCGTGCAAACGGTTTATCTTGTGGTTGTGGTAGAAAGGGTTGTTTTGAACAGTACGCGTCGGCAACGGCGCTTATCCGCCAAACAAAAACCGCTATGCTTAAAAATAAAAATTCAGCCATGTGGCAGGGTGTTGACGGAGATATTGAAAGGGTTGACGGTAAACTTGCGTTTACCTATTCAAAACTGGGCGATAAGGTGGCTGTTAGGGTTGTTAACAAGTATATTTCCTATCTTTCAGAAGGTATTTTAGATTATTGCAACATCTTCCGTCCGGACGCTATCGTTTTAGGTGGTGGCATTAGTAAAGAAGGCAAGTATTTAACAGACAAAGTGGTTAAGTACCTTAAAAAGTTTGACTACGGCTATAAAGGAACGCCACAACCTGCGATACTTACCGCAGGGCTTAAGAACGATGCCGGCATTTTAGGTGCGGCGTCGCTCGTTGCGGAGGAATTTTAATATGAAAGCGGTAGTTCAAAGAGTAAAAGAAACGAGTTTGAGAGTTGACGGCAAGTTAATTTCTGAAATACCTTTCGGTTTAATCGTTTACTTTGGCGTTAAGAAAGGCGATACTTTCGAAAATGCCGATTTTTTAGCGGGCAAGATAGCAAAACTTCGCGTGTTTGAAGATGAAAACGGCAAGATGAACAAGTCTGTATTAGACGTTGGCGGAGAAATAATGAGCGTATCTCAATTTACTTTGTACGGGGACGTTTCTCACGGAAATCGCCCAAGCTTTATCGAGGCGGAAGTTCCTGATATTGCAGAAAAAATTTACGATTATTTTTGTGAAAAACTTGCAACTTACGGCGTTCCGGTTAAAAGGGGAGTTTTTGGCGCAGATATGAAGATATCTCAACTTTCAGACGGGCCCGTAACTATTATTTACGATATTTGATATGTTAGAAAATTTATTAAAACAAGAACTTTGTTCTTTGGGCGCTGATTTAGTTGGGTTTTCAAAAATTCCAACAAGCGTAATCAAAGATCAACCAAATTTAATATACGCTATAACTATTGCCGTAAAACTTCCAGACGCTGTTCTAAAGACTATTGAAGAACGCCCAACTATAGAGTATTTTCATACCTATAGGACGGTTAATGCCCTTCTTGATAAAATTACTTTTTTAGGCGCAAGGCTTATTGAAAAGCAAGGATATAACGCTTTTCCTATACCCGCGTCGCAGTCGACGGCTGATGATAAGTCAGCGTATCGCGGAGTGTTTTCTCATAAAACTGGGGCAAGGCTTTCAGGTCTTGGTTTTATCGGTAAAAACGGTTTGTTTATTAGCGAAAAATTCGGTTCTAAAGTTCGTTTAGCAACTATTTTGACCGATATGGAAGTCGTTCCCGAGCAACCGCTTGTAGAAAGTAAATGCAAAGGCTGTACTATTTGCCAAAAGGCGTGCCCAGGTGGCGCAATTAGTGGGATAGAGTATAAAGAGGGTATGCAACGAGAAGACTTTTTCTCTGCAGAAAAGTGTTCAAATAATATGAAGAACTACAAAGACGTTGGGCGTGGCGCTGTATGTGGTATTTGCATTAAAGTTTGTCCTTTCAATAAGTTGACAAAGAACGGTTAGTATAGTATATTATTAAAGTTATGAAAGAACTCAAGATATCGTTAGCCGGAGATTTAGGTAGTGGTAAAACTACCGTAGGCGAGATTTTAACACAAAAATACAACTTAAAAAAGGTGTCTATAGGGCGAATCCTTCGTGAAATGGCGGAACAACACGGTATGACCGTTGCCGATTTTAACAAGTATATGGAAACGCATCCAGAATATGATAAAATCGTTGACGATAAACTTATCGAGCACGAAACTATAAGCGGTAATTTTTTATTCGACTCGCGTATGGCTTGGCACTTCGTTCCATCGAGTTTCAAAGTTTATATGCAAGTAGACATCAAAACTTCTGCCGAGCGCATAATCAACGCTGGGCGTGAAGATGAAAAGTATTCCGATATCGATAGCGCTGTTAAGGAACTTAAAAAGCGTAGAGAAAGTGAACTTCTGCGTTATAACACTTTATACGGCGTTAACATAATGGATATGGATAATTACGATTTAGTTGTTGATACTAACGGCAAAACTCCCGAAGAAGTAGCCGATATTATTATTAAAAATTTTGAAATTTGGCTTAAAAGGTAGGTATAAAATGCATTGGGCTGAAAAATTAGCATTAGAAGTTATTGGCAGAAATCCTAACAAGGAAGAATACGTTTGCGCTGCGGGTATAAGCCCGTCAGGTTCCGTTCACATTGGTAATTTCCGTGACGTTGCAACAAGTTATTACGTTGTTAAAGCACTTCGTAAAATGGGCAAAAAAGCAAGGCTTTTATTCTCGTGGGACGAGTTTGATAGGTTGAGAAAAGTTCCCTCGAACGTTGCGCCTATTTGTCCTGATTTTGATAAGTATTTAGGTATGCCTTACGCTCTTATTCCAGATCCGTACGGCACTCACTCAAGTTATGCTGAACATAACGAAAAGGAATTTGAAATTTCTCTTGAAGAACTTGGTATTGACGTTGACTATCGTTATCAAGCAAAAAAATATATGAACGGAGATTACGTTGAAGGCATTATCAATGCAATCAAAAAACGTAAAGAAATTTACGACGTTTTAATGGAATATAAAACTCAAGATTCCGATGAAGGCGAACGTGAAAGTTATTATCCGTTAAACGTTTACTGTTCAACTTGCGGTAAAGATACTACTAAGGTAATTTCTTCTAGTGAAGATGGTGAAGAACTCACTTTCACTTGTAAGTGTGGCGCTACTCATACCGTTAAGGTAAGAGAATATCACATGATTAAACTCGTTTGGAAGGTTGACTGGCCTATGCGTTGGGGTTACGAAGGTGTTGACTTTGAACCGGGTGGAATTGATCACGCGGCGGCAAGCGGTAGTTTCGTTGTTGCAAGCGATATTGCAAAAAGAGTTTTAGGCGTTGAACCTCCGCTTTTCCAAGGGTATGGTTGGTTATCAATCGCAGGTCTTGGCGATATGCACTCTTCAACGGGTAACAATATTACACCTGCAACCGTATTAAAGGTTTACGAGCCCGATATGATTAGATGGCTCTTTGCTAAATACGAACCAAAAGCAGGTTTCTCTTTCAATTTTGACGATACAATTATCCGTCACTACTCAGAGTTTGATAAGGGCTTAGAAGCGTATAAGAACGGCGAAGCCGACGAATATAACGAATGGGTTTACGATCTTGCTATGCTTGATGGTAACAAAACTCGTTCTAAAGTACCATTCGGCGTATTGTCAAGCGTTGCAACGATAGTAGATTTCAACCCTAATTCAGTTAAGGAAATATTAGCAAAAGTAGGCGTTGAATTTACTGATAACGATATTGTAAGATTAGAGCGTGTTAAGAATTGGATAACGGTTCATCAACCGTCAAAACTTTACAAGCTTCTCAAAGAAAAGAACGTTACATTCTATTTAGAACTTAGCGAAGAAGAAAAGGTAGCGGTTAAAAAACTTTACGATTACGTTACCACTAATAGCGTTATTGGAGAAAAGGACGTTCAGCAATTCTTATACTCCGTAATTAATGACGAAACTTTAACTAAGAAAGAAAATATGGCGCGCCAACAAAGATTCTTTAAGGTATTTTATAACTTACTTTTTGGAACTGATATGGGTCCCCGTTTATATCTCTTCCTTGCCGCAATCGACAAGGCTGAATATTCTGAACTTTTGAATTTCTAAATTAAAAACTCCGCAAATTGCGGAGTTTTATTGTTGTAAAAGCATAATTATAAAGTTGCGCCAAAGTCAGAAACGATTACTTGGCCGGTTATTGCTCTTGATTCATCACTTGCAAGGAATAAGAGAATGTTAGCAACGTCGATAGGCATACATGGTTGAACTGTTAAGTTCATATGTTTATTCATTTGTCCCATCATATTGGGGTCAAGTGTTTTAGGGTCGGTAGTCATAGTCATCGGCGTAATAATTGTACTTGGGTTAACTGAGTTACAGCGTATTCCCGTTCCCGTAAATCTCATAGCAGTATGCTTTGTAAGGCCGATTACCGCCGCTTTACTTGTAACGTATGATGCGCCACCAGTACCAAACGCGCCAGCAACGGAGTCAAGGTTAATGATAGAGCCTTTGTTTTGTTTAATCATTTCTTTAACAACCGCTCTAGTGCAGTATAAACAACCTTTAGTATTGATGCCAAGCACGTATTCAAGGTCTTCATCGGTACAACAATCAATAGGTTTAAGCCCAGATTCTAAAACACCTGCGTTATTAACTAAAACGTCTATCTTTCCATAAGTTTTTACAACTTCGTTAACCATTGCTTCAACGTCTTCCACTTTAGAAACGTCACATCGAACGGGTAGCACTTCGCCACCTTGCGCGCGAATTTTTTCCGCAACTTCTTCAAGTTGAGGAACTCTACGAGCAGTTATAACAACCGTTGCACCTTCTTTTGCAAAAAGTTCGGCGGTTGCCGCACCAACGCCAGAGTTACCGCCGGTAACAATAGCCACTTTACCATCTAAACGCCCCATAAAAAATCTCCTTAAATATAATTATTTATAAATTTATTTTGATAATTCAATTATACCTTAAAACAATTTTTTGGTCAATAGGGAATTATAAAAAGGCAATCTATCTTGGTAGTATCAGCGGAAATTATGTTCCTTTTTAAGTAATAAATAAAATAGGATTATAAAATTTCTTGATATTTTCATAAATTTATGTTAAAATTAATTAGTAATTATTTATAAATTAGTTACTTTATCCCCAAATATTGTATATACTGCACAATAATTGTGTTTTGCGTTCAAAGCGTGCAGTATTGTGGTATAAATAGGAATAATTTTAGGAATAAAAATAAAATAAATTTTATACATTATGCTTCCATAGTTAAATGGATATATTGTGCTGTGCACAATGGCGTTCGCGTATTTTATACGCTCGGCTAAACAAGTTCTATCCATTAAAAACTAATCACTTGCAAGAACAGTGGTGGTAAACCAATTTAATACACATACGCTTCCATAGTTAAATGGATATAACAAGCCCCTCCTAAGGGCTGAGTAGAGTCGGCTTTTTATCGTTAAAATGCTCAAAAAGTGGCAAAAATAGGGGTTAAAACCCCAAAAAAGTGCAATTTTTGGTAGTTCGTATTAATACGCTGGAATTGATTTGGAATTATTGATTTCAAAACGGCTAAATTTTAAGCCTTAAAAAATGCTACAATTTATGCCCGAAAATCGCCAAAAAACTTCAATTTGGAATTATTTCTGGAATTAAATAAGGGCAAAGTAGAGTCAAAATTTAATATATGTTCGTGTAGCTCAGTAGGATAGAGCACCAACCTCCTAAGTTGGGTGTCGGACGTTCGAATCGTCTCACGAACGCCAAAAAATAATAAACTCGCATTATTGATGCGAGTTTATTTTTTTAATCTAAAATTTGTGTAGGGCTACAAATTAGCATTGACAAATCAAATATTATTTTATAAAATTTAGTAACATTATAGTGGGGAGGATGGGTTATATTGAAATGTATTTATTGTAATTCTGAAGAAGATTTAACTGTTTCAGACATAATACCGTATGCTTTAACTGGGGCAAAACTAAAGAAACGTTTTGTTTGTAAAAAGCATAATGCTTTTACTAATGACAACTATGAAAAGATAGCTATAAAAAATTTTGCATTTTTTCGAAATTTACTTGGTTTAACAGAGCGAGATGGTGGCACCGTACATTTTGTGGCAGATTTAGAGATAGGAGAATATTTATTTAAGGATACTAATATTTCAGATAAATCATCGCTTATAGGTAATTTGAAACGAAAATTTAAGACCACCGACAATAATGGAAAAAAAATTCTTTTGGGTAATAGGGATGAGTTGATGAAGATTTCGGGTGCATCAGAAGATAAAATTAAAGATATTAATTTTGGAGATGTGACAATTATTTCTCGTTCTGATTTGCAGAAATTATTTATTTCATCGGAAATGTTGCATACCGTTGCTAAAGTGGCTTATGAATGGTTTTGTTTTGAGAATAATATAGTTGGCCTAGATGAGAAATTTAATGAAATCACTTCATATATATTGGATAAAGAATCAAAAAGATGTCCTGTGGAAATATTAATTGAACCAACGGTAAATTTTGTACTTGGTGAACTATCTAGAAATGGTACAAATCTTATATTTAATTATAATGATAAAGATGGTAATACATATGTGGTTTTTTGTTTTTGGGGTGTCATTATTTATAAAATAAAAGTGTGCAAACAGGGGCTTTCATTGAAAGAAGCTAATGTGTTAAAAATTAATCTCTATCATGTAGATGGAAGTAAAGAAGAAAAAACAATAGGTTTTTTTGGGGAGTCTAGTTTTAGGTCGGAAACCCCATCTGTTGGCTTGTCGTTATTAAGTGAACAAATCAAGAAAAAACTTTCTAGTTTTGGAGAAAGAGATTTAACAAAGGATTACATAAAAAAGAACATAGAAAATATAGAAAAGTTATTGCCTAGTTATAAGAAAGGGAATATTTCACTTGCAGATTTGATGGATTATGAACATGAAGATAGGGTAATACCAATCTATATTGTTGAACTTATATATAAAAATAGAGAAAAGTATGACATGGAACAAAACTTTACATTAAATATGCGAAAATTTTTAGGAGAAAAAGAAAAAGTCTTTTTAACTAGTGATTTTAAAAGGGAAATAGTGCAAAAATACATCAAGATGCATGAAGAAGGTACTTTTGTTTCAATGATGGAGAAAGCAATAGAGTTCTTTAAAACATTATCACATTAGTGTTTGAAGTGATATTAATTATAAAAACGATGGCAACTAACCATCGTTTTTATCGTTTCGTTTTGAAGCGCTAACTTTATTTTCTTTATTGGCATCTATCAAAAAGATGGATTTATTGACTTCTTCATTTAAATCCAAATCTCTAATAATGTTTAAGGCTCTTGTAAGCTGCTCATTGTTAAAATATAGTATTACCTTTACTTTTTTATCTGTATGATTTGCTCGGCAATAAGCTTCTGTTTGATGTTTTAGATTGTCTTTTAAGGTGGATGATTTAGCGAGTTTAAATTCAACTATAGTGCAATCGTCACTTCCAAAAGAAACTTGACTATCGCAAGGACCATTTCCGTTGTTTACTTGGCCATTATAAAGGAAATGAGATTTTCTAAAACACAATCTATACATATTGTTTAATATTTCTTCTCTTTCTATAGCATTACCAGCTTTATCGTAGAAATCCCTATATAAACCATTTTCTTCAATTGCCACTTTAAGATATTTCACAGCATTTACGGCTTCGTCAAAACTATTCATTGAATAGTCTTTATAAAAATTCGCCGCTTCCAAGTATGTTATTATATTTTTTACATTTATATTTCTAAATGATTCCGTGTTGTTTACTTGTTTTTCTGAAAGCACAGAAGCTTCGTTTGAATTATCTTCCTTGAATTTAATATAATAGTCGATAATTTCAGGATATGTTTTTAATAAATCATTTAATCCTTTGTTTTTTTCTTGTTTCGTGAGTTTGATTTTTTCATCTTCATACAAACGTTCTTGAATATATGTTTCTAGTTGGTAGCGAAGTGTACCGTTAGGGATAGTAGAAATAATATTATAATAGTCTTCATAAAAATCTTTTTTATTTATCCACGTGCAGTCCCATCTTAAAATATTTTTAGGTGTCAATAAAACATATTCTTCTGCGTTGTTTGCTTTGTATATTGGCAGATAGTATTTTTTACTAGCAAAAGTTTTTGTTTTGTCATTAAAATAAGCTCTATCAACAGTAATTTCTTTGCAATATTCGGAAGAAATGTACTTCTTTGCAAAAGATTCAGTGTATTCTAATAGGTAATCTTTAATGAGATTTGCGGTAAAGTCACTTATTTTATCGATATCAACTTTGTCCCCTATAAGGCATAGCTTTTCTAGGTGTGTGCTTTTTGATATGGTTTCGGAACCCACATTTTCTATTATGCTATTTAGCCCACTATGTAATGTGTAGGCAAAATCTAAACTTAATCCGGCGCCCTCGTTGCCATTTTTACTATAACCTAACCAACATTCTTTTACTTCCGGAAAAACATAATAAGACTTTAAATGTGCTTTTAAATCATTGTTGGACAATTTAATTCTTGCTTGCTCTTTCAAAAAAATAAGATAGTTTATAATTTGTTTATGAAGCTCTTGATATTTTTCTTCCTCACTATTGAATAGAAGGAAGGGGTCGATAAAAAGAGGGGTATCCATAATTAAATTGATATCATATGCACCGTAGTTATCTAAAAGTTTTTTATCAACCTTGAAATATGTTGAAAAATAGGTGTTTCGACCAATTATATTTTTCATTTTTTCTCCTTATAGTAAATACTTAGTATTAACATGTATATTATAACGTATTATAGCATATATTACAAGCAAAACAATTGAGAGTGAGTGTAATTAAATTTTAAAGGGCAAACCGTATGGTTCGCCCTTTACCTATTCAGTTTTTATTTAGTTTTCAGTTTACTATTAATCCTTACTTTTTTCAAAAGAACTTTTTCTAGTTCGTCGTAGTTAATAAACCACGTGTTGCCGTGGAAATATCTTGTTACCAACTTTGATTTCATATAACGTGACACGGTTGCCTTATCTATCTTTCGG
>JAZRSR010000040.1:0-1031 GCA_045651665.1 Christensenellaceae bacterium
TTGAATTCTGCAGCGTTAGGAGCTAAGATAGTCATGGTTTCACTTCCTTCTAAAAGTATTTCTTGCAAATATTATACCTTAAATCCGAGAGGTTTGGTGTAGTTCTAAAGGCTTCCTTTGTGAAATGATTGCAACAAAAAAATTCAGTTAGCAGTGGCTAAATTAATGCTTGACGAAATCAAACTGTAATGGTATATTTTTATAGAAGTTAGGTTTAGCTAACTGTTTTTGAAAATTAGGAGAAGCTCATGACTTTAAAAGAAGCTCAAGAAGGAATTGAATATATTGTTAAGGCGTTGGAAACTGGCGACGAAGAAGTGGACGCGTTTTTGTTCTCTTTAGGTTGTTACGCAGGGGAACCGATTACGGTTATCTCCCACATCCATGGTGGTTGCATTGTTTCCATTAAAGATGGTCGCTACACTATTGATAATAATTTAGCTAATGCTATTTTGATTTAAGAGATGAAGGGCTAAAATTAGCCTTTTATTTTTGAAATGAGGTTAGTTTAGGCTAACAAGTCTAGTGCATGATAAAGCATTTTATAAAATTATAGAAAGGAGAATGAAAATGAAAATTGCTTTAACTGGCAATCCCAACAGTGGTAAGACTACTACTTTCAACGCTCTTACTGGTCGTAACGAGCGAGTAGGTAACTGGGCAGGCGTAACTGTAGATAAAAAAGAAGCGCCTATTAGTAAAAAGTTTTATGATTGTGCAGAAGAATTAATTGCCGTGGATCTTCCCGGTGCTTATTCTATGTCCCCCTTTACCGCAGAAGAAAGTATTACCAGCGATTATGTGAAGAATGAAAATCTTGATGTAATCATCAATGTTGTGGATGCTACCAATTTAAGTCGTAGTTTATTTTTCACTACGCAACTTTTAGAATTAGATGTTCCCGTTGTTGTTGCGCTGAACAAAACCGACATCAACGATAAAAAAGATACACGAATTAATGTGGCAGAACTTTCTAAGAAGTTAGGCTGTCCCGTTATTCAAACTGTTTCCACTGACGAAAAAGGTTTGGG
>JAZRSR010000041.1:0-131611 GCA_045651665.1 Christensenellaceae bacterium
AAAAACGCATCTTTTTTCTTATATCATTTTAAGTTCTTTTGCTAATTTTTCAAACGCGGGGAGTGAACGCTTGATAAGGTCAGGACTAACGCAAGTTGCTAAACGAACGAAACCCTTTACTCCAAACGAGTCAGACGGAACAACGAGTATTCCAAAAGTTTTAGCAATATCTGAAAATTCTTCCGCGCTCTCTAACGGCGATTTCATAAAGATATAGAACGCGCCTTTAGGATTAACGCAAGTAAAACCAAGTTTAGTTAAATTTTCAACTAAAACGTCACGATTATCTTTGTAAACGGTGCTATCGCTAACCTTATCAATGCACTTTTCAATTATCGCTTGGAAAAGAGCGGGAGCACAAACGTAACCTAAACTTCTGCCTGCGCCTGCAACTGCTAAATAAAGTTTTTGAGCGTTTTCAGCGTTTGGAGAAACGGAAACGTAGCCAATTCTTTCACCGGGGATAGATAACGCCTTACTATATGAATAGCAAACTACCGTGTTATCGTAATACTTGGGGATAAACGGACAAACTGCGCCGTCAAATAAAATTTCTCTATACGGCTCGTCGGTAATCAAATAGATAGCGTGCCCGTATTCGAGTTGTTTTTCGCTTAAGAATTTTGAAAGTTTAATAATAGTTTCTTCGCCGTAAACGGTGCCAGACGGGTTGTTAGGGCTGTTTATAATAACCGCTTGAACGTCACTACAAATAGTTTTTTCAAGTTCTAAAAAGTCAATATCAAAAGTAGACTCGTCACACTTGCTATAAACAAGCGTACCGCCTGCATTTTCGGTAAAAACCTTGTATTCTGGGAAGAAGGGAGCAAAGGTTAACACTTTATCGCTTGGGTTAGAAATTAAGGCGCGTAGCGTGATTGCAAGCCCCGCAGCCGCACCGCAAGTGAGATAAGTAAGGTCTGGGTTGAGTTCAAAACCGTAACGGTCTAAATTATACTTAACTATAGCGTTTCTTGCGCCAATCGTTCCTTGAGCGGAAGTATAGCCGTGAATCATAGGGTTTTTAACTTCGCTAATAATAGTTTCAGTAACTTCTTGGGGGCAGGGAACGCTGGGGTTGCCGAGCGTATAATCAAAAACGTTTTCGCTACCAATTTTTTGTGCGAGAGTTTTGCCGTATTCAAAAAGTTCTCTAATTTTAGAACGAGTTGAACCAAGTTCGTACATTTTTTCGTTAATCATAAAGGTTCTCCTTTTAAGTCTTGATAATTATAACATAACGCTCAAAATTATACAATAAAATAATTAAAAAAAATGCAAAAAAGCCTTGACAAACGCGTATAAAAGGCGTATATTTATTTTGTACTAAAGGTACGCGGAGATTTTATGAAGAAAGTTAATTTTGCCTTTTATTACGCATATTACTTTTTTAAGCCAGATTGTTAATATCGGTTATTTTTGCGTACTTTAATTTTTTTATAGTATTTTTAAGTAGCCGAGCGTTAGCGTTCGGCTATTTTTTTTGAAGGTAGAATATGATTATAGTAGTTAAACAACAGCATGATGAGAAGCAACTTAACAACTTAATTAAATGGATAAAAGGACAAGGGCTTGATATTGATATTAGTAACGGTCATCACTCAACCATTTTAGGCTTGGTTGGCGATACTTCTAAAATCGATATTGATTTAGTTCGCTCACTTGATATCGTTGAAAACGTTAAGCGAATTCAAGAACCTTTCAAATGCGCTAACAGAAAGTTTCACCCTGAAGATACTATCGTTGATATTTGCGGGCATAAATTCGGTGGAGATAATTTCCAAATTATTGCAGGCCCTTGCTCAATTGAAAGTGAAAAGCAAATTATAGAAGTTGCAAAAGCCGTTAAAAAATCGGGCGCAACAGTTCTTCGTGGTGGCGCGTTCAAGCCGAGAACTTCGCCTTACGCCTTTCAAGGTTTAAGGGAAGACGGGCTTAAACTCCTTCTTAAAGCGAAGGAAGAAACGGGTATGCCTATCGTAACTGAAATTATGAGCGCGAGTCATATAGATTTGTTTAAGGACGTTGACGTTATTCAAATTGGCGCTCGTGATATGCAAAACTTTGAACTTTTGAAAGAAGTTGGTAAAACCAAAAAACCCGTTTTACTTAAACGTGGGCTTGCAAACACTATTCAAGAGTGGCTTATGAGCGCGGAATATATTATGAGCGAAGGCGGTAAAGATATTATCCTTTGCGAACGCGGTATTAGAACTTTCGAGCCGTATACGAGAAACACTCTTGACTTATCTGCAATTCCCCTTCTTAAAGAACTTACTCACTTACCTGTGGTGGTTGATCCGTCGCACGCATCGGGGCTTTCAAGGCTTGTTAAACCTTTATCGCTCGCAAGCGTTGGCGCAGGCGCGCACGGGCTTATGATTGAAGTTCACAACGATCCGCAAAACGCTTTATGTGACGGGGCTCAATCAATAATTCCCACTCAGTTTGACGATATAGTAAAGAGTATTGACGTTATGCTTCCTATCGTTAATAAGCACAGAGATTTATGAAAATAGGTATTATTGGTTTAGGCCTTATGGGTGGTAGCCTTGGCAAAACGCTTAAAAAATTAGGCGGGTTTACCGTTTACGGCTACGATATAAGCGAAACGACTATGCTTAAAGCCGAAATGGTTGGCGCAATCAACGGAGTTTTAACGGAAGAAACTGCTAAAGATATTGATATGCTTATCGTATCTTTATATCCAAGTTCTTTCCTTTCTTCGATAGAGAGATTTTTGCCAAATCTTAAAGACGGCGCTATTATAACTGATTTTTGCGGTATAAAACGCCAAACGGTTAGCGAGATGAATTGCCTTGCTAAAAAATTTACAAACTTGGTGTTTATAGGCGGGCATCCAATGGCGGGTAGAGAATATTCAGGTATCGATAGGGCGGTTTCAACACTTTTTGACAAAGCGTCAATGATACTAACTAACGTTAACGCAGATATCTTCACACTTGAAAGAGTTAAAAAGTTTTACCTTTCTTTAGGTTTTTCAGAAGTGGTTATTACCACTCCCGAATATCACGATAAGGCAATAGCGTTTACTTCACAACTATGTCATATAGTATCAAACGCGTTTATTAAAAACGAGATTGCAAGCGAGCACTTCGGTTACTCTGCGGGAAGCTATAAAGATTTGACTAGGGTTGCAAGGTTGAACCCTGAAATGTGGGCGGAACTTATGATAGAGAATAAAGATAATCTGTCAAGCGAGCTCGACGAGTTTATTGAAAATATTACAAAATACTCAAACGCCTTAAAATTAGGCGATAAAGAACAGTTAAAAAACCTTCTACGCGAAGGAAACGAAAGGAAACTTTTAATAGATAATAGAAAAAATGGAACAAATTAAAGTTAAAGCGTCAAAAAACTATACGATTACTATAGATAACGGTTTTGAAAGTTTCAAAACTCAAGTTCTTCCGATTATAACGGACGATAGCGTTGCAATTATTACAGATAGCAACGTTGCTCCTTTATACCTTGAACAGTTAAAGTCTATTTTAACGGGCAAAACCGTTCATACTTATATAATGTCTGCGGGCGAAGAAAATAAAAATGCTGAAAACTATATTAACATAGTCAACTTTTTAGCAAAAGCAGGCTTAAATAGAAAGTCTACCGTAATAGGTCTTGGCGGTGGCGTGGTTGGAGATATTTCAGCCTTTTCCGCATCAACTTTTATGCGTGGCGTAAAATATATAGCCGCTCCAACGACTTTGCTTTCAATGGTTGATTCTTCAGTTGGTGGCAAAACGGGTATTGATTTGGACGGTGGCAAGAACTTGCTTGGAACTTTTTATCAGCCCGACGCCGTGTATATCAACGTAGAAGCGCTTAAAAGCCTTCCTGAGCGTGAAATTACTAGCGGTCTTGGCGAGATTATGAAATACGCATTTATCGACTGTAGAATCACAACGAGTGACGTTTTAATTAAAGATTACACGTCGCTTATCGTAAAATCGTTAAAGATTAAGCGTGATATAGTTGAAAGAGATGAAAGGGAAAGCGGAGAAAGAATGATCCTCAATTTTGGGCATACGATAGGCCACGCTATTGAAAAACTTTACGATTATAAAGTTTCGCACGGGGAGTGCGTTATAAAAGGTATGGCGTACGCAATCAAAATTTCTAATAAATACGGTTACCTTAGCGACGAAGAAGTTCAATTCGTAATCGATTATTTGAAAATTTCAGGCGTTGATTTAGAAGTTCCGTTTTCAAAAGAAGAGATTATTTCTGTAATGAAATCGGATAAAAAAGCAAGTGGAGATAGCGTTAACTTCGTATTTGCTAAAGGTCTTTTCAACGTGTTTGTTAAAAAGGTTAAGTTTAGCGAGATTTTGGAGAAGATGTAATGGAAATTTTTGCTATAAAACCTACTATGCTTTCGGGGGAGATAACCGCTCCGCCGTCAAAGTCGTTCGCGCATAGAATACTAATTTGCGCGTATTTATCGGGTAGGCAAGTAAAAATAAATAATATAGGTTGTTCGGATGACGTTTTGCTAACCTTAAACGCTCTTAAAACTATGGGAGCAAGCGTTGACTGTGACGGCGATAGCGTAACCCTTAAAAAAGGCGAAATCCCCACGAATAAGTTGATTATCGACTGTGGCGAAAGTGGTTCATCACTTAGATTTTTAATGCCGGTTGCCTGTGCTTTAGGAATAAACGCAGAGTTTACAGGTAAGGGGAAACTTCTATCTCGCCCGATAGACGAGCTTAAAAGTTGTTTAGTTTCAAACGGGGCAATTATTAGTGGTTTTAGCGTTGGCGGAAAATTAAAAGCAGGAAAGTTTATAATCGACGGCTCTATAAGTTCGCAATATATCACGGGGCTACTTTTAGCGCTTACCGCAGTTAACGGCAAAAGCGAAATTGAAATAATAGGAAAGCAAGTTTCCGCTCCGTATATTGATATAACTTTATCTGTGTTAAACGATTTTGGCGCAAGCGTTCAAAAAACTGATAAAGGCTTTATTGTTAGCGGTGGTTACGATACTAAAATTACCGAGTTTACCGTTGAAGGCGATTGGTCTGGCGCATCCTTCTTCTTATCGGCGGGAGCAATTGGTAAAAAAGTTAAAATTAAAGGATTAAACTTAAGTTCCGTTCAGGGCGATAGAAAGATACTTGAAATATTACAATCTTTCGGCGCAAAGGTTACAAAAGAAGATAACGCCGTTACCGTTGAACGCAACAAATTAAACGGAATAACGGTTGAAATGGATAGTGTTCCCGATTTATGCCAAATAGTTGCGGTAGTTTCCGCTTTTGCAAAGGGTAAAACGGAACTTAAAGGCGTATCAAGATTAAAAATTAAAGAAAGCGATAGAATAACCGCTATTATAGATATGCTTAAGCGCGCTGGGATTACCGCAGAGCATATAGGCGATAGTATAGTTATTAGCGGTGGAGAGCCGTGCGCAACTTGTTTTGACGGTGGCAAGGACCATAGAACGGTTATGGCGTCAACGATTCTTGCAAGTTGCTGTAATGGCGAAAGCAAGGTTATAGGCGCAGAGTATTACACCAAGTCGTATCCGGAATTCGTTGAAGATTATAAAGAGTTAGGGGGAGAGTTAAATGTCAATATTCAAGGGTAAAAACTTAAACGTTGAAATCGTTGGCGAATCGCACTCGCCCGAAATGAAAATTACGGTTAAAGGATTTCCTAAATTTTGTTACGATGATGAAAAACTTTTAACCTTTTTAGCAAGGCGCAAGGCAAGTTCTAACGCATATTCAACGCCGAGAAAGGAAGATGATTATCCTATCTTTGAAAAGGTTGATAATTGCCTTATAGACGGAGATTTTAGCGTGATTATTAAAAATAACAACGTTAAAAGTAAAGATTATAATAACCTTTACGGAAAACCAAGACCTTCTCACGCCGATTACGCTTGGTATAAAAAGGACGGAGCGTTAGATTTTAGCGGTGGCGGAAGATTTTCCGCAAGGCTAACTGCCGTTTACACGGTGCTTGGCGGTTTATGTAAACAGTATTTAGAAAGCAAGGGTATCTACGTTGGCGCTTACCTTCAAAAAGTTGGTAAAATTGAAGGGCGTTCTTATAAAACGGGAGAACCAAGTTTTAGCGAAATTGAAAGTATATACGGTAAATTCCCAGCGCTAACTAACGGCGAAGAAATGCTAAAAGAGATTGAAAACGCAAGGCTTAACGGCGATAGCGTTGGAGCGTTAGCAGAAGTTATAGTTTACAACTTGCCCTCTGGCGTTGGCGACAGTTTGTTTGAAGGTTTAGAAGGTAAACTTTCAAGTTTATTATTTTCAATCCCTGCAGTTAAAGGCGTTGAGTTTGGCTCTGGGTTTGATATGGCTAGTAGTTACGGTTCAAAGGTGAACGATACTTTGTATTACGACGGTGGCGTTGTTAAACTTAAATCAAACAACAACGGCGGAATAAACGGCGGAATATCTAACGGGTTCAACGTAACTATGACGGTAGCGTTTAAGCCCACGCCCTCGATAACGATTGAGCAAGATACTATTGATTTAGTTAATAAGCAAAACGTAAAAATTAAAATTGAAGGAAGACACGACGCTTGCGTTGCAGTAAGGGGAATCCCTTGTTTAGAAAGCGCGGTTGCAATCGCGCTCGTTGACGAGATTTTAGGGTGATTGTTATGGAATTAAAAAGTTTAAGAGATAAAATTGACAGTATTGACGATAAAATTATTGAACTTTACAAAGAAAGAATGGAAACTTGCAAGCAAGTGGGCATTGCAAAATCAAAAACGCAAAAAGCCGTGCACGACGGGAGCAGGGAAAAGGAAATAGTTTACCGTTTATCTCAAAAGTGCCCTGAAGAATTAAGGCTTTACGTTAAAGAACTTTACGACGTTATGTTTTCAACGAGTAAAGCCTATCAAAATAAGTTTACCGAAACTAATTCAAGTGTAAGGGATGAGATTGACAAAATTATTTCTAACCCCTTAAAAGAATTTCCGATTGACGGAACGGTTGCTTGCCAAGGCGTTCAAGGCGCGTATAGCGGTATGGCTACTGAAAAGATGTTTCCCATCTCCGATATAACGTATTTTAAGACGTTTGAAGGGGTTTTTAACGCTGTTGATAAAGGGCTTTGCGAGTTTGGTGTGTTGCCTATTGAAAATTCTACCGCAGGCTCGGTTTCTGAAGTTTACGACCTTATGAAAAAACACGAATTTCATATTGTTAAGAGCGTTAGAGTTCAAATTGACCATTGTTTAGCAGTTAAAAACGGGGCGTCGATAAAAGATATTAAAAAGGTAATATCTCATCAACAAGCGCTTTCTCAATGCGCCGAATATATTAAAAAATTAGGTGTTAACCAAGAATCTGTTGAAAATACGGCGGTTGGAGCAAAACTCGTTGCCGATGGAGATGATTTATCCGTTGCAGTTTTATGCTCTAAAGAGTGCGCTGAAACTTATAATCTTAAAATTTTAGAACCAAGAGTTCAAGATAGCGAGAAAAATTACACTCGTTTCATTTGTATAACTAAAGATAGGCGCATTTATAAAGGCGCGGATAAAATTAGCGTTATGACGAGTTTAGCGCACACCCCCGGCGCTCTTAACAAGATACTTTCTCGTTTTTACGCGTTCGGCTTAAACCTTACCAAAATTGAATCTCGCCCCATTGAAGGTAGTGATTTCGAGTTTATGTTTTACTTTGATTTTGAAGGGGATATTTTAGATCCGCAAGTTAGAAATCTTATTGCCGAACTTGATAACGGCTCGGATAAATTCGTATTGCTTGGCAGTTACAAAGAAAGTTTATGAAATATTGTTTATTAGGTGAGAAACTGTCCCACAGTTTTTCAAAAGAAATTCATACTAAACTCGGGCTTGATTATACCCTAAAAGAAGTTTCTCCTTGTATGATAGGCGATTTTGCTTTATCACGCGAGTTTTCGGGTTATAACGTTACTATTCCGTATAAAAAAACTATAATTAACTATTTGGACGGCGTGTCTGAAGAAGTTAAATCAATAGGCGCGGTAAACACCGTTAAGGTTGCTGGCGGTAAGGCGTACGGGTATAATACCGACGTTTTGGGTTTTTTATACACCGTTAAGAGAAAGGGTGTGTCGTTAAAAGATAAAACCGTTATGATATTAGGCACGGGTGGCGCATCAAACGGTGTTAAGTATATTTGCGAAAAGGAAAGCGCTAAAAAAATTATAATAGTTGGTAGAAATTCTACTATAAACTATCAAAATTGTTACGATATCTCTGGTGTTGAAATTATCGTTAACGCAACCCCCGTTGGTACTAACCCAAATTTTGAAAATAGGCCTATTGATTTAGCAAAGTTTAGTTCGTTAATTGCCGTATTTGATTTAATTTATAATCCGCAAAAAACCGCTCTTGTAATGCAAGCGGAAGAATTGGGTTTAATATGTTCAAACGGCTTGCCAATGCTCGTTGAACAAGCGCTTTGCGCCGAAGATATTTGGCTTGATAAAACGCACGATAGCAGGTTAACTGAAAAGATTATTTCGCAAATTTCAAAGCAAAAACTCAATATTTGCTTGACTGGTATGCCGTCGTCGGGTAAATCTACGATAGGTAAGGAACTTGCAACTCGTTTAGGTAGAGAGTTTATCGACCTTGATGATATGATTTGTTTAGAAACTAAAAAAACTCCCGCCGAAATTATAAAAGAGAGTGGCGAGAACTATTTTAGAGTGATTGAAACTGAAGCGTTAAAAAAGGCTGTTTGCCGTTCGGGAGTGGTTATATCGCTTGGCGGTGGTTGCTTTATTAGCGAAAACAATAGAAAGTTGATTTCTCAAAACGCTATGAGCGTTTATATAAAGAGAGATTTATCTTTGCTTACTTGTAATAATAGACCGCTTTCCCTTGAAAAAGGTGTTGAAACCTTGTATAATGAAAGAAAAAACTTTTACGAAACGGCTGATATAACCGTAGAAAATAACTGCGATATAGATAGCGCTATAAAGGAGATAATAAACGGGTATGAAACTTTTAGTTTTGAACGGACCTAATCTTAATATGGTTGGTATTCGCGAGCCTGAACTTTACGGAAACAAAGGCTATAAGTCGCTTTGCGCTTTTGTTAAAGAGAGTGCAAAGGCGTGTGGTGTAAAGGTTACGATAAAGCAATCTAACTATGAAGGCAAACTTGTAACGCTTATTCAAAAGGCAAAAAATAAGTATGACGGAATTATTATCAACGCCGGCGCATATACGCACACGAGCATTGCAATTTTAGATGCGTTAAAAGCAGTAGATTTATTAACCGTTGAAGTTCACTTAACCGATATTCACTCGCGTGAAGATTTTAGAAAATTAAGTTACGTATCAATGCACGCTGAAAAGCAGATAGTAGGCAAGGGCTTTGACGGATATAAAGAAGCAATCGAATACTTTGCTCAAAGGACTTAGGCTCCTTTGTCGCACGACGCCTATAAATTCAATAAAAAATAAGGCTAACTTTAGCCTTGTTTTTTTGTTGTATAGGCAATATTAATAAAATTTCAAAAAGTGATAAAAAAAAGTAGCGTTTTTATAATTTATATGCTAAAATAGTATTCGCATCGGGGTGTAGCGCAGCTGGTAGCGCGCGACGTTCGGGACGTTGAGGCCGCAGGTTCAAATCCTGTCACTCCGACCAAAAAATGCAAGGTTGTGTATAACCTTGCATTTTTTGTTTTGAGATTTGAACCTGCGCTTTAAGTCTTGGTAAGTCGCACGCTAATATTTGAAAGGGCTCCCAAAATTATTTTGCTTGGCAAAAGAATTTTAGGGAAGAGGAGCAACCGCTAAAAGAATTTGGAGTTAACTGCAAGTTAACTTCATATCATTAAGGCGAGTTGCGACGAGTTCGGGACGTTGAGATAAGTTGCCGCAGGTTCTACCCTTAGCAGGGCGCAACCCCTTTGTCGCAAAGCGACATTTCCCCTAATAGGGGAATTCCCTGTCACTCCGACCACTCGTATGGGTCTATAAGTATTTTGCTTATAGACCTATATTTTTTTGTGACTTGAAAAACTTTCAAGTTGGTTATTTGTTTAATAGTGATGAAATTCGCATTTTTTATGATATAATAAACTTACCAACTATATTTACAAAGGAGGCGCACATATGGAAAATACTTTTGGTAGTTTTTTAAGGCAAAAGCGACAGGAAAAGAATTTAACGCAAAAAGAATTATCTAAATTGTTATTCGTTTCCGAATCGACGGTAAGTAAGTGGGAAAAAGACGTGGCTCATCCTGATATAACTTTACTTCCAAAGCTTTCTGAAATTTTAAGTGTTTCCGAACACGAGCTTATAACGGCAAGCGTTGATAATAAAGTAAGAGAAGAAAAAAATCAAGCAAAAAAGTGGAGAGCATTTTCGCATTCTTGGAGTTTATTTTTCTATATTGCTTACGGTGTTGCGCTAATTTCGTGCTTTATTTGTAATTTGGCAATAGATAAAACCCTTTCTTGGTTCTGGATAGTGCTTTCGGCGTTAATCCTTGCGTTCACTTTTACGAATTTACCAAAATTGATAAAGAAATATAAACTTATTCTAATTCCATTATCGCAGTATTTGGCACTTGTTCTACTTTTAGGTGTGTGTTGTATTTATACTGGCGGTAATTGGTTTTGGATATCAGCGTTGTCTGTGTTTTTGTGGCTAACAATTATATTTGCGCCTATCTTTATTGCAAAATACGAGGTTTTTTCTAAAATAAGAAAATACAACGATTTTATTTCAGTTGCCGTAGATTTTTTAATGCTGAATATCCTTCTTATTGTAATTAACGCATACACCTTAACAAACGGATATGCTGACGGATGGTGGTATTTTGAAATAGCATTTCCTATTGTATTGAGCGTGTATTTAGCATTAAATATCATTATGAGTGTGCGATTTTTGAAAACAAATAGATTTTTAAAGACGAGTGGCATTTTGCTTTTATCAAACGCATTTTTATACTTACCACCGCTTTTTATAAAAGTAAAAAATCCTGAAATTCAAAAAGAAATCGGCGAAATAAATATTCTTAAGGCAAACTTGTTTTCTTGGCAAATAGGCGTTACTCTTGAACAAAATATACACCTTATTATTTGTTTGACGCTATTGTTTTTAGCACTTGTCTTTTTGACAGTTGGGTTAATATGTCATTGTAAAAGAAGAAATAATGAATAAAAAATACTTTTTGTCCCACACACATACCCTAAAAACGAGATTTAGTCCCACACATACAAAAAAGCGGATAGTCTTATGACTATCCGCTTTTTTGTGTGATTAAGATTTGAACCTGCGCTTTAAGTCTTGGTAAGTCGCAGGCTAATATGTGAAAATTTATTGTTTTTTCATTTGGCGGAGAAATAATATTACCGCAAAAATTAAAACTATAATTGCGTAACTCAATATCCAAATCAAGTGGGGGAATATATTTGCAAAATCTAATGCTAAAACTGCGCGTTCAAGTTCTACCGCGTGAACGAAGGGGAGTAGATTTGCTATCGTCTTAAACGCACCGCCAACAAGGTTAAGGTCAAACCAAGTTCCAGATAGCCAAGCCGTAAGGTTAGTAAGGAGCGCACCGCAAATTCCTCCAACTTGCTTGTCTGAAAGAATACTGCCAAAGAGCAATCCAAGCGCAATAAATAAAACGCATGTGGGAATTATAAACAATAACGCAAAAATTACGCCTACGGTAAGTTTTAACCCTAAGATAAACGCAACCAAATAGCAAGCAAGCGTTTGTAAAAGGGCAACGGGTAAAAATGGTAAAGTGTAACCTAAAATAAAATCAATAGGGGTAAGTGGCGTGGTGTAAAGCCTTTGTAAAAATAAAGACGATCTATCTTTAGAAATAAGCGTTGCCGAAAACAAACTTATAAAAGATAAGCCAAAAATCGTAATGCCTGGAGTTAACCTTTCAATTTCAAATAGAGAAACGGGTATATTTGCTTGAATTGCGCTTAAGAGCAATAAGAGTATAATAGGAAAGCCTAAACCAAACGCCAAAGTTAATGGGTCGCGAAGAATTTCTTTAGCGTTGCGCTTTGCAAAGGTAAGCATTTTCATAAAACTTCCCCCTTAATAGTTTTTATAAACGCTTGCTCAAAACTGTCAGTTTTAGCGAGCGTTTTAATATTTTGAGCGGTGTCAACCGTTAAAAGTTTACCGTCTTTCATAATGGCAACGCGGTCGGATAAACTTTCGGCTTCTTCTAAATAATGCGTTGTTAAAATTATGGTAACCGTTCCTTTCAAACTTTTAATAATATCCCAAAGTTCGCTCCTTGCAATAACGTCAAGCCCTAAAGTTGGTTCGTCAAGGAATAAAATTTTAGGTTCACTAATTAAAGAAAGTGCAATACTTAATCTTCTTTGATACCCGCCGGAAAGTTTACTCGATTTTTTATCAAGAACGCTTTCAAGACCTAAAAGACGGGTAAGTTCATTAATTTTTTCCATCTTTTTCTCTTTTGAAAACCCAAACACACCGCAAATAAAATCAAGATTTTCTCTAACGGTTAGCCCTTTTGCAATCGCAGTTTCTTGTGGGGAAACGGCTATTAATGATTTTACCGCCAAAGTATCTTTTAAGATACTTTTATCAAGTAAAAACGCATCGCCACTCGTTGGTTTTGTTAAGCAAGAAAGCATTTTTATAGTGGTTGTTTTGCCTGCTCCGTTTACGCCGAGAAGAGATAAAAGTTCACCGCTATTAACTTCTAAACTCAAATTGTCTACGGCAATAACGTCTTTGTATTTTTTAGTTAAATTTTCTATTTTAATTGCCCTCATTTTATTCTCCTTTTAAGCGTAAACCTTGGTAAACGTCCGATAACATATTGCTTATAAGTTCCCAATCAAACTCTAAAAAAGAAGTTGCTATCATACTTGCAATTCCGTGGACGAACGACCATAATTCAAGATGAAAAATAGTTGCTTTTTCTTTAGATAAGCCGTTTGATTTCATTATAACTTTAACCGCATTTTCAAAATCTTCAGGATTGCTAAAGTTTTCGTTTTTTCTATCGCACATAAATAGCATTTTGAATAAATTAGGCTCGTTTTTAGCAAAACGAATATACGCCATACCCATAGCTTTGTATTCGGGGTATATTTTAGCGTTAATCTCATCTTTTATAAAATCAAGATATAATTCGTATGCGCTTAATGCAACTTGTTTTTTTAGCTCCGAAATGCTTTCAAAATTTGAAAATATTGGTTGTGTGGATGCCTTTAACGCACTCGCTACGCTCCTTGCGTTAAGCGAAGTTTCTCCTTGCTCCCTAACGAGTAAAAGAGCAGTTTTTACTATATCTTTTTTCGTTACTTTAATTTTTGGTGGCATTTTAATCTCCTATAAATAACAAATGTTATATATCATTTGTTATTATAAAACATTATAAAAAAATTGTCAATAATTTTTATCTTCTAAATAGAATATTATTATTGACTTTTATTTTATATATGATAAAATAACCGTAGGGGGATTATAGTATGGCAAATCCAATGAACAATATTAGCTACGGTTTATTCGTAGTAACAACTAAAAATCAAGTTAAGCATAACGGTTGCATTACAAATACCGTAATGCAAGTTACAACAACGCCTAACGTTATTACGCTTGCCGTTAACAAACAAAATTACACGCATGATTTAATTAAGGAATCGGGCGTATTTAACGTTTCTGTAATTTCCGAAAAGGCAAGTTTTGATTTATTTAAGCATTTTGGCTTTCAATCGGGAAGGGACGTTGATAAGTTTGATGGGTTTACCGATTGTAAACTTTCAAGCAACGGCTTATATTATATAACTAAAGGCGTAAACACGGTAATATCTGCAAAAGTTATTAAGACTGAAGATTTAGGTACGCATACGCTCTTTATTGCTGAAGTAACCGATTCGTTTATAATTGACGAAGCGCCTTCCGCTACTTACTCTTATTATTTTGCAAATATCAAACCCAAACCGCAAGCAAAGGTAACAAAAACCGTTTGGCGTTGCAATATTTGTGGCTATGAAGAAGAGTGCGAAGAACTCCCTGACGATTTCTTATGTCCACTTTGCAAGCATCCTAAATCTGATTTTACTAAAGTTACGGTATAAGGAGAACGGCTATGGCTGAAAAAACACCTATGAAACCCGTTATGATTATTTACGGCGAAAGAAAGAACGACCTTCAAAAGAAGGCTATTGAAATTCTTTCGGAATATATTTTAGATTATACGTTTGAGTATACGCCGTGTTATCCTTACGGTGCGTTTACTAAAACGGAAGATTATTACACGATTTATATCGGCACTAAACAAAACAACCCCTATATTAAAGAAAATTCAACCGCCGTTTTAACTAAAACGGAAGAGTATTATATTAAAGCGGGTAAAGACGTTGTTATTATCGAAGGTTACGATGATTTAGGCGTTTTATACGGTTGCGTTGACTATTACAATAGATATTTAGTTGAGCAAGACTTTATGATTGGTAATACTCTCGGCAGAGCGGGGGACGTTATGGGTGATTTTGAACTTCAATCTGCGCCTGCAATTAAAAACCGTGGGCTTTGGACTTGGGGGCACGTTATCTACGATTACAAGGGTTACATAGATAATATGTTAAAACTCAAGATGAACACTTTGATTATGTGGAACGAGTTCGTACCGCTCAACGCTAAAGAAATTTACGAATACGCTCACAGCGCTGGCGTTAAACTCATTTGGGGGTTCACTTGGCTTTACAACTTTAATAAGCCGATGGATTTATCTTCAATTTACGATAAAGTTGACGGTATTATTGAAGAATTTGAACGCGATTATAAAGAAATTTCGGGCGATGGCATATACTTTCAAACTTTTACCGAATATAACGAAGAAAACGCTAACGGCGTTGATATTGCTAGAACCGCAACAGACTTTGTTAATCACGTTGCAAGCAGGTTCTATGAAAAATATCCCAACCTTGAAATTCAGTTTGGGCTTCACGCAACTTCGTGCAAGAACAAGCTTGATATATTAAAAGACGTTGACCCAAGGATTCAAATCGTTTGGGAAGACTGTGGCGCGTTCCCGTTTGCGTATTCGCCAATGCAAGTTAGCAATTTTGACGAAACTTTTGCGTTTGCTGAAAAGATTGCTACCCTTAGAGAAGACAAAGAAAATTTCGGCGTGGTATTAAAGGGTGCAACTTGCCTTGATTGGTCTGCGTTTAAGCATCACGACGGGCCGTTTAATATCGGCGTAAGCAGTAAGCGCATGAAGGCAAATAGGGTGGAGAGAAAATCTCGCGCTTGGCGTTGGGCTCAAACCTTCTGGGTTGTTAACGGAAAGTGCGCTCAAAAAATGATAAAAATGCTTGCTGATAAAACGGGTGGCAATATGTGGATGACTGATCTCGTTGAAGACGGTATGTTTGAAGAAAAAATCTACCTTCCCGTAGCGATATTTAGCGAACTTATGTGGGAACCGGATATTGATTTTGAAAAGTTATATAAACTTATAACTCTTCGTCCAAACGTAGAATACGTATAAGAAAATGCACGCTAAAGCGTGCATTTTTAGTTATATTTTTTACTATGTAAAAAGATATATTTGACTAAAGTCAAGATATATTTGGCTACGCCAAGTTATATTTTTTGACTATGTCAAAAAGTTGTTGATGTTATTTTTTATATAATAAAATTTATCCGAAACTTTCGCGTTAGCGAAAATATATCTATCCGTTAGGATAATATCTCTTTCGCTTTAGCGAAAACATATCTTTGCGATAGCAAAATATAACTAATCTTGCCTTGCAAGATTGGGTTTAGTTAATTAAAAAAAGCGTGCTTGTTAGCACGCTTTTAATTTTATTATTCGCCAATTACCATAATTTGAACTGAACGTTTTCTGCCACGAGTCTTGTCCCAGTCGATAAAGTAAATAAAACCAAATTCGCCAAGGTCAATTTCGCCGTCGTCAATAACTGCGGTTACGTTTCTACCGATGATAGACGAGATAAGATGCGCTTCGGTATTGTGGCAACCCCTTGCATCTTCGCCGTGTTCTTCAGCAAACTTAAGGGCTTTAGGGCCTGGGTGAAGGTAGATGCCTTCGCGAGTGTAACTTGGGCAAATCTTTTCCATTGAGTCAACTAAATCTTGTTGTAAGGTTTCTCTGCCCGTCATTGACATATCGAACGCGCACTCTTGTGTGATTACCGAACAAGTGGTGTGGTGTGAGTAAACTACTACGATACCGTTCTTGATGCCTGACTTTTTAACGGTTTCTTTAACTTCGGCTGTTACGTTGTGGAAGGTTACTTCTTTGTGGTTTGATTCAACTGAAATTTTATTTTTGTATAACATTTATATTATCTCCTTTTCAAATCGTCTGCCGCTTGGCGAGTTGCTTTAATCATTTCTTCCATAACTGCAAACGGGTCTTTAGCGTTAACGATACCAGATGCAGCGCCCGCGCCTTCGCTACCTGCCATAATAAAGTCGTAAACTTGCTTGCCGTTAGTGATGCCAGCCGCTTGTTCAACGTAAATATCGCTATCGATTGCTTTAATAGCGTCAATAGTATCTTTAACGAAACTCATGTCCGAAACTTTACCGTCGCCACCGCCGATAAGTTCGCTCGGTTCTGGATTGATAATATCGGGCTTTAAGTGAGCAAGCGGTTGCGCTTCAGCAGTAGTGTCCGCACAAGCAAATACTATAAAGTCAAGTTCTCTTGCTCTTTTAATAGTATCTTTAATTTGAGGTAAACTCATTGGCTTTTCACAATGGTTAACTACAACGCCGTGAGCGCCTGCAGCTTTTAAGCTTTCAGGAAGAACGCAAGCCATACCGCGACCTGGATAAATAGTGTCCATATACGGAGCGATAATAATAAGGTTCTTAGTGTTTTCAGCAACTCTTCTAATATCACAGTAGGGAGTAGTGAACAACACGTCTATATCGTATTTTTCCGCAAGTTCGTCCGCGCGTTTAGCAAGGGCCAAAACGTCGTCACCATAAATGTAGTTTTTAGTGCCTATTTCAAAAAAGGGTGTTCTAATTTTTCTCATAATATTTTCCTTTTAATAAGTTTGTTAAATAAATGATACATTTATTATATCTCAATGTCAACGAATTTTCAATATTTTTATAATTTTGAGCGTTTTGCTTGACATTTTGAGCGTTTTGCTCTATAATTTATTAAAACGCTCAAAGGGGGATTTTATGAAAAAGACGTTAGCGGAAGAAAACGTAATATTAAAAGAACTTCAACTCAACGGAACGGTAACGATAAAACAAGCGATGGATATACTTTCTATATCGGAGGCAACTGCAAGAAGATTGTTTTCGCGCATGGAAGAAAAGGGCGTTGGCATACGCTCTCACGGCAAGATTTCGCTCCCTGATAGTTCGCTTGATTTTTATCGCTACGATGCTAGTGAAGAACTCTACGTTAAGGAAAAAAAGAACATATCTGAACTTGCGTTAAGTTTCGTTAAAGACGGGGACGTTTTGTTTTTAGATTCAGGTACTACCGTATGTTTATTCAGTATGGCGCTTGCCAACGCATTAAGGCAAAAAACGTTAAAAAATATAAAGATTTTCACTAATTCATATATGATAATAAACATTCTTAACGACCTTGCCGTAGTAAATTTGATAGGGGGAACTTACCGCCCGAACAGAAAAGATTTTTGCGGATATTTGAGTGAAAAAGCGATTGGAGATTGCCATTTTGACAAGTGTGTTTTAGGTACTGACGGGTTTAACGTAAATTCCGGTTTTACAACTACTGACTTTGATTCGGCAAAAATTTGTGAAACGGCGATAAAATCGTCTGACAGCGTTATAATTTTAATGGATTTTCATAAGTACGGCAAAAACGCTCTCGTTTCTTTTTCAAGCGGAGAAAATATTACGGCGGTAGTTACTGACGATAAGATTGAAAAACAGGCGATTAAGCAGTTTTACTCAATGGGAATAAACGTTAAAATTGCAAAAAATGATTGAATCGCTCAAAAATATTTTTCAAATTTATTGACAAAGATATTTTAACTGTGATAAAATCAACTAAATAACACTTATTCAAGGAGAATTATATGTTCGGTTTCAAACTTACTGATTATGATAAAAAGGTTTACATTGAAGAATTAAACGAGTTTTTGCCTAAAAATATCGTTGATACGCATACTCACGTTTATCTTAAAGAGTTTATGAAAAAAACGGAAGGTCCCGTTTACTGGCCTGGTAGAGTTGCAGAAGACTGTTCTATTGAAGATATAGTTCAAACTTATAAAGATCTATTTCCAAATCAAAACGTAGTTCCCGTATTATTTGGTACTCCAGGCGGTAACCTTGCGTTAGGTAACGAATATATTAAAGATAAAGCAAAGGAATATAATTATCCCGCGTTATATCTTTCTCATTACGATATGAGTGGGGAATTTTTAGAAGAAGAAGTTTCAAAGGGTGGTTTTCAAGGATTAAAGCCATATCTTAACAACTGCAAGGCTGGCGTTGTCGGTGCAAACGCAGGTATATTTGATTTCTTACCACATCATCACTTGGAAGTTGCTAATAAACACGGTTGGAAGGTAGTTCTTCACATATCTCGCCCTGATAGACTTAAAGACCCTCAAAATATTCGTGACTTAATGGAAATTGAGCAAAAATATCCTAACGTTAAACTCATCGTTGCGCACATTGGTAGAGCGTACGCTCCTGAAGATATCGGCAACGCGTTCGATACGTTAAAACACACTAAAAATATGATGTTCGACTTCTGCGCGAATACTTTGCCTGAAGCAACTGAAAAGTGTATTGAAGCGGTTGGTACCAAGAGAATACTGTTCGGTACTGATATGCCTATTGCAAAAATGAGAATGTACCGTATTTCTGAAGACGGTTACTATATCAACGTAGTTCCGCGTGGTTTATACGGTGACGTTACTAATGCCGAGCATATGAGAGAGTCGGATGAAGAGTGTATTACCAACTTCACCTACGAAATCGTTCGCGGATTCAAAAAGACTGCTGAAAAGTTAAGTCTTTCTAAATCTGACGTTGAAGATATAATGTGTAATAACGCTGCAAATCTTTACGGAATTAAATTTTAAGGACGGATTATGAAATTTTATCTTGGAATTGACCTTGGCACTACGGGAACTAAAACTATACTTTTTGATGAAAACGGTAAAGTTCTCGGCAAAGGCTATAAAGGTTACGATTTAATAACACCAAAAGACGGATTCTTTGAACAAAACGCTGAAGATTGGTACGATGCGGTAGTTGAGTCAACCAAGCAAGCAATAGTTGGTTTCGATGGGGAAATCGACGGGGTTTCCTTCTCCGCGCAAGGCGGTAGTTTCTTGTTCGTTGACGTTGATGAGATTGGCAACGTTATTCCGCTTACTAACGCTATTACTTGGATGGATAAAAGGGCGGATAAAGAAGCCGTAGAACTCAACAAAATAGCAACCGATATTTCGGGTAAAAAGTTTGGCGCAAGTTCTATGGTTGCAAAATACCTTTGGTTTAAGAACAATACGCCTGAAGTTTACAAAAAGGCAAAATACGTTTTATCTACGTCGGACTACATTTATATGCGTTTAACAGGCAAGGCGGTTATTGATTATACCAGCGCCGCAATGATGGGCGTTTACGATCCCGACACTAACGATTATAGCGAAAAAATGATTAAACTTGCTGGTTTATCGTTAGAAAATTTTCCCAAAATAGTTCAAGCAGGCGAGTATATAGGTAGCGCAAACGAAGAGTTTAAGGCAAAAACGGGTTTAAGGGGAAAAGTTTCCGTTTACGTTGGTCTGCACGACCAGTTTGCCGCAAGCCTTGGCGCAAATTATTTTTCTAGTAAAGACGTTATAGTTTCAACGGGTACCACTTGGGTGGTATTTGCTAGAAACGACGAAAAGATTAAAGGCAATTTTGCCTACCGCAAGCACCCTGCTGGCGATTACGGATATTTCAATTCGGCAATAAGTTCCGGTACGGTTTACAACTGGGAGAAGAACTTGTTCGGTATTTCTTATAAAGAAATGGACGAGCTTGCGAGCCAAAAGGAAATTGATGAAAACTTGCTCGTTTACCCCTTTGTTTCTGGTAACGGTGGTTATCGTGGTCAAAACGTGCTTAGTTATTCTATAAAGAACGCAAATTTCAAGCATGAAAAGGGCGATATTTTTAGAGCGACAATGGAAGGCGTGGCCTTTGAAATTAAGCAAATAATTAACATTTACAAACGTTGTGGTTTTGATATTGGCAATATTATCGTAACGGGTGGCGCTACGAGAAGTGACGTTTGGATGAAAATTTTATCTGACGTTCTCGGTCAAAAATTATACCTTTCAGAGCAAGCGGACGGTTGTTGTTTCGGCGCGTATTCCGTTGTAAAGAAGGGTGTTGACGGCGATTTTGCAAGGTTTGAGTTTAACGGCAAAACCGTTGAACCAACCGCTAAAAACGTATCAAAATATATTGAAAAATTTGATTTATATAATAAAAATTTATAAGGAGTTTAATTATGGGACTTTACGATGAATTCAAATTTAATCCTGCTTCATGGCTTCCTCATAGCGAATTACCGCTTGAAGAACTTGAAAGAGTAAGAAATATTCCACGTAGCGAAATGGAATACACTAACGAAAACGGCTATCAAGTAAAAGTAGTTATGGATCCTACTTTACATATGGTTATGGATATGTTTTATCGCTTAGTTAAAAGTGATAAAGAAGATAAACCGTTTACTATGATTTGCCCTAACCAATGGCCTAATGCATACGCTTCAGTTGCTGAAATGGTTAACAGAAATAACATAAATTTAAGAAACGTTCACGCATTTGCAATGGACGAGTGGGCTGACCAAGACGGTAACGTTGCTCCGCTTACTTACGGCGCAGGTCTTGGCGCATCGTTTATGGAACATTTCTACTACCAAATCCGTGAAGATTTACGTCCTGACGTTTCTCATTGGCATACTTTTAATAATGAAAACAAAGGTCGTGGCGTTTACTCTCAAATAATTCAAGACGTTGGTGGGGCAGATATTGTTTATTCTGCAACGGGTTGGCCCGGCCACACCGCGTTTATCGATCCTAGAACTGAAGAATTTAAAGCGGATAGCCTTGAAGAATTTATCAAAATTAAGTCAGGTTTAGTAACTCAAAACCCATTAACCGTTTGTGAAAATTCACTTTTTGGACCTATGGGTGCATCGGGTGACGTTTGGGCAGTTCCTCCAATGGCTGCAACTATCGGGCCTTACGATATCGTTAACGCAAGAGAAAGTTTTGAAGTTCACAACATCTTAAACAATCCTACGGGCGATACTTGGCAACGTATGGTGTCACGCCTTCAACTTTACGGACCAATTTCTATGGAATGCCCCGCATCTATTATGAGATTAAAGCCGGGTATTTGCTACGTTTCAGAAGCAATTGCCGCTCCGTTTAGATCTTGGAGTTTTGACGATATCCGTCACGACAAAAAATAATTAAAAGTTAAGGTATTTTAATTTATGAAAGTTATAATTAATTCTAACGTTATACTTCCCGATGGAATATTGTTCGACGGAGTAGTTGCGTTTGAAAACGGCAAAATAACGGCGGTTTGCAAAGAAAAAGACTTTGCTATTCCAGATAACGCTGAGATAATAGATGCTGGCGGATTATACGTATCTCCAGGTCTTATCGATATTCACAATCACGGTAGCGTTGATTATTTCTTCGTGGAAAACCCTAAAGAATGCGTAGATCACTTCTTATCTCACGGCGAAACGACTATTCTTCCCACCTTTTATCAAACGATGGGGCTTGAAGATATGATTGACGGTGCAAACAAGTTAAAAGAGTTTGCAAAGTCGGGTATTGGCAAGGCAATCAAAGGCTTGTATATGGAAGGCCCTTTTATGAGAGCGTCGGGTAGCAATCAACACTTATTCAAGTGGTCGGGCGAGATTTTGAAAGATAGATATGCTCCGCTTGTCGATAGCATTGGCGATTTCGTTAGAGTTTGGGCGATTGATCCAGATAGATCTAATATCGTTGAAATTATGAATTACGCAATGAGTAAAGATCCGAACACGATATTTGCTCTCGGTCATTCTGGCGCAACAAGCGAACAATGCGAAAAGGTTTACAATCCGTGTTTAAGGCTTCAAACTCACCACGGTGATTCCGGCCAAGCGCCGAGAATTAACCAAGCAAAGTTTGGCGCAGGGGTTGACGAGTACGCTCTTTGCAATCAAGATATGTATATAGAACTTATTTGCGACGAGTCGGCTATTCACTTATCTCCCTATTCAGTTCGCGCGGCAATTAAGGCTAAAGGAATTGAAAAGGTTATTCTTATAACCGATAGTTTCCCAAAAACTGGCGATTATAAAAACGACGAGTCTAAGGGAATTAAATTCGGCGCTGACCTTAATTACGACGCAAACGGACTTTTAGCAGGTTCTCACTTAACGCTTGATAATGCTGTTAGAAACGTTATGAGTTATACGGGCTACGGTCTTTCTCATGCAGTACGTTTTGCAACGCTTAACCCTGCAAGGCTTTTAGGAATTTCTCATACTCACGGCTCGATAGAAGTGGGCAAAGTTGCCGACCTTTTAATAGTAGATGACAGATTTAACGTAAAATCAGTATTCCTTGAAGGAGAACAAGTAAAATAAAAAAACGGGGTTAACCCGTTTTTTTTAACGTTATATTTTTCGCTTTGCGAAAAGATATATTTGACTGACGTCAAGATATATTTGGCTACGCCAAGTTATATTTTTTGCCATTAGGCAAAAAGTTGTGGAATTTATTTTTATATATAATAAAATTTATCCGAAACTTTCGCTTTAGCGAAAATATATCTATCCGCTAGGATAATCTATCTTTTGCGTTGCAAAAATATATCTTTTAGCCGACAGGCTAAAAACATATCTGCAATAAAAAAACGGGGGTTGACCCCGTTTTTTTATTGCTTATAAAGTTTCTGCTTTGAACATAATGAGCGATAACGCCGTAATTGACGCCGTTTCCGTTCTTAAAATGCGCTTTCCAAGAGATATTACTCTCGCGTTGTCTAAAGTTTTTGCCTTTTCAATCTCGCTATCGTCAAAACCGCCTTCAGAGCCTATTATAACGCCTATTTTCATACCGCGTTTAATTTCGTTTAACACGCTTTGAGTTTCCGCCATACCTTCGGCGCACTCGTAAGGTACGATAACTAAATCAAAATCTTTAGCGTATGCTAAAAACTCGTTATAAGTCATAGGTTCTAATACCTTCGGTATTACGTTTCTCTTTGACTGTTTAGACGCGCTCTCCGAAATCAAGTTAAACCTTTCCGTTTTTTGCTTTGCCTTGTTCTTTTCAATCTTTGCAATGCACCTTTTCATTTCAACGGGAACTATTTCACTCGCACCGAGTTCAACCGCTTTTTGAATAACGAGTTCCATTTTTTCGCCCTTTGCAATTCCTTGAAAAAGGGTAATAGAAACGGGGAGTTCCGTGCTTTGATAGTCAGGCTTTATAACCTTAACTACAACTTCCGTTGGAGTAAAATCCATAATGCAACAAAGATCGCTTTTACCGTCAAAGGTAACGAGTAAATCTTCTCCCGTTTTCATACGGAGAACGTTTTTAATATGATTGTAATCTTTACCTACGATTAAGTAACCGTCATGAGTTTTTTGGCTACTTTCAACAAAAAAATTATACATAGTTAAATTGTAACATAATATTTATTTTTTTACAATAAAAAACTGCCGAGAAATCTCGGCAGTTAAATTTTTACTTCTTGTATACTGGACCGTAAGTTTGGCAAGCTCTGTAATCTTGGCCTTCTTTATCCATACCGAATGCGTTCCAGCAAGCAGGGCGATAAACGTCTTGCTCGGGTACGTTGTGCATACATACGGGGATTCTAAGCATTGAGCACATAGTGATAAGGTCTGCGCCAATGTGGCCGTAAGAAATAGCGCCGTGGTTTGCGCCCCAGTTTTGCATAACTTCGTAAGCGGTTCTAAACGGGCTACCTTCCTTGCCGTCGCAACGTGGAGCAAACCAAGTGCAAGGCCAAGTTGGGTTAGTTCTCTTCATTAACTTATCGTTAACTTCTTTAGGAAGATTTACCGTCCAACCTTCAGCAATTTGAAGAACAGGGCCTAAGCCTTTTACTAAATTAAGTCTAATCATAGTAACGGGCATTTCAGCGTAAGTGTCAAAGTGGCTTGAGAAACCACCGCCACGGAAGTTATCAAAACCTGCTTCGCACCAAACGGTAGCGTCAGTCATCTTCTTAATATCTTCTTCGGTTACTTCCCACCATTTTTTCATAACGGCGTTACCGTTTTCATCGGTGCAAACACCGCTTGCGTCAAGACACGCTGCGCCAGAGTTCAAAAGGTGAATAATACCGTCTGATTCTTTTGCTTTGCCTTCAAGTTTATAACCGGTAACTCTTTCAGTTGCTTCGCCTGACCAATAAGTTCTAACGTCGGCAAAGATTTGAGCGCGATGAGTTAAAAGTCTCATCATAAGCATACCCATACCGTTAAGAACGTCGTTTTCAGTTGCTAAAGTGTAAGGTTCTCTTGCGCCTTCGTAGTCGAAAGTAGAGCTTAAGAGCGCTTCAGGATAGTCACAGTTTGGCCAATGATCCGTCCATTGTCTTTGACCTTGGAAACCACCTGCGATTGCGTTGTGGCCAGATCTTTCTTCAATAAACGCATCCGGGAGATTTTGATTGCCTGCCATTAAGTCTTTAATAATACAGTACATTTTAACGGTAAATTCCCATTGTTTATCCTTTTCTTCACGGGTAAACTTAATCTTATGGTCTTTACCTAAGAAAGGAACTGTGTCGGGATTATCGTCCCAACCTTCTTTACAATGTTCTTTAGTCCAAGCGAGTGCTTTTTGGTATTCTTCTTCGTTGTAAATACCTTCTTCCATACGGCGAAGAATTTCAACTTCGTCAACCGATTCAACTCTCATACCAAAATAACTTTCTAACATATCTTGATCGATTATGGAACCTGCAATACCCATACATTGAGAACCGATTTGAAGGTAAGATTTACCGCGCATAGTAGCAACCGCAACCGCAGCGCGACCAAAGCGGAGAAGTTTTTCTTTTACGTCTTCAGGAATTTGGTTAACTTGATCTAAATCTTGAACTTCGTGGCCGTAAATACCAAAAGCAGGTAAGCCTTTTTGAGCGTGGCCTGCAAGTACTGCTGCAAGATATACAGCGCCCGGTCTTTCAGTACCGTTGAAGCCCCATACCGCTTTAATAGTGTTGGGGTCCATATCCATAGTTTCAGAACCGTAGCACCAGCAAGAAGTTACGGATAACGTAATTTCAACGCCTTCCTTTTTGAATTTGTTAGCGCAAGCGGCAGCCTCTGAAACTCTACCGATACAAGTGTCTGCTAAAACTACTTTAACGGGTTCGCCGTTTGAGTAAAAAAGATTTTCTTCAAATAATTTTTTTGCAGCGTTAGCCATTGCCCATACGGTTGGTTCAAGTGACTCACGGAGCATCATAGGTCCACGACGACCGTCAATACAAGGTCTAATACCTATTACTGGATAATCTCCTACGTATCTATTTTTTGCCATAAATTAATTCTCCTTTATAAGAAAATTTTTTAGAAAATTTCTTTCTTAATTATATTATATAATTATAAAGTCGTTGATTAAAGCAACAAAAATGCCTTTTTATAGTAAAATAATGCTTATTTTGTTGACTTTAATAACATTTAATTATAAAATTAAAGTATGTTTAACTTAACCGAGTTTAGAGAGTTTAATATTCAAAACAATTTAGGTATTCGCCTTGCTTACGTTGCATATCTTGAATTAAGCAAAAATTCTCGCCAAGATTTCGTTTCGCATAACATTACTGAAATTATGGTTGTTTCAAGTGGTAAAGGCGTGTTTAATGCAGACGGCGAGCGTTTTGAAGTTAAAAAAGGGGATATGCTAATCGTTAACGCGCATACCGTTCATAATGAAGAAAGTTTATCCGATGATTTTGGAGTGTATATCATCGGGCTTGAAAATTACCTTTTGGGTGGCAACGACGGGTTAAGGACGTATCAAGGTGGCGAACGCGTGTGTTATTATGCCGAGCAAATAGTTAAAGATTACGAAAATAAGGGCAAACTTTTTATTGACAATGCAAATTTACTCTTTTCGCTTATAATTAACGAGGTGCTGTTTTTAGGTGGTAAAATTCCCGTTCCTAATTCTAAAAGGGGGAGTAACGAACTTGTAAACGTTATCACAAAGTATTTGGACGGGCATTTTTTAGAAGACCTTTCAATTGATAAGATTGCCGAGCAATTTTTTATAAATAAGACCACGCTTATGCACAACTTCAAAAAGCACGTTGGAGTTGGCGTTATGGATTACGTTTTAAGTTTAAGGCTTAAAGAAAGTAAAAACTGGCTTAAAATTTCAGAACTAACGGTGGCGGAAATTTCAGAACGTTGCAATTTTTCAAACCCGTCTTACTTTATAAAATATTTCAAAAAGAGATATGGTATAACGCCTATCGAATATAGAAAAAAGAATAGATAAAATAAAAGCAAGCACAATTTGTGCTTGCTTTTTAATATTAAAATATTAAAGTTCGCTTAAAAGTTTGTGGGCTTCTTCAATAAGCCTTTCGCCAATGCCTGCTTTGAAAGATGAGGTTTGGGCTTCGTAACCACCTTCGTCATAACTGTCTTGCATTGGGAAATAGCCAGCGCATTGATTTGTTAAGCAGAAAGGAATTACCATATCGAACCCTTGATACTTTTTAGTTTCAATACCAATTTTACAGAAGGGTTCGCCAGGGAAACCAACGATTGCAATTTTGCCAAGTTTTAATCCGCTAAGGAGTAGTGAAAAACTTTCAGGCCCGTGTTCTAAACGGATTCTTCTTGCAGAGCCTGCAACCATAGTGGTAAGCATCATGCCTTTATAAGGAAGTTCGTTATCTTTTCCTTCGCGGTGCATTTTATTTATGTAATACGCTTGTTCCATTTCTTCAGGAAGGGGCATATTAGATGGAACTTCTATATTTTTTTGAATTGACTTAACTTCATTAACGTCAATAAAATTAACCTTTTCAAACGCGTTCATCATACCGCTTGCAACTACGTTTGCTATGTGTTTAGCGTGGGAATAACCCCTTGAAACGTTGTCAAAGTCGATAAACATACCGTTCATATCGCCTTTTTCTGGGAAAACGTTAACGTGATTAAGGTCGCCTTGCGGTCCGTTGAAGAAAATGCACTTGCTATTTTCAATAGCTTTTTCAAAAACCGAGCGAGTAAGGGTAGGCCAGTCGCCTGAAATTTTGTTTCCACCAATAGTGTCTGGGTGGTTACCAAATTCGCCTAAAACGTAATTCTTTCCGTCTTTGCGTAAAAATCTTAAAACGCTTACTTCTTCGTCAACAACACCGATAGGCTTTTCAATGTTTGGGTTGTTTACGCCGGGGTTTGTTTGAGTAGTGCCGTCTTTCATAAGGTAACGGCGGTTGAAGGCAACTCTTTCAGCTTTTCCCTTGCCGTAGCCGAGTTTAGCAGGGGCTAAATCATCAATGGCAAGTTTGCAAGCGTCCGTTATTTTATATACGGTGGTTCTTTCATAAATTTCTTCTTGACTGGTATAGTACTTGGTGGTAGCATCCATTTTAGATGCAAGTTTGGGCCCCGTATGGGTGTGAGTTGAGTGAATATAAATATTGTCAAGCGGAACGCCCGTTGCAAGTTTGATGCTTGATTTACACTCTGTAATAAATTCTAAATCAGGGCAAGCCGTATCAACCGCTACGAGTAAAATAGTGGTCGTATCCTTTTTTATAGCAAGCGCGTTAACTTCAAGGTTATCTAAAACCCCGTCCGCTAAACGCCTATGATAATATCCAAGAAGGTCAATTCCAAGCGGTGGGGTAATATCGGTTCTTCCAAAACCAACTTTCAAGTCGTAATTCATAATATCTCCTTATTCTTTAATAATGTCGCCAACGCTATCTAAAACGTATTTGGGGCGGTATGGGAAAAGATCAATATCCGCTTTTTTGGTAACGCCCGTGAGCACTAAAACGGTGTCTATGTTAGATTCAATACCCGCAATAATGTCCGTATCCATTCTATCGCCAACAAAGGCAATATCCGCGCTGTGGCAATCAAGGAGTTTTAAGCCGTGGCGGAGCATTAAGGGGTTGGGTTTTCCAACGAAGTATGCTTTTTTACCCGTTGCGATTTCTATGGGAGCAATAAGCGAACCCGTTGCAGGCATTACGCCTTTTTCAGTAACGCCGATAGTGTCAGGGTTTGCACCTATAAGTTTTGCTCCTTTATTAACTAGTTCAATAGCCTTTTCAATCTTTTCAAAATTATAACTTCTCGTTTCTCCGATTACAACGTAATCGGGGTTAACGTCGTTCATATATATCTTTTTATCGTAAAGGGCTTTTGAAAGAGCCGCTTCGCCTATAACGTACGCCGTTGAGTTTTGCATTTGGTCACATAAAAATTCAGCGGTTGCGAGCGCGCTCGTATAGAAGTGTTCGGGCGATACTTTAAGCCCCATGCGTTCAAGTTTCATGCTGAGTTCGTGGGGAGTGCGTTCAGGGCTGTTGGTTAAAAACACAAACTTTTTATCGTTGTCAATCATCCAAGTTACAAATTCTCTAACCCCGTCGAGTATTTTACTGCCGTGATAAATAACCCCGTCCATATCGAGAATAAAACCTTTCTTTTCGCGAATTGCTTTCATATAACGCCTCCAAAAAATTATATATAAACAGTATATCTTAGGCAAATGATAAAATCAATAGTTTTGCAATAATTTGTTAGTATATTGCAAATCTTTTTCTATCGTGTTATAATTTATTTAATATAAATTAGGGAGTTTAATTTATGAGTATTAAAATTCACACGGATAACGCGCCGAAGGCAATTGGACCGTATTCTCAAGCGGTTGTCGTTAACAATCTTATTTTTACGTCCGGTCAAATTCCTTTGAACCCAAAAACGGGGGAAATCGAAGGTAGTAATATCGTAGAACAAGCGCATCGAGTTTGTAAAAATTTAGAGGCTGTGCTCGTAGCGTCGGGCGGGTCGTTAAAAACCGTTCTAAAAACGGTATGTTATCTTGCTGATATGAACGATTTTTTAGAGTTTAACGCCGTTTACTCTGAATATTTTACTGAAAAGCCTGCAAGAAGTTGCGTCGCCGTAAAATCGTTACCTAAAGGCTCGTTGGTTGAAATTGAAGTTGTCGCTGAAAAAGTTTAATAAAATTCACCAAAAAGTCAAGTTTTTGTAGATTTTTAGTTTACGGCAAAGAAATTGCTAATTTTATTGTAAAGTGATGTAGTCACTTTATAAAATTTATAGGTACGAATTATGAAAATTATCGATTTGCTTAATAAAAACAAACTTACTTTATCGTTTGAAGTTTTTCCGCCTAAAACCCAGTCGAGTTTTGAAAGCGTAAAAAGCGCAACTGAAGAAATTGCGAAACTTTCCCCTGCGTATATGAGTGTTACTTATGGCGCGGGTGGTGGAACTAGCAAGTATACTTTAGATATTGCAAAAAACATTATGAAAGAACACGGCGTTCCAACGCTTGCGCATTTAACTTGCGTTTCGTCCACCAAAGAAAAGGTTAGCGAAATGATAAGTTTAATTAAAGATGCGGGCATTAAAAACGTAATGGCTCTACGCGGTGATATTCCTGAAGATAGAAAAGACGAAGATAGATCTACTTGGGATTATCGCTACGCTGTTGATTTGGTTAGAGAATTAAAAAACGCCGATAGCGATTTTTGTATAGGTGGCGCGTGTTATCCCGAAATTCACCCCGAAAGTTCATCGCAAAAAGACGATATTAAATACTTAAAAGAAAAAGTTGACGCGGGCTGTGATTTCTTAACTACTCAAATGTTTTTTGATAACAACCTTTTATACAACTTTTTATATAAGATAAGGGAAGAAGGTATAGTAATTCCCGTTATTCCGGGCGTTATGCCTATAACCAACGCAAACCAAGTGGATAGGGCGATTAAGTTGTCGGGTTCGTTTATGCCACAAAGATTCAAAAGTTTAGTTGATAAATTCGGCTCTAACCCAAGCGGTATGATGCAAGCGGGTATTATTTATGCAACCGATCAAATTATCGACCTTTTTGCTAACGGAATAACTAACGTTCACGTATACTCGATGAATAAACCGGAAGTTGCTAAAAAGATAATGGAAAATTTATCTAATATTTTAAGATAATGGAAATTATAGAAAAAAATTATGATTCGCCTATCGTAAACGAAAAGGAAATTTTACGCTATGCGGGTATGAAAGGCGAAAACGCTAAAATTACTCGAATGGTAAAAGATTGTTTGGCGGAAATCGACGGTAAACTCAATTATAGCGTTTGTTACCTTAAAACGCCCGTTACGCTTGGCGAAACGGTAGATTTTTCATATTTTACGGTAAAATCAAAAGCGCTTTTAAGAAATTTAAGCGGTTATAAAAACGCAGTAATTTTCGTTGCGACGGTGGGAATTGAAATTGATAGGTTAATTAAAAAATACAGCGTTTTATCGCCTTCGAAAGCCGTTATTTTTCAAGCAATCGGCGCAGAGCGTATTGAAAGTTTATGCAATGCTTTTTGTAACGACTTAAAACTCGAATACGGGAAAACAGCGCCACGCTTTTCTGCGGGTTACGGCGATTTTTCACTCGAGTATCAAACGCAAATATTCGAACTTCTAAACCCCGAAAAACGCATAGGAGTTACGCTACTTAATAGCAAACTTATGTTGCCTAGCAAGTCTGTTACGGCAATAGTCGGAGTGGAATAAACAAGGAAAATATGGATATTTTAAGTTACTTAAAAAATAATATTTTAGTTTTAGACGGCGGTATGGGTACGCTACTTCAAGCCAAAGGCTTGAAAGTGGGCGAACACCCTGAAAGGTGGAACTTTACTCATGCGGAAGAAATTATAAATATTCACAAAGAGTATTTTGATAGCGGTAGCAACGTTGTGTCTACCAATACTTTTGGCGCAAACGCGCTAAAGTTTAGCGAACAAGAACTTGAAAGTATTGTAAAATGCGCGGTGGAAAACGCTAAAATCGCAAGGTCTAGGTCAAAAAGCCAAATCGAAAAATTTATTGCTTTAGATATTGGCCCAACGGGTAAAATGTTAAAGCCGTACGGCGAACTCGATTTTGAAACGGCTGTTGAAATTTTTTCTAAAACCGTAAAATTAGGCGTTAAGTACGGGGTTGATTTGGTTGTTATCGAAACGATGAACGATTCTTACGAAACTAAAGCCGCTGTGCTTGCCGTAAAAGAGAATAGTAATCTTCCAGTATTTGTAACTAACGCATACGGCAAGGATGGAAAACTTATGATGGGATCTTCTCCTCGTTCAATGATTGCTATGCTTGAAGGGTTGGGGGTGGATGCTATAGGCGTTAACTGTTCGTATGGCCCTAAAACTTTAATGCCCGTTATAAGCGAATATCTAAAATATTCGTCGCTTCCTATAATTTTCAAGCCAAACGCAGGTTTGCCTACGGTAGAAAACGGCAAAACTACTTTTGATTTACCCGCAACGGATTTTGCCGTGGAGGTTTGTAACGCCGTTAAAAAAGGCGTTAGGGTAGTTGGTGGTTGTTGTGGAACTACGCCCAATTATATTAAAGAACTCTCCGCAAAAATTCAAGGCGTTAAGCCTAAAAAGATTACAAAAAAGAATTATACGGTAGTATCTTCGTACACTCACGCCGTTGATTTTGAAAGCGCTCCTATCTTGATAGGAGAAAGAATTAATCCTACGGGTAAAAAACTTTTTAAGGATGCGCTTAGAAATAACGATATCGACTATATCTTAAAAGAAGGTATCGTTCAACAAGAAAAGGGCGTGCATATTTTAGACGTAAACGTAGGGCTTCCCGAAATAGACGAAACGAAAATGCTTAAAACGGTTACGACGGAACTGCAAGCGGTGGTCAACTTGCCACTTCAAATAGATACTTCTAACTTTACCGCAATGGAAGGCGCGTTAAGAGTTTATAACGGCAAACCTATGATAAATTCGGTAAACGGCAAAAAGGAAAGTATGGATAGCGTGTTCCCGCTTGTCAAAAAGTATGGCGGTGTCGTAGTATGCTTAACTTTAGATGAAAACGGCATACCTAAAAAGGCTGAAGATAGGCTTAAAATTGCTAAAAAAATTATTAAGCGCGCTAAAGAATACGGCATTTGTAAAAACGATCTTATTTTCGATCCGCTAACCCTTGCAATAAGCGCTGATAAAACTGCGGGTATTGAAACGCTCAAAGCGGTAAAACTAATAACTGAAAAATTAAAGTCCAAAACTATACTTGGTGTTTCTAACGTGTCGTTTGGTCTTCCCGATAGAGATAGCATTAACAGTCAGTTTTTTACTTTAGCGCTCGGCTCCGGTTTAACTTCGGCTATAATGAACCCTAATTCTAACGAGATGTTAAAGGTATATTATACTTATAAAGCGGTAAACGGCAAAGATGAAAATTGCTTAAATTATATAAATTTCATATCTAACCTTCCTAAAAAAGAAGAAGTTTCATCGGTTGTTCCTAAAAAAACCGAAAGTAAAGGGGATAGCGAACTTCAAAACGCAATAATCAAAGGTCAAAAGGGTTTGGCTACTTCCATTACTAAAAACTTGTTAAAAAGCAAAGCGCCACTTGATATCGTAAATGAAGATATTATCCCTGCGCTTAATATCGTAGGCGTTGGGTTTGAAAATAAAACGGTATATCTTCCTGAACTTTTAATGAGCGCAGAATCGGCAAAGTCCGCGTTTACCGAAATTAAAAATCTATCCAAAAAATCTGCGGTAGAAAAAGGCGTGATAGTTATAGCAACGGTTAAGGGTGATATTCACGATATTGGTAAAAACATCGTTAAACTCTTGCTTGAAAACTACGGCTTTAGGGTTGTTGATTTAGGAAAAGACGTTGAACCTAATGAAATCGTAGAAACGGCTATTAAACTAAACGCCAAACTCGTAGGTTTGTCTGCTCTTATGACTACTACCGTTCCTGCAATGGAGCAAACAATTAAACTTCTAAATTCAAAAGCCCCAACCATAAAAGTTATGGTTGGCGGTGCCGTTTTAACCCAAGCCTATGCCGACAAAATCGGCGCAAATTATTACTGTAAAGACGGGATGGAAGCGGTACGATGCGCTGAAGAATTATTTTGTAAATAACAACAAAAAACGCACCGAAAATGGTGCGTTTTTCTTGGCGGAAGCGGTGGGGGATTCCCCTATTAGGGGAAATGTCGCAAAGCGACAAAAGGGTTGCCGTCCACGGCGAGTGATCGAACCTTGGTGAGAATACCACCAGCAACAAAAAACGCACCGAAAATGGTGCGTTTTCTTGGCGGAAGCGGTGGGATACTGCCACACCCTACTACGTAGGGATACCCTGGCAGACCTTAGTCCGTCAAAGTAAGCCCGTCAAATGACGGCCGAACCTGTGGGTTCTCATCTACACCCCTTAGCAACAAAAAAACCACCGTGATTGGTGGTTTTTATTGTTGGCGGAAGCGGTGGGATTCGAACCCACGATACGTTGCCGTATACCTGATTTCGAGTCAGGGCCGTTATGACCTCTTCGATACGCTTCCATTTTTTTAACTTGTTATTTACGGCGTTATGCTTTGTTCTTTGCATTTTTGCAAAATTCCTGCGACCGATAAAGGTCGCTCCCTTTCGCAAAAACACAAACGCCTCGCCTAACTTGTAACTAACAACTTAAACGAGTTTCAAATAGGTGTTATGCTTTGTTCTTTGCATTTTTGCAAAATTCCTGCGACCGATAAAGGTCGCTCCCTTCCACAAAAAAACAAACGCCTCGCCTAACTTGTAACTAACAACTTAAACGAGTTTGAAACATCTAACAAACTTTACTTAAAATATTTTAACATATTTTTTTTGTTTTGTATATCTTTTTTGCTGTAAAATCCACATTTATTTTTCAGTTTAGAGATAGATGTTTTTTTTAACGAAAATAATTTTGTAAATTATAAGTAATAATCGTGAAAAATAAATAAAAAGGTAAATAATATTATTATTTTTCCTTGACTTTAGAGTAGGCAAGTGTTATAATTACAATCACAGTGGACCTATATTAGGTTTTTTAAGGAGAATATGATATGAAAAAGATTGCTAAAATCTTATCGATTGTTGTTTCTACCATACTTCTTGCAGTTTCTATGACTGCTTGTGGTGAGGTTGAAGAAGCGGCTGTATGCGAGCCTGCAGCTGAAATGCAAGAAAAACTTGCTAACGCAGGTTATAGTTCAACTGTTGAATTAGATATTAACGCAAACGTTAGTATCGTTGCTGCTAAGTGCGATCTTAGTTTCAAGTATGCCGGTAAAGAAAAGATTTTCTATACTGACTGGGTTTCTGGTGACTGGTATGAAACTGAAGAAGATGCTATCGAAGGTATGAAGGAAGCTCAAAAGGTTCAAGGTAACCTTATTCTTAAGAGAGATGGCACTATCGTTTATATGGGTACTGCAGGCGGTATTGAATTATTTGAACACGATATTCCCGCTAATTTTGAAGAAGGTAAGGCTGTAATGCAAGCTGCTAACTACACTGTTGCAGACGCTAACTTATCTACTCTTGAAGTTGCTGCTAACGCTACTAAAAAGTATACCGCAATTTCAGGCGACGATAAACTTGAAGTTATTTACTTTGAAGATTTACTTTTCGCTGCTGACTTCTATTCAAAGAACAAAGTTAAACATAAAGACAAAGTTTTTGAAAAGCAAGGTCATTACGTATATTATGGTACTGCAGCTGCCGTTTCAACTTACAAGGGTTTAGAAAATATGGACGCTGTAGTTGATTCTTACAAAACTAAGATGGAAAGTTTAGGTTATAACGCTTACGGTTACAAGAAAGGTAAAGCAGGCGCTATCAAGGCTAAAAAGAAAGGTAACAGCGGTGATTATGATATTCAAGTTGCATGGTTTACTAACGAAGCATCTGCTACCGAAGCTTTCAATTATCTTAATATTTTATATGGCGATAACATCAAGAAAAACCAAATCATTGTAAAACTTGAAGGTAAAGCGTTATTCGTTGCTACTGAACAAGCTCTTGCTGATTTCAATAGCTAATTAAAAATTAAAAGATTGCACTCAAAGTGTAATCTTTTTTTTATTTAATTTTGCATTGATATTGACAAATTGGCGCGTTCTAAATATAATTAAACTAAGGAGGATATATATGAAAAATTTTATTAAAACTTTAACTACTTGTATCGTGTTAGTTCTTACTATGGTGCTTTTTACCGCTTGTGTTCCAAGTGACGTTGATAGCGCTACTAAAAAAATGAAAGAAGAAGGTTATTCAGTTCTTCCTTATACTATTAATTCAGATGGTGTTCAAGAATGTATTATTGCTAAAGAATCTGGTTTATTCGATACTGACTTTATTATCGCCATTTGGTTTGACTCGGTTGACAATGCTAAAAAATTTATAGAATCTTATGATTTAGGATCTAACGAACTTATCAAACGTACAGGTAAATGTGTTTACTACGGCACCGCCGACGCAATAGAAGATTTTGAGGACTAATAAAAGGCTACGGTGCTTGCCGTAGCTTTTTTACTTGACAAATTTTTAGTATGGATATAGAATATTCAGTATGAAAAGTTTGAAATTATTTTTTGTAACTATAATCGTTTTAACAACGGCGTTATTTGCGGTTGCTTGTAACGCTCCTATTTCAATTCCCGAAAATAAAGAAGATGCTATTATAAAGCTTGAAACGGCTGGTTATAGCGTAAAAGAATTGGAAACTGAAGAAGACGAAGACGGTATTATCGATATGATAACTGCCTACAAGCAAGACGGAGACTCTTATGCGGGGTTAATGGCTATATGGTTTGAAGATGAAGACTCTGCTATTTTATACGAAGAAAGTTGGACGGATAGTAGGTATCAAGTTAAAAAGAGATATTCTAATTTGGTGATTTACGGAACAGAACAAGGCGTTAAGGATTTTGAAAAAGGTTAATAAAAGATAAAAAAGACTATGCAAAGCATAGTCTTTAATTATTTATAAAATAAAAAGCGTGGGAATATTTACGCACCCCACTCTTTAATAATATCACGAAAATTACCGATTGTAAAGGCTTTTTTGAAAAATAAAGTATGGTAAAATTTTCAAAAAAAGTATTGACAGAGCCGTATTTCTAATTTATAATGAAAGTACAAAAGGGAGGTAAAAACCGATGTACTAAGAAGATTCACTTTCTTAATAGGAGGTTTTAGATATGTACCACACCAAAATTTTAGGAATCAAAATTAAGAAATAACTTATAAGGAGTAGACCAATGAACTACTTAATTTGTACTAAGTAGCAAGTATCCACTAAGGGTTAGGCGTTAAACGCAAATAAGTGATAAATATTAAAAGTGGAAAACGCAAAACACAATTTAATAAAAATTAAAAGCAAACTTCGTTTGAAGTTTGCTTTTTTGTTTTTAATCTAACTCGTCAAGGTTAGTGCCTGTTTCGGTATTTTTAAGTAAGGTAAAGTAAATAGTTAAAACTATTAAAACAACGCCGAGTGAAACAAGTGCAACGCCAAGCCCGTTTGCGCTAAATACTATACGATTCAACTCTTTATCTAAAGGGAAGATAAGGTCTTTAATTCCAAAAAATTCAATAACCATAATTAAAGTTGGAACAACGAACTTAATCATAATTGCAAAAGGTTTTTCCAAGATGCCAAACTTGTTACCGTCCTCTTTAAGTTCTGTAAGCGCTTGTTTGGGCTTTATAAACCAGCCGACTGCCAAGCAAGATAACAATGCGCATATCGGCATTAAAACGGTGTTAGTAACGGTATCTAAGAAAGTTAGGTAATCAAGCCCGAAAATGGTCATCTTATCTACTCCGTTGAGAAGATTGCCGAGAGATATTGAGATGGGGATTGATATTAAGAAAGTTAATATTGCAACCGTAGAAGTTGCAATTTTTCTCTTTATCTTAAACTTTTGAATAATAAATTGGCTTGAAACTTCCATAATAGAAATTACCGAAGTTATCGCCGCTATAACAACCATTGCAAAGAAGAAAAATTCAATAATATTACCAAAGAATCCTATACTTTCAAAAACTTTTGGTAAAGTGCTAAACATAAGCATTATACCGTCAAGTTCAAGTTTCGTAAGGGAAATTCCTTCAACGCTTGCAAAGTGGAAAACTGCGGGGAAAATTGCGAGACCGGCAAGTAACGCTATAATAGTATCAAAAATACAAATCATGCCCGTTGATTTTACAATATTGATTTCCTTTCCCGTATAAGAGCCGTAAACGATCATAGCGCCCATACCGAGTGATAACGAATAGAACGCTTGACCCATTGCCACCAAAATACTTTTACCGGTTATTTTAGAAAAATCTGGAACTAAATAGAATTTAATACCGTCAAGAACGCCTTCGCCAAGGCATAATACGAAAATAACTACGAGTACTAAAAGTACGAATAATGCAGGCATAAGAACTTTTGACGCTTTTTCAATACCGCCTTTAACGCCTGCCATAACTACAACGAGAGCAAGACCGATAAAGATTGCCGTAAAGAGTATAACTTCCCAAACGTTTCCTGCAAAGTTTGCAAGATTACCGTTGTTACCCCAGAAAGAGTTAATTGCAAACTTAACCGTGTAACCGCCGAGAATGGAGTAGTAAAAAGTAATTACAAGCGGAACTATAACCGCAAGTAAACCGAACCAGCCTAAGTTCCTATTAATCTTCTTAAACGCGGTAATAGGGTTTGCTTGCGCGCGCCTACCCAAAAAGATTTCACAAATCATGATAGTAACGCCGATAAAGATTACGCACGCTATATATAAAAATACGAACGCCGCGCCACCGTTATCTGCTGTTTTATAGGGGAATCCCCAAAGGTTGCCAAGCCCGATTGCCGAGCCTGCTGCCGCAAGAACGAAACCTATTCCGCTTGCAAAACCACCTTTCTTTTTAGTGTTTTCCATAAGTACTCCTACAAAGTAAAAATAAATTTAATCATTAACTTTTATATTTTAACAAATATTGTTAAAAAGGTCAACCTACTAATATAAAATATTTGTAAAAATAATCGTTAAAACACTTTACAAAAATTATCAAAAACGGTAAAATAAAATAGGGTGAATTATGAAATATAACACAGTTGAATTATTAAATATGGTAAAAATGGTAAAAAATGAAAGAAAAATTACCAATGTTCAGTTTTCTAACTCTACGGGGATTCCGCTTGGTACGGTAAATAAAATTCTTGCAGGGCAAACTAAAAGCGTAAAGGCTGAAACTATTGATAAGATGCTCAAGGCGTTAGATTTATCTGTTTCGGACGCGTACGTTGTAAACGATAGCGGTAACGAAAATTACGGTTTTATAAAAGTTGGGGCATACACTCCTGAAATTTATTTAGGTAGCCCTAATAAAAATGCGGAACTTTTTATAGACGCTATTAATAACGCGGATAAAAAAGGGGTTAATCTATTGGCGTTTCCAAGGCTTTCGCTCACGGGTAGTACTATGGGCGATATGTTTTATCAACCAACGCTTTTAAGGAGCGTTGAAAACGCCGTTATAGATATTTTATCAATCACTAAAGATTTAGGCGTAATATCCGTTGTTGGCGCGCCTTTAGTAGTTGGTGGAAAGTTATATTCAACGGGCGTAGTTATTTACCACGGTAAAATTTTAGGAATAGTTCCAGATAACAGCGCAAGTGAAAAGTATTTTTCTTCTTTTGACGGCGTGAAAGAAATAGAGTATGCAAACCAAGTTGTTTCGTTTGGTAATGCCACTTTTAACGGCGGGAGAGATTTTACTTTTACGGTAGGGTTTAACGGAGATTTAACTTCGGGTAAAATAGCTCAAAAAGTAGCAAAATCTAATATAGCCGTAATTTTATCTTCTCTACCTGAAATTGTGGGTATGGAGCAAAGCGTGTTATCAATGCTTAAGGTATACTCCAAAACTTATAGTGCGGGTATGGTTTTAGCAAGCGCTGGTTACGGGGAATCTACTAGCGATTACGTTTTTAGCGGTAGAAATTACATTTTAGAAGACGGTAAACTTCTAAATAGTAGTAATCCTTTTTCTTCCGGGCTTATATATACGGATATAGATACTAATTTTATAGCCGTTCAAAAATCTAAAAACGAAAACGCTGGCGAGAGTGATAAAACGATTTTATTTAGTTACGCTGTAAAGAAATTTAGTTTAAGTAGAAAGTTTTCTAAATTCCCGTTTGTTCCCGATAACGATAACGGCAAGAGAGCGGAACTCGTTTTAGATATTCAAGCAAACGCTCTAAAAAGAAGAATAGAGCACGTAAATGCTAAAACGGTTGTTTTAGGTGTTTCAGGCGGGCTTGACAGTACGCTTGCGTTAATCGTTGCCGTTCGCGCCATGAAACTTCTTAAAAGGGACGTAAAAGACGTTATTGCTATAACGATGCCGTGTTTTGGAACGACTTCAAGGACTAAAAACAACGCCGTAAGTTTATCCGAAGCTTTAGGGGTTACCTTAAAAGAGATAAATATTAAAAATTCCGTACTTTCGCATTTTGAAGATATAGGTCATGATAAAACCGTAACCGACGTTACCTTTGAAAATAGCCAAGCGAGAGAGAGAATGCAAGTTTTAATGGATTATGCCAACAAGACTAACGGTTTAGTTGTTGGAACGGGCGATTTATCCGAACTTGCTCTTGGTTGGGCAACTTATAACGGCGACCATATGAGTATGTACGGTGTAAACGCGTCTATCCCAAAAACGCTACTTAGGTATTTGGTTGGTTACGAGCGTTCAAGGAGTAGCGGTGTATTAAAGAGTACGCTTGCAGATATTTTAGACACGCCCGTATCCCCCGAACTAATTCCGCCAAAGGAAGGCGAAATCGTTCAGAAAACTGAAGATTTAGTTGGTCCTTACACTTTGCACGATTTTTACATTTATCACGCCATAAAGAGAAATTCAAGCCCGGAAAAGATTTATTTTATAGCTAAAAACACTTTTAACGGCGAATACGATAATCAAACTCTACTTAAATGGCTTAAAAACTTTTACAATAGGTTTATCACTCAACAGTTCAAGCGTTCTTGTTCGCCGGACGGGGTTTCGGTTGGTAGCGTAGGATTTTCTCCGCGCGGGGCTTTCTCAATGCCGAGCGATGCTTATCGTTATGATTTTATTAAAGAAGTTGAAAACTTAAAACCATAATAAAAAAACTTCCCGAATAGGGAAGTTTTTTGGTTAAAGTGCGGTTATTCCTAAAGTGAGCAAAATGCCGAGTAGGGTAAACGGGATTAAACCTTCGAGCATAATAATAAAGTTAGAAAAGGTCTTAAAGCAGTTAAGCCCCCTTGATAAAAAGTAACAAAGAAAGAGTATTGACCAGATTATAAACGCCCAACCAAGCATATTTTGTTCAAGGCTCATAAAGTAAATGCCAAGCCCTATATATATAAGGAATATAAGGGCGGAAAACCAGCCTAAACTTTCCGTGTGCAAATCCCAAATACGGCAGGCTGAAATATAAAGGTGCAAAAATGCAAGTAGCATAAGAGCCATTATTTTAAGATAGTTGGTGGGTTCTATAACTACGAATATTCCATAGATTGAAATAAGCGCTATAACTATGCCTGAAATAACGTTCATAACAACCGTTTCGCCGTTATTATCTTTACGGATAAGTGGTAAAAATCCGTTTAGAAAAAGTGCAATACCGCTAAAAATTAAACAAATACTAAACATAAAATCTCCTTGCTTTAATGTTTGCCTATTCGTAAAATTTTTATACACTAAAAATAAAAAAACCGAACGCTCGTTGCGTTCGGTATATTTATTTGTCTTCCACTATTACGGTTGCGCTTTGAGAAAATCTCTTAACCGATTCTATTCCGTGTTCGCACTTTGCTTTGCTAGAGTAGTTTTCACTCACGCAAATAAGCCTGTTTGAAGAGTTAAAAAGCTTGTATTTGTAATACCCGTTTTTATCAACGCTGATTGCAAAGTTGCCTATTTCAATATTTTTCTTAACCGTTTCAATACCGTTTCTAACGTTTGGAATTGACTTGTATTTTTCCGTTTTCAAAAGCGCTCCGCCGTTCGATGCGGTAAGTATTGCGTAAAAACCTTCATCGTCTTCAACGATTTTCCACTTGCCCGTGTATTGTTTTTTAACGGTTGTTTCAACCTTGGCTACGGGTTCTTCCGTAGTAACCGCAGTTTCTTCAGTAGGGTTAGATTTTTTGGATTTTGAACTTGGTTTTATAATGCCGAGCGGAGTCTTTTTATTTTGCTCGTTTTCTTTTTGAACTTGTTTTTTCTTAGCCGTTTTCTTGGCTTGGTCAATTTCAGTTTCAAGGTATTGTTTAACTTCTTCAGGGTCGGCTGCGTTGTTTGAAATATTATCAACTTCTTCCGAAGTTAAGGACTCTATAGACTGTTGCTTAAAGTCTTCTTGCATTTGAAGTTTTTCTTCTTCGCTATTTCTTATATGGCGCAAAATAAGAAGTACTACGGCTACTGCTAGAGCGAGTACAAAAACCAATATTAAATAGAAGAAGTCGTTATAAAGCATAACGAAAAATTGACCTATTTTATCAAACATAGAAACACCTACTAATATATGTATAAAAAGCCATCGACTTATATTCCCTATAATAAATATAATATAATTTTCAAAAATAGTCAATGGAAATATTGCAAAAATTTTGTGAAAATGTTAAAATAGGAACGATAAAGGAGAATAAGGGAATGAATAGGGAAAATCAAAGATCGTATAAAGCGATTATAATAGGCGGTGGAGCATCTGGATTAGTGCTTGCTATTAGCCTTGCTACAAAGTTTGGCGGAGATAATATATTGCTTATTGAAAAACTTGATAGAGTAGGTAAAAAATTGCTTTCAACGGGCAACGGTAGATGTAACCTTTCTAACGTGGATAATGAATTTATTCATTATCACAGCGAAAACAACGGCTATTTTAATGAAATTATTAATCGTTATTCTAATAAAGTTCCTTCCTTTTTTAGTTCAATAGGCGTTCCCTTTTCGGTGGAAGACGGCAAGGTTTATCCCCTTTCAAAACAAGCGTCTTCTGTGGTTGACGCATTAAGGTTCAAACTGGAAAGCATCGGGGTAAATACGGTAATAAGTAATAGGGCAAATCAGGTTAAAAAAAGCAATAATAAGTTTAGAGTTTTATGTGAAAACGGCGAGGAGTTTGTTTCGGAAAAAGTGATAGTTTGTGTTGGTGGAAAATCACAAAAACATTTGGGAACGGACGGTAGTTCTTATTCGTTACTTACTGATTTTAAGCATACTTTGACTAACCTTTACCCGTCGATAGTTCAATTAAAGGTAAAGGATTTATCAAGAATAAAAGGGCTCAAAGGTCTTAAACAAAAGGTTAGCGCCAAAGCAATAGTAAACGGCAAACTCGTTTCTAAAACTCAGGGCGATTTGATGTTTACCGATTACGGCTTGAGCGGTAACGCTATATTCTATCTTTCTTCATATTTAGCAGGTGAGAAAAACGGCGTGGTAGAGATTGATTTTTGCCCAGAACTTACCAAGGAAGAACTTAATAAACTCCTTATCGAAAAACAAAGCGATTGCTCCTACTTAAAGGGTGAGTATCTTTTAATGGGGATAATGAACTCCAAGATTTCGCAAAGTCTTCTCCGCAACGAGAGCGTAGGCAATTTGCAAGACGGGGTAAGCAGTTTTAATATTTCAAAAGTTATAAGCGCCGTTAAGAATTACAAAATTGAAGTTAACGAGACTATGGGTTTTGATCAAGCGCAGGTAACCAAAGGCGGTATCAAGGCAAACGAGTTTAACCCTTTAACTTTAGAAAGTAAATTTGCAAGCGGCCTTTACGCAACGGGCGAAGTTTTAGACGTTGACGGGGATTGTGGTGGTTATAACTTGAATTGGGCGTTTTGTTCGGCGCTCGCAGTTGCCGATAGTATTTTATGATAAAAGTTTCCGATATAAAAATTAAGCCGTACGAAGACGATAGGGCGGTATTAATAAAAGCGTGCAAAAAGGCAAGGGTAAAAGAAAGCGACGTTAAGTATTTCAAAATTGCCAAAAAATCTCTCGACGCGCGCAATAAGAGCGATATATTTTACAATATTTCCGCTGAACTTTCTTTAACTGCTAACAAAAGGGAACGAAAGGTTTACGGTAAAGTAAAATCAAACGCAGAAGTTTTGGTGGTGGGCATGGGGCCCGCTGGGCTTTTTTGCGCGCTTGATCTTTTGCGTTACGGCTTAAGCGTTACCTTGATTGAAAGGGGTAAGCCGGTTGAAGATAGAGAAAAGTCCGTAAACTCTTTCATTAAAGATAGAATTTTAGATACGGATAGCAATATTCAGTTTGGCGAAGGTGGCGCAGGCGCGTTTTCGGACGGAAAGTTAAACACCGGCGTAGGCGGTATTTTAGCGCGAGAAGTTATAGACGACTTTTTAACGTTTGGAGCGCCGAGCGAGATTGATTATCTTCAAAAACCGCATATCGGTAGCGATAATCTTAAAAAGGTAGTTAAAAATATTCGCGAAGAAATAATTAGGCTTGGCGGTAAAGTGTTGTTTTCAACTAAACTTTCCGATATTGAAATATCAAACGGCAAAGTGGTGGCGGTTACCGTAAACGGTCAAAAGCAAAACTATGACGAAATCGTTTTAGCGGTAGGTCATAGCGCAAGGGATATTTATTATATGCTTGCAAATAGGGGAGTAAAACTCGAAAGTAAAGATTTTGCGGTAGGTTTTAGAATAGAACATCTTCAAAGCGATATAAATCTTTCTCAATACGGGAGTTTTGCAGGAACTAAAGGTATGCCGGTTGCCGATTATAAACTCGTTTCAAACTTTAACGGGCGTGGCGTATTTACTTTTTGTATGTGTCCGGGTGGTTACGTAATGCCGTCGCAATCTGAAAACGGCACGATAGTTACCAACGGTATGAGTAATTTTAAGCGGGACGGCGAAAACGCCAATTCCGCCGTAATTTGCCAAGTTACCAAGAAAGACTTTGGCAATAGTTTATTTGGTGGCGTTGAGTATCAAAAATCACTTGAAACTAAAGCGTATCGTTTGGGCGGTGGAAATTTCGTTGCGCCCATATCTTTAGTCGGCGATTATTTGAGCGGTAAAGTTTCGTCTTCGCTTGGAAAAGTAAAACCCACTTACCCTATGGGCGTAGAGATGGTTGACCTTTCTAAACTTTTTACTAAAGAGATAAACGATTCTATCAAGTACGCGATAACGGATATGGGTAGAAGGCTTAAGGGCTTTGATAGTTACGACGGGGTTTTAACTGGGGTTGAATCTCGAACTTCGTCACCGATAAGAGTGTTAAGAGCGGAAAATCTATCGAGCGTTAGCGCTGAAAACTTATACCCTTGCGGTGAGGGTTGCGGTTACGCAGGCGGTATAACGAGCGCCGGGGCGGACGGTAAGAAAGTTGCTAAAGCAATAGCGTTGAAATATGGTTTTGAACAAAATTAATTATTTCGAATAAAAACATTTACAAAATTATTAAAAGGTGTTAGAATATAACTAACATCTTTTTTATTTTGGCAATTAGCCACTTTTCAATTTTTTTTATGGATAACTGTTCAATTTTATTTTTTGCCGACAATGGCGGAGAGTCTTGCAGGTATCAAATTAATGGTAAAATAAATAGAGTTGGTAACTTAAACAAAATTACTTTTTCTATTAATGGCGAAGGTAGTTTAAGTTACGTTTTTAGCGTACTTAAAAATAAGGTTATGCTTTCAACTAAAGGTGATTTTTGCTATTCTTTTTGCCTTGAAAAAAACAAGACTTTCAATTTTTTAATAGAAATTCAAAATAAACAAATTAACGCGAGCGTATACTGTAAAGATTTATCGGTTAAAATTTTAGAAAAAGAAATTTCAGTCGACGCTAAATATACGCTTGATTTTGGTGGAAATAGTCAAGAAAATAAAATTTTATTAAAGGTAAATATATGAAGATAACTTATTTTGGGCACTCTCATTTTTTGTTTGAAGGAAAAAGTTATTCGTTGATGCTCGATCCTTTTTCAAATATAGGGCTTAAAGAAAACGCAAAAAAATGCGATTACGTTTTTTGCTCGCATAGTCATTACGATCACTCCAATTCAAGTTTGGCTATCGGCGCAAAACCCGTAGAAAACCAAAGTTTTTTTAAGGTTGTTAAAAGTTTTCACGATGAAAAGGGCGGTGCTCTGCGTGGAGAAAATAATATTTTGATATTTGAAATGGACGGGGTTAAGGTAGCGTTTTTAGGCGATTTAGGCGAAAAACCTAACGAAAACCTTATAGGCGAACTTTTAGGTGTTGACCTTATGCTTATTCCCGTTGGCGGTAATTATACTATCGATAGTAAAACCGCGTACGATTACGTTATAAAATCAAAGGCTAAAGCGGTAATACCGATGCACTATTATATTAAAGGTAGCACGGTTGATATTGATACGGCTAAACCATTTTTAGATTTATTTGAAAATTATAAAACGGTAACCAAATCGTTTGAATACGGCTCGGAAACCGGTGTGTTATATTTAGGAGAATAATTATGAAGTATACTCTTGAAAATTTACAAAACGGATACAATATTCACGACTTAAGGGATATTTGCATTGAACTTGGCGGAAAACCGAGTAATAAAAATAAAGATAAACTTATTGAATACATTATTAAAATCCAAGAAGGAAGTATTATTCCAACTTCTAAAGGTCAAGGAAGAAAGAGTAATCGTGAAAAGTTTAATAAGAATAAGTTTGACGGTTATAAAGAAGACGATAACTTTGAAGTTCAAGTGAATAACTTTGGCGAAGAAGAAACGGAAGATTCAAAAGAAGGGCAAATTGTAAATATATCAGGAACTTTTGAAAAGTCTGAAAATTACGAACACGGTTTTTTGCGTGGAGATAATTTTAGGATGAGTAGCGTTACCGACGTTTACGTTTCGGCAAGCGCCGTTAGGGGATTCCGTTTAAGGCAAGGCGATTTCGTTGAAGGGATTGCCGTTTACGGTAGGGATAACACCGCTCCTTCTCTTCAAAGCATTGAAAAATTGAACGGGTTTGAATACGAGAGTAAAATAAGAAGGCGTTTTAACGATATAGAACCCGTTTTCCCAAATGAACGATTAAAACTTGAAGTTGACGGGGAGAACGATATATCTCTTAGGGCGATTGATATTTTATCGCCTATCGGCAAAGGGCAAAGGGGGTTGATAGTTGCTCCGCCTAAAGCTGGTAAAACTACGCTTATTAAAAAAATAGCGTCTTCGATTTCTAAAAATCATAAAGACGTTAGTTTAATGGTGGTATTAGTTGGCGAAAGGCCTGAAGAAGTAACTGATTTTAAGCGTTCTGTAAACGCTGAAGTTATTTATTCAACTTTTGATGAAAAACCTAAAAACCATATAAGAATAAGCGAACTTGCTATTGAAAAGGCAAAACGCCTTGCAGAATCGGGGAAAGACGTCGTTTTACTTCTTGATTCTATAACAAGGCTTGCAAGAGCGTATAATGAAATTTTACCGTCGAGCGGAAAGACTTTGACGGGTGGTATTGATCCCGTTGCGCTTCAAGCGCCAAAGAGTTTCTTTGGTTCGGCAAGAAATTTTAGCGATAAAGGTAGTTTAACCATAATAGCGACTGCGCTCGTTGAAACGGGCTCTAAACTTGACGACGTTATTTACGAAGAGTTCAAGGGTACTGGAAATAGTGAAATTTTCTTATCGAGAAAACTTAGCGAAAGGAGAATATTTCCGTCTATTGATCTCTACCGTTCGGGAACGAGAAGGGAAGATCTTTTACTCGATAGCGAAACGCTTGACGTTTCTTATAGAATAAGAAGATATTTTGATAGCGTTCAAGACGCGGAAGTTAAACTTTTAGAAACTTTTTCTAAAACGGCTAATAACCGTGAACTTATAAGCGTACTTTCAAAAGAACTTAGGTAGGTGAGTTATGAGTAACGTAAAATCAATAGGTATGGTCGTTGCGATGGACAAGGAGATTCTTCCCGTTCTATCTTCAATCGGCAAAGAAATAAGCGCCGAGCAAAAAGGACCGTTCAAAATTTTTAAGTATGAACTTTACGGTAAAGAAATATATCTCGTTAGAAGTGGGATAGGCGAAATTTTCGCGTCTTCCGCTACGCAAATGCTCATTAGCGAGTATAAAGTTGATATTATTATGAACTTTGGCGTATGCGGTAGTTTAATAAAATCGGTAGGCGTTTTCGATACGGTTATCGCAAGCGGAGTAGTGCATTACGACTTTGACTTAACCGGGATTGACGACGTTGTTGTCGGGCAATACCCAAACGAGCAAAGCCCGATTATTAAAACTGATGAAAATTTACTTTTGGTATGCAAAAAGGTTATGCCGAGTTCGGAAGTGGTTATATGCGCATCTGCCGATAAATTCGTGAGCGATAAAGGCGTTAAAGAATATTTATATTCAACTTTTGGCGCAAAGGTTTGCGATATGGAAAGCGCGGGAGTTCTTTTAACGGCAAAGGGTTATAACGTACCTTGCGTAATCATTAAAGCGGTGTCTGACGGAGAAGGCGGAGCGGAAGAGTTTAATCTTTGCGTGCATAAAGCAAGCCTTCAATATATAGACGCGTTAAAACAAATAATAAAGGAATTTTAATTTATGGTAAGAGCAATTTGTGAATATAATGAAGAAAAAATTAAAAAGATGATGAAACCCTTAAAAGTTAAGGCGTACGTTAGCGCGTGGGCGTTTGCAATTTTATTCGTAGCGATGGGTATTAGTAGTATTATCGCTTCGTTAAAAGATGAAATTAACTGGGTAAGTTTAATTTTGGGTTGTATAGTGTGTTTATGTTGCGTATATCCGCTTATTTCAACTTATAGAACGCAGAGCAAGAATTATAAAGCAACTTTTCAAGCAATGCAACTTGAAAAGGGGGACTTAACTTTAGAAATGGTTTTCAAAGAGAAAAGGCTTGAAGTAACTTCAACGCAAGGCGAAGAAGTTTTAGGCGAAACTATTCTTTTAAGAAACGTAACCGCCGTTAAAACTAATAAAGAAGGGGTTGCAATTTATATCGGGGAAGATATGTATTTTATTTACGACGACGATATAGTTTTCGGCACTCGCGACGAGCTTATTAGAATTTTTAAGAGATTAAATATAAAAGTCAAAGGTAAATAATCATACCGATAAAATTTTTCGAATACAATAATTCGGAGAGTTTTATTTTGAAAAATAAAAAAGTAAAGTTTTTAACTAACGCCGTAATGGCAATTATTATAGTAGCGATTTGTTTAGTAGGTTTTAGTGGGGATAATAGCGTAACTATATCTGGTAGCGGAGAATATCAACCTATCTATAGGGGAACTAACGGCGTTTCTATTATGATAAACGTTTACGAGAATACTGAAATCGTAAATAATATGCTTGATTTATTTGTAAAAAACAACGTCAGCGCAACCTTTTTTGTGGGAGGGTGCTGGGCGGACGATAATTTAGATACGGTTAAGCGCATAATAGAATTGGGATTTGAACTTGGCAATCACGGGTATTTTCACAAGGACCATAAAAAAATAGGCGAAAACGAAAACTTAACTGAAATTAAAAATTGCAACGATTTAATTTTTAAGACTACGGGTTATAAAATGCTTTTGTTCGCTCCACCTTCCGGTTCGTTTTCAAAAACCACTTTGAAGTGCGTTAATGACCTTCAAATGCAAACGGTTATGTGGAGTAAAGATACGATAGATTGGCGTGATAGCGATAAAAAGTTAATCGTAAGTAGAGCAGTTTCTAATATTAAAAACGGCGATTTAATTTTAATGCATCCAAAACCGCACACGCTAAACTCGTTGCAAGAAATTATAGATATAATAAAAGAAAAAGGACTTAAGTTTACAACGGTATCAAAGTGTTGTAATTTAGTAGCGTTATAAAAATGGTAAGACATAAAAAATATTCAAACGGACTCAACTTAATAGTTAGTGAAGGCGGGGCAATATCTTGCTCTTTTGCCATAATGATAGGAGCGGGAGCGATAAACGAAACGGGCTCAAACAATGGTATTTCTCATTATATAGAGCATATGAACTTTAAGGGAAATAAAAAGTTTAACGCTTATAAAATAACCGATATTATGGATTCTTTGGGCGCAAGTTACAACGCTTATACCGCTATGGAAACTACTTGTTTCTATTCTCAAACTATCAAAGATAGTTTGGAAAAGGCTTTTGAAGTAATGGCGGAGAACGCTTTCGATTCTATCTATTTAGAGGAAGAAGCGGTTAAAGAAAAGAACGTTATCATTGAAGAAATCAATATGAGTGAAGATACTCCAGACGACGTTTGTTACGATCTTATAACCAAGGCTTATTACGGTGATAACGGTTATGGTAGAACTATTTTAGGCCCGCAAAGCAACGTTTCTTCTTTTACTAAAGATGACGTGTTCAGTTACTTAAACGACTATTACGTTGCTGAAAACGTGGTAATTTCTTTTGCGGGTAACGTAACTTTAGAAGAAGCAGACGAACTTGTTAATAAATACGTTATGCCTATATTAAAAGTAAGCCCCGTAAAACCAATCCCACCGCACAACGTAAACTGTTTATGTGAACATTTAGTAAAAATAAAAGATATAGAGCAAACTCATATTTCTCTTGCCTTCCCGTCAAAAGCGTATGGAGAAAACAGGAGAGTCGTTTCTGAATTTGCAAACTCTATCCTTGGTAGCGGTATGACGAGTAGGCTTTTTAGAAAGATTAGAGATGAACTTGGTTTAGCGTATTCCGTTTATTCTTACGCAAATAGGTATAAAACGACGGGAACGCTCAACGTTTACGCAGGCGTTAAAGCTAGCGAATATAAAAACGCTTACGACGCTATTTTGCAAGTTATTGAAGACGTTAAGAAGGGTGGCGTAACTCAAACGGAAGTTGACAACGTTAAAATGGGTTTGAAGGTGGCAACGGTATTCGCTCAAGAAAAACCACTTTCATTAGCAAGGTCTTATGCAACGCTGTTTTTAAGAAGTGGCGAGATTTATGATTTTGAAGAACGCTTAAAAGAAATTGAAAGCGTTACGATAGACGAAATCAATCAAGAATTTTTAACCATTAGCGATAATCTTATGGCATCGGCGGTAGTTGGTAAAAACGTTGAAAAGTTAAAATAAAAAAAGCACCGATAAGGTGCTTTTTTAATTAGTTGAGTTTTAATATGCGTTTGGCGTTTTCAGCGAGTATCATGCGTTTTTCTTCATTGGTTAAAAGTTCGTCACGAACAACGCCGTCAACGTACATTTGAAGATTGCAAATAGCGTAATCAGAGCCGAAAATTACTTTTTCAACGCCTATCATGTCAACGAGTTCTCTCGTACAACCGTAGCGGTGAATTCCGCCACCGGATAAGTCAACGTAGTAGTTTTTATACTTTTTAGCCCTTTCGGCGTGGCGGCGAAATCTTTCGCCTTCGATCGGGTGCGCGCCAACTATAATTAAGTTGGGGTGGTTTTCACAAAGCTTGTCCATATCGTCATCAGCTGTTGGATGAGCGGAAAGTATCATGCCTTTTTGAGTTGCGTAGTCTAAAATTTCGTTCATACCGTCAGAGCAATAAGTATCATTAAAGTAATGCGACCACGGAACGAGTTCACCTATCAAATTAATTCCTTTTTCGTGAAAACGATCAATTTCTTTAATAGATTCTTCAACGAAGTTTGGGTGAACGTGAAAGCCTACGATATACGCGCCTTTATAATAGTCTTTTAGGAACAACGCATCGTCGTTATATTTTTTTAATCTTTCCCAAACGGTTTCAGCGGTAAAGGAAAAATCGTGGGATAAAACGCTACCGCAAAACTTACTTACGCCGTTGTTTTTCATAATGCGTAAAGTTTCGTCCATCGATATATTTATTGCGTTTTCGTGAACGCAAACACATTGGCTTTTATCTTTATACGGATGAGTGTGAAAATCAATAATTTCAAAATCCATAGTGTATACTCCTTTTTATATAAGTATACACCATAAAAATTGAAATTTCAATACTTTTAGCCGTTTTGGTTAGGGCAATTATTGAGATTGCTTAAGCACCCGCAAGTGGTGGTTATTAGCGTTAAAAGTAGTAACGCCTGGGTTGGAGAAATCGTAGAATTTGTCGTGAGTAAAAACAGTAATCCTAAAAAAGCAAGTGTCGTAGCGTTCATAATTTACTCCTTTTACATAAACTCTTATATAATTACAATATGCGACTTTTATTTCAGTATGTTAAAGTTGACATATTTTCCTTTGTTTATTACCATTAAATTATTAAAAATAAAGGGGAATTATTATGAACGCATTAAAATCGCCTTTACTTTTAGATAAAAAGACAAAGGGTATGATTGAAGATTATATTCCGTCTGATGAAATACTTGAAGATTTAGTTTGCTTTTTTAGTCTGTTTTCAGACCTTACAAGAATAAAGATAATATCCGCCTTGGCAATATCTGAAATGTGTGTAACCGACCTATCAAACTTACTTAACTTTAATCAAACCACCGTATCTCACCAATTAAAAACTCTCCGTGATATAGGAGCCGTTCGTTATCGCCGTGATGGGAAAATTATCTTATATTCATTAAAGAGTGATATAATAAATGAAGTGTTGCTTAAAGGGGTTGAATTCCTCGGTTTCTAATTTTAATCCGTTATTTACTTCGTTATGCTTCGTTTACTGCCGTCAAGTTACGATTACAATGACCGCAAAAGGTCTATTGTACCCGATAACTTGCCGTCGAGCCTCGCCTAACTCGTAACTAACGTCTTAAAATATGAGCATTGAATAGGCTTGCTTTTTGCCTAACTTGTAACTAACGCCTAAAAATAGAGCATTGAATAGGCTTTGCGTTTTGCAACAAGCCCGCCTTTTTCGTGAGCCTCGTTGTGCTTGCTTCTAACGGCTAAAAACAAGAGCGTTGAATAGCTTTGCGTTTTGCAACAAGCCCGCCTTTTTCCTGAGCCTCGCCTAACTCGTAACTAACGTCTTAAAATCTGAGCATTGAATAGGCTTTGAAAAATTCAATATAGATTTAATTCCGCAACTTTTTGACTTAGTCAAAAAATATAACTTGGCATAGCCAAATATATCTTGCCAACGGCAAATATATCTTTTCGCAAAGCGAAAAATATAACTGCGTAGCAATTCGTCCGCAACTTTTTGCCAAAGGCAAAAAATATCACTGCAAACTTAGTTTGCAATATCACTTTACGCAAAACGTAAAATATCACTTTTTAACAAAGTTAAAAAATACAACTCAAAAAAACACGCTCAACTGAGCGTGTTTTTGATTTTATAACGGATATTCAATAGGTTCAATTGGTCTTGCCATTTCTTCGCTAACGTAAATAGTTCCTTTCGTGAGTTGAAAAATCGATGCTGGAACTTCCTTACAAACAGGTCCGTAAAGTTGTAATCTTGAAATCATCCTTTCCCAAGAAGAATAACCGCCTACTGCATGAAGATCGTGGCGTTCTAAATGTTCACGAGCGTTCATAACGTCCCACGGGCCGATTGAAACCGAATACGCAGGCGTATGCCATAAAGCCGAACCGCCACCAGAGTTTTGAATATTTGTAATTCTATGGTTATCAACGAAACCTGCTTTTAATTGCAAAAATTCTTCTAAAGAATCAGCCTTAAACTTTTTAGTTGCAGGGTCGATAAACGCCGTGTGTCCTATCCAACCCGTAGCCGAAAGTATTAAGTCTGCACCGCCGTTGCCTTCTTCGGCAATCATATCGGAATAGTGCTTGATATTTTCGTTAGTGTAGTAGTGCATTTGTTTAAGCGGTGGGCGAAGGTCTTCTCTAAAACTTAAGTAAAACTCCGTCATAAAATGACCGCCGAGTGAACGCCCCCAAGTGATAGGCGCAACGTTGCCGTGCTCGTCAGCATATTCGTCCATACAAAACGCGTGGATATTTCTTGCGGAAACGTTGAACTTGTTGCACGCCTCGGCAACGGAAACGTAAATGTTTTTCCAAGAGTTAGGGAAAACTATAACCGTCTTTTTATCTTCAACGTCAGATTTATATATCCAGTTGAAAAGTTCGCAAGCAATCGCGCTAGACGGGTGGGGAATAACTCTAATACTGTAACCGTTTTCATTAGTTATTTCCATTTCTTCGCGCTTTATATTACGGCAGTATTCAAGCACCGCCTTGTCTTGAGTGGGAAGCCAAGCGCTAGGGCTAAAATCAAATAAATTTCTATTCATATTTTATTCCCCCTTTTCTTCCTTTTCTTTAATTTTTTCAAGTTTTTCTATTAAATCGGTATAATCTGGCGCGCTATTTGCATTGGTTGCCACTTCTTGTGAAAGATAGCAAGTTCCTTTGTGAAGGCGCATAATAGAGCCGGGAATTTCTTTGCAAAGCGTGCCAAACATTGAAAGGGCAAGTTGGAATTTTTGATGAGAAGTTCCGTTGCAACCAACTAAATACTCAACGTCTATCCACTCTTTTGAAGCCATTAAATCTTTAGGGCCAACCGTTACGGCTTTAGGCGGAACGTTTGCTAAATCACCTGCGCAACCAAACATACCGCGGAGAGAATCGTGAGCAATCATTTCTGGCATAGGAGTAACGAGCCTTGAACCCAAAGATAAAAATTCTTCTAAATCTTTAGCGGGGAACCCATCTGGATCAATAGCGCCAATACCGCCTGACCAAGATAAAGCCGTGTAGCAAACGTCCGCTCCGCCAAGATTTTCAAGTTCTTTAGAGTAACTTTCAATATTATCATCCGTCCAAAAATGTATATTTTCAATCGGCATGCGAAGGTCTTTTTCAAGTTCAAAGTAGAAGTTTTTCATAAATTGACCGCTACGGCTGTACGGGCTTTGCCATGGGGCAACCTTGCCGTTTTCGTTAGCGTATTCGTAAAGGAAGAAAACGTGAACGTTTCTCGCGCTAACTTTATACTTGTTAAGCAATTCGGTAACGCTTAAAAATACTGCGTTTTCGGGGCTTGGTAAAATAATAACGAGTTTTTCATTATTAACGTCGGAAAGCCTAATTCTTTGAAAAAGATCAGTTGCAAAATAATTGTGAACGTCAAATACTACTTTGAGTTCAAAGTCTGGATTTTCAAATTTTTTGCCTTGTCTTTTATAAAAATCTTCGTTGACTACCGCGTCTAAAACTTCTTGGTCTTGAAACGGCAACCACTTTGGCGGGGCAAACTTGAAAGAGTTATAATAAGCCATTGTTATCTCCTTTTATTATTGGGGTTCTACCACGATTATTAATCAATCGTTTGTTGTGGTATCGCCATTATTTTAATAAACTAATTATAACACTATTTTTATAATTTTAATATTCACAATTATACTTATTATTTGCACAATCGTGCTATAATCGTATTGACTTTTTGTAAAAATAGCGTTAAAATTATAATAAAAAGGTTGGTGAGCGTAGTTGATAACGTATCAAAATTTTAATAAAATATTTGAAGGTAACCAAGCGTTTACGCTCAATAGGTATAACGGTGGGAGCAGTCTTCACTTTCACGATGCGGTTGAAATTATCTACGTTAAAAACGGTGGTTTAACGGTCAACTTAAATGGTTCTACGGTAAACGTTAACGCGGGGGAGATAGTGGTTGTCAACTCGTCCACTTTGCACGGTTTTTCAAAGGCTACCGATACGGTTGATTATTACTTTTTAATGATAAACGACGAGTTTTTGAAACACCATAAACTCTACGACGGAAGTTCTTATTTTACGCCCGTAATACGCTCTATAAAAATCAACGAAGATTTGCAAAAAATAGTTGAAGAATACGAGAATAAAAACGCTTATTTTGAAACGGCTATAATAGGGTATATTATATCTATTTTTATAACTCTTAACCGCGATTACAAAACTTTAATAGCGAGAGAATTTAACGAAAAAAATAAAACCGCGCAAATGGTTAGGCTTACAATTCATTATATAAGCGAGCGTTATAAGGAAAAAATATCAGTTGACGGCATATCCAACTATCTTCACTTTAGCAAGAGTTATCTTTCTCACGGTTTTAAGGAAATAACGGGTTATTCAATCATTGAGTACGTCAATTTATTAAAGTGCCACAGCGCAAAAACTTTGCTCCTTGACGGTTATACCGTAAGTGAAGTTTCAAGCGCGCTTGGGTTTTCAGACGTTTCTTATTTTTCAAGAACTTTCAAAAAGACGATAGGCGTTTTACCGTCGAATATAAAGTAAAAAGCAGTGGCAAAGCCACTGCTTTAATATTTAGTTGTTATTTGCAAATACCATAGGGCTTGGGTTGGCAACCGCCTTTGCCGTTACCACAACAACAGCAGAGAACGAGAAGGATAGGAAGTAGACAAGAACAATTACAAATCTTATCTAAAATTCCGTTTAAGCAACCGTTACCGCAACAGCAGAGCACGAGTAAAAGAATTAGTATGTATAAACAGCAGTTATCACCGCCGTATCCAAAAAGGTTCATCATATTTTTATCTCCAAATATATTTAGTTGATATTGCTATCACTACATAATATTAAAAAAAACAAAAAGTTGTTACGCGCGGTTGATTATTTTTATAAATTATGTTACTATACTATTAGCGAGCACCGTTTTGGGCTTGACTTTACTATTTTTTATTTTTTTCTTACGGGTATCTTTGGGAACTCGATTGGAGGTATTTATGAATTTTTTAGAAACTAAGCGGTTATCCGCTCAAGAAATAGCGGGTGTCGGAGTTCTTTTGGCACTCGTTATTGTTTTACAGGTTGTTGGTGGTAGTATATCTATCGGCGTAGTTCAACTTAACTTTACGCTTATTCCTATCGTACTTGGCGCTATACTTTTCGGTGCTGGCGCTGGGGCGCTTTTAGGTTTTGCATGCGGTATTATTATTCTAATTCAAGTTATAATCGGCGCAGTACCGTTTTACGCTTTAATATGGGCTAACGATCCTGTCGTAACCACTCTCGTTTGCTTAACTAAAACCACCGTTGCAGGTTACGTTGCTGGGCTTATATATAAGCTCGTTGCCAAAAAGAACAAGGTGGTTGCGTTATTCGTGGCGTCGTCGCTCGTTCCGGTTATAAACACGCTTATCTTCGTTATTGGCTGTTTATTTATGTTTAATTCCGTTCACGTTTTAAGCGGTAGTCAAAACGTTTTAGCGTATATTTTAGTATCGATAGTAACGTTTAATTTCTTCGTTGAACTCGGCATTAATTTACTTGTTTCTCCAGCCCTTGTAAAAGTAACTGAAATTATTAAAAGGACGGCTCGCAAATGATTTTATGTATTGATATAGGTAACACTAATATAAAGTACGCGGTATTCGATGGTAACGATATTAAGGGTTCGTTTAGAGTTTCTTCAAGGCATTCAAGAACTGCCGACGAGTACGGCGCAACGCTTATGAACCTTCTTGCTAGCAAGGATATTGATAGAAAGGATATTGAAGGTATAATTATGAGTTCGGTAATTCCGTCGCTCAACTATACCATTAGCCATATGTGCGAATACTTTTTCGGCGTAACGCCGATGATCGTTGGCGCAGGAATTAAAACGGGGCTTAACGTAAAGGCGGATAACGCTAAAGAAGTAGGCGCGGATATTATTGCAAACTGCGTTGGCGCTTATACTAAGTATGGCGACGGCAAGCCTATGATAGTTATTGATTTCGGAACGGCAACAACTTTTGACGTGTTGACGGGTTCTGGCGAACTTATCGGCGTAGTTATTGCGCCGGGTATTAAAACTTCGCTTGAGGGTTTAGTTTCTAACACCGCTCAACTCCCTATGATTGAACTTGAAGCACCCAAGAGCGCAATTCCCAAAAATACTCAAACTGCGATGAGAGCGGGTATAATTTTTGGTTTTGCAGGGCTTGTTGAAAATATAGTTAAAAAGATTAAAAACGAACTTGGGCTTGATTATATAAGCGTAACGGCAACTGGCGGTATGGGTGAAATTATCGCTAAAGAAGTTTCTTGCATTACGAGAATTGATAGGCTTTTAACACTTGAAGGACTTAAAAAATTATACGAAATTAACAAGAAGGCGTAATATATGAAAACCGTTAAAATTGGTAACGTGGTTATAGGCGATGGCAATAAAATTGCCATACAATCTATGACGAATATAAAAACGGAATACGTAGATAGAGTGGTTGAGCAAATAAAGGCTTTAGAAAAAAACGGTTGCGATATAGTTAGGGTTGCGGTTAAAGATATGAGTGACGCTCTCGCTATAAAATCAATCAAAGATAAAGTTTCTTGCCCGATTGTTTCAGATATTCACTTCGACTACAAACTCGCAATCGCGTCCATTGAAAACGGAACGGATAAAGTGAGAATTAATCCAGGCAATATCGGTAGTGAAGAAAACGTCAAAAAGGTTGCCGAATGTTTGAAGGTTCATAAAATTCCCGTTAGAGTGGGTAGCAATACCGGTAGCGTCGAAAAGGAATTTTTGAAAAAGTACGGCAAAAACGAAATTTCACTCGTTGAAAGCGCGTTGAAGAACGTTTACTCACTTGAAAAATACGGGGTTAACGATATAGTTATATCAACAAAAGCCTCGTCAGTTCCGCTTACGGTAAGCGCGTATAGATACTTAAAGAGTAAAACGGATTATCCTTTACATATCGGCGTTACCGAAGCAGGCACTTACGAGAGTGGTATAGTAAAATCAAGCGTGGGAATAGGCTCGTTACTTCTCGACGGGATAGGCGATACGTTAAGGGTTAGTTTATCTTGCGATCCTATTTACGAACCACTCGTTGCTAAAAAGATTTTAAGAGCGGTGGGTATTGATAAAAGCTATTGCGAAGTGGTTTCTTGCCCAACGTGCGGTAGAACTGAATACGACAGTATTGGTCTTGCAAAAAAAATAGAAGATTTAACGGCAAATATAACCGTTCCTATGAAGGTTGCGGTTATGGGTTGCGTGGTAAACGGCCCCGGCGAAGCGATGGACGCTGATATTGGTGTTGCGGGTTCTAAAGATACTTGCGTAATTTTTAGAAAAGGCGTAGTAGTTAAAAAAGTTCCGTTTAATGAAATAGAAAAAGAATTTATAAGAGAGATAGAAGAAATTGCGAAATCCTTGTGATAATTTAATTGAAACACTTAAAAACTTTAATCCAAGCCTTGGCGATATAAGGCTTAATTTAGCTGAATTTAACGGGAAAGAAGTTAAAGTTAACTTAATAAGCGACGTTATTATTTCGAGTGAAGATTTAGAATTTATAGCATCTTCGATAGAAAAAGAATTACCTAACGTAAAGGTAAGCGTAAACGTTAAAAAGTCTATTGCCGATGCTGAAATTGCTAAACGCGCAATATTCGATTATATTCAAAAGCATTGTTTTTCAGTTGCGCACGTGATTGATATTAATTCGGTTAACGTTATAAGTGGCGGGAAAAAAATTAAGTATGAAGTTACCGGGCTTGATAGCGTTTGTGAGTTTCTTCAAAGAACTTCCGTTCTCGATCAATTAAAAGAAGTTCTTGAAAGAACTTACTGTAACGATTTTGAAGGGGAGATTAGAATTACCGCCGAAGATACTGAAAAACCCGTATACGAAGATTTGAGCGTTAGTGAAGACGATATAGCAGATATTAAAGTTCGTACCGTTAAGATGGTTGACGTTCAAAAGTTTTCAGACGACGAGTTTTACGATACTGCAACTTACGTGGCGGACGGGGAAAATATTTTAGGTAAATGCTATTTTGCAGGTACCGTCGATGAAAAAGAAGAGCGTGAAAGTAAAAAGGGTAATAAGTATTACAGAATTACTTTAGACGATAAGAGTGGTAAAATTTCGGGCAGTTATTTTACTACTGATAAAACCAAACTACAAAAACTTGAAAAGTTAAACGTTGGTAGCGTAGTTATCGTTCGCGGTGAAATGGAAGTGTTTAACGGTAGGCCGAGTTTTTTAATTAAAGGCTTTCACTTCTGCGAATTTCCGTGTGGATACGTTCCCGAACGTCGCCCGTCTAAAAAAGCGCCTGAAAAGTACGCTTTTGCCTTCCCGGAAAAGTGCGAGTTAAGTACGCAACAAGACTTTTTTACCGAAGAAAAAGAACTTCCTGAAACGTTAAAGGATAAAGAGTTCGTCGTTGTTGATATTGAAACCACGGGAACGGACGTTACGAGTGATAAAATTACTGAAATCGGCGCGGTTAGAATTGTAAACGGCGTTATCGTAGAGAGTTTTCAAACGCTTATTGATCCTGAAGTTAAGCTTTCTCAAAAGATTATTGAACTTACGGGAATAACTGATGAAATGCTCGTTGGTAAACCGAAGATACACGAAGTTTATCCGGATTTTATTAAGTTTTTAGGTGGTAGCGTGTTCGTAGCGCACAACGCTGACTTTGACTATAGGTTTTTAAGGAACGTTGGTAAAGATTTAGGGTATTATTTAGAAAACGATTATCTTGATACGCTTGTAATTTCAAGAAAGTTGCTTCCGAGCTTGCCGAACCACAAGTTAAATACCGTTTGCGGATATTTTAACATTGAATTCCGCCACCACAGAGCGCTTTCAGACGCGTTTGCAACCGCCGAAGCGCTTATTAAACTATATAAATTATAAAAAATCAATAAAAATGCTTGCCAAGTTGGATTATATATGTTAATATATAAGAGCATTATGATTAAGACTTATGATGAGAGTGTTCTTTTTTGGAACACTCTCAAATTTTTATAAGGGGTTTTATGAAATTCAAATCTATTGAAGAAATAACTGAATTTTTAACGCCGTACGCTGATTCTATCGGCGCTGAAATCGTTGAGGTTGAAACCAAGATTAAACCGCCTGCGCTTACTATCTATTTAGACACTCCGTCTGGCATTGATCTTGACACTTTAGAAAAGTTCCACAATCTTATCGATCTTCCGCTTGATGAGTTTGACGTATACGATGGAAAATACACCTTAAACGTTTCAAGCCCAGGTTTAGATAGGGCTCTTAAAACGGAAAGGGATTTTATCCGCAATATGGGTAGAGATATGGAAATTAAGTTTTTCGCTCCAATGCAGGGTAAAAAAATTATAGAAGCAAGACTTGTGGGTTATAATAAAAACGTTATAACCGTAGAGTACGAAGGTAAAGAATTGAATCTTGAACTTTCAAAAATAGCAAAAATAAATCAAGCAATTAAGTTTTAACGCTTGTTTAGTTTCGCCTTCTCGGTAAGGCAATAAAAATTTAATATTTATTATTTTAGGAGAAATTTATGGTAAACAAAGATTTTTTTGCCGCGCTTGATGAATTATGCGCGAGCAAGGGTATTGAAAGGCAGGCTTTTATCGACACTTTACAGTCAGCGCTCACTTCTGCGTACAAGAGATACGCTAAGGGTGACGCTAGTGACGTAATCGTTAAAATGAACGATGAAAAGTGTTCAATAAAGTTTTTTGCGATTAAAGAAATCGTAGAAGTGGTTGAAGACCCTGATAAGCAAATTACTCTTGAGGAAGCAAAAGAACATAAAAAATCGTACAAAATCGGCGATACTTATGAAAAGGAATTCACACCAAAAGATTTTGGTAGAATTGCCGCTCAAACTGCAAAACAAGTGGTTATGCAAAAAATAAGAGAAGCTGAAAGAAACAACACCCTTTCTGAATTTGAAGACAAGGAAAATGAAATTCAATCGGCTATCGTAAGAAAAGTTGAAAACGGCAACGTTTACGTTGAACTTTCAGGCGGTCAACTCGAAGGCGTTATGCTTCCGCAAGATCAAGTTCCGGGTGAATCTTATAATATCAACGATAAACTTAGCGTTTACGTTAAGAGAATACGCCAAATCGGCAAGAATACTCAAATACTCGTTTCTCGCACTTCAACCGGGCTTGTTAAGAGATTCTTTGAAAATGAAGTTCCTGAAATTAAGCAAGGTATCGTGGTAATTAAGTCGGTATCTCGTGAAGCAGGTCAAAGAACTAAAATTGCTATTCACAGCATTGATCCGCAAGTTGACGCTTTAGGCGCGTGCGTTGGTAACAAGGGTATGCGCGTTAACGCCGTTATCGAACAACTTGGCGGTGAAAAAATCGATATTATTCCTTGGAGTGAAGATCCGCTTGAATTTATTGCTAAAGCGCTTGCTCCTGCTAAAGTTTTAAGAGTAACTGCTATTGATGAAAAGTCTGCAAGAGTAGTAGTTCCCGACGATAAGCTTTCGCTCGCTATTGGTAGAGATGGTCAAAACGCAAGGCTTGCCGCTAGGCTTACCGGTTGGAAGATTGACGTTAAGAGTGAATCTAAAGCAGCGGAAGAATTTGAAGCTCTTGAAGAAATTGAGGAATAATTTTCTATGGATAGAAAGGTTCCTATGCGCACCTGTATTGCGTGCAGAGGCGAAAAGCCTAAAAAAGAACTTATACGTATAGTTAAAACGCCCGAAGGAGAATTTAAGGTTGATAGAACCGGTAAACTCAACGGTCGAGGGGCGTACTTGTGCGATTGTAAGGCTTGCGCGGAAAAGATTATAAAGAAAAAACTTCTTAAGGTTGCGTTTGGTATGGAAATTCCAGATAGCGTTTACCTTGAACTTTCGGAGGAATTCTTTGGAAAAGAGTAAAGTACTTACGTTTATCGGTTTTTCAATCCGCGCGAGAAAACTTCGCGCAGGGACCAACGCGATAGCAACTATTAAGAAAGCAAAATTACTTATAATTTGTAATACCGCGTCTAAAAACGCGTTTGACGAGGCGATTAAACTTTGCAAAAAGTTCAACGCGCCACTAATCGTTAGCAAAACTTATAAGGTAGAAGAAATTGTTAAAAAAGCAAATTGCAAACTTGTGGCTATACAGGACGAATCGCTTGGAAATGCCATTTTGCAAAATTTAGACGAGCATTTTCAAGAATATTCGTGGAGGGATAATACCTGATATGGAAGTAAAAAAAGAAGAAAAGAAAGAATTTAGTTATATTAAAAATTTAGGAAACTTAATTAAGGAAAATAAAGGAGCAACTTTAATTTCAGACTTTAAGGGCTTTTATAAAGCTGTTGATAAAAAGATAGCGGAAAAGGCTAAACTTTTTGCTAAGCAAAAAGCGGAGGAACTTCAAAAACTTGTTGAAAAGGAAAAACAAGAACAACAAGTGGTTCAAGAAGTTAAGGAAGAAATAACGGTGGTTGAACCTGTTGTTGAAGTGGTTGAAGAACCTAAGGTTGAGGTTGAACCCGTTTCCGCTGAAACGGCAAAAGAAGATAAGGTAGAAGAACCCGCTCCTGCTCCCGTTCAAGAAGAAAAGAAGGAAGAGCCTAAAACTCCTACCATTATTAAAACCGATAATCCTAACATCGTAATTATCGACGGTAAGAGAGTATTCGTTCCTCAAGTAAAACGTGAATACGTTCCTAGTGGCGATAAAAAAGGCAATCCTAACAAAAAGCCTTCTAACGTTGGTAGAACTTATAACGCTGAAAACACTCCTAATAAGCGTGAGTTTAACCAAGGGGATAAAAAGCCTTATCAACCTAACAAGCCCGCTCCTTCGGCTACACCTGCGCCGTACGTTCCTAAGGAAAGTACTAGACAACAAAACAAAAAGAAAAACGAGAGAAACAATTACGACGATAAGAAGGCTATTAATAAGAAATCTCTTATTAAAGGTCAAGTTTCAATCGATGATTTCGATGAAAATAAGACCGGTTATAGAAAGATGCGTAAGTCTAAAGACAAGCATCAAGAAGAAGTAGTTTCAACCGTTAAGATTGAAAAGGCTATTATCAATAAAGAAATTATTGCCGTTAAGGAACTTTCAGAACTTTTAGGTATAACCGCCGTTGAAATTACCAAGCGTTTATTCAAAGAAGGTATCTTAAAAACTATTAACGATTCTATCGATTACGATACCGCTGGCTTTATCGCTGCAGAACTTGGTATTGAACTCGAACTTAAACTTGATAAGACTGCTGAAGACGTGTTAAGCGAAGGGTTCAAAGACGAAGAAGAAGACGATACTAAACTTATCAAGCGTCCACCGGTTGTTACGGTTATGGGTCACGTTGACCACGGTAAAACTTCACTTTTAGATAGAATTCGTAACGCAAACGTAACTGCTGGCGAAGCTGGTGGTATTACTCAACACATCGGTGCTTATACCGTTAACGTTAACGGCGAAACTATTACCTTCCTTGATACTCCTGGTCACGCTGCGTTTACCGCAATGCGTGCTCGTGGCGCTCAACTTACGGATATTGCAATTATCGTAGTAGCGGCGGACGATGGTATTATGCCACAAACAATTGAAGCAATCCACCACGCGAAAGCGGCAGGCGTAACTATTATCGTTGCGGCTAACAAGATGGATAAACAAACCGCGGATATTGAAAGGGTTAAGAAAGGCCTTGCCGATCAAGAAATCTTGGTTGAAGAATGGGGTGGTGACGTTGCTCTCGTTCCCGTTTCGGCAAAGACTGGCGCTGGTATCGACGAACTTTTAGAAACTGTTGTTATCTCCGCTGAAATGAAGGAACTCAAAGCAAATCCCGACCGTATGGCGAAGGGTATTATAGTAGAAGCAAAACTCGATAAGGGTAAGGGTCCCGTTGCAACCGTTCTCGTTCAAAAGGGAACGCTCAAAGTTGGCGATTATCTCGTTGCCGGTACTATTACCGGTAAAGTTAGAGCGATGGTTGACGATAAGGGAAGAAACGTTAAAACGGCAGGTCCGTCAATGCCCGTATCAATTCTCGGTTTAGAATCAGTTCCTAACGCAGGCGATAGTTTATTTGCCGTTGAAGAAGCAAAACTCGGCGCGCTCGTTGCTAGCGAAAGAAAGAATAGAGAAAGAGAAGAAATGATTAGAGAACAACAAAAGATTTCTCTTGACGATTTATTCTCTAAAGTGTCTTCGGGCGATCTTAAGAACCTTAACATTATCGTAAAGGCAGACGTTCAAGGTTCTGTTGAAGCAATTAAGCAATCTTTAACCGAACTTTCTAACGAAGAAGTTAAAGTTAACGTTATTCACTCAGCAGTTGGCGCAATTTCGGAAACGGACGTAAACCTTGCAGATTCTTCAAACTCAATTATAATTGGTTTCAACGTGCGTCCTGACGCTAAGGCAAAGGCGCTTGCTGAACAAAACAAGATTGACGTTAAACTTTATAGAGTTATCTACGAAGCAATCGACGACGTTAATAAGGCGCTTAAAGGTATGCTTGCGCCCAAGTTTAGTGACGTTTACCTTGGTAAAGCCGAAGTTCGTGAAACGTTCAAGATTACCGGCGTTGGCACGGTTGCAGGTTGTTACGTTACGGACGGTAAGATCGTTAGAAACGGTAAACTCCGCATCTATCGTGACGACGTTATGATTTGCGAAGGTAACGTATTACAACTCAAGCGTTTCAAAGACGACGTTAAGGAAGTTCAACAAGGCTTCGAGTGCGGTATGTCTATTGAAAAGTTCGATGATATCAAGATTGGCGACTTTATCGAGTGTTATATCGTAGAAGAACAAAAGGCGTAATTTATGAAAGGTAAAAGAACTGATAGACTTAATAGTGAATTTCGTAAAATTATTTACGACGTTATTAAGAATAAACTTAATATCTCGGGCGCAACAGAGATGTTTTCGGTAACTGAAGTTGACGTTTCGCCCGACTTAAAGCACGCTAAAGTTTATATTAGCGTATATTCAACGAGCGATGAAAAGGCAAAGGCTACTTACGATGCTATTTGTAAAGCATCGCCCGAAATTAGAAAAGAACTTGCGCGCAACACCACTATTCGTTACGTACCTGAACTTCGTTTTTATCAAGATGGGGCTAGTGCGTACGGCAACAAAATAGATATGATACTCGCAGGGCTTACCTATGGAGAAAATAATGACGATAACGGAGATAACGGCTGAACTTAAAAAGGCAAAGTCCGTATTAATATTCAGTCACAATAGACCGGACGGGGATACCGTTGGTAGCGCAACGGCTTTAAGGTTAGCCCTTATTAAACTTGGGATAGCCACAGATTTAGTTTGCGCTCACGATATACCTGAAAAACTAAAGTATATAAAAACTAGCGAAGATTATAATAAGCAAATACCTTCAAGCGAATATTCGGCATTCGTTGCCGTTGATATTGCTAACGAGTTTATGTTTACCGAACTTTATTCAAAGTTTTCTAAGCATAAAAACACCTTTAATATTGACCATCATATTTCAAATTCAAGATACGCAAAATACAATTTTGTTGAAGAAGCAAGCGCTACTTGTGAAATTATCTATAAGATAATTTTAGAACTCGGTGTTGAAATTGATAGCGATATTGCAAATAGTTTAATGACGGGTATCGTAACCGATACGGGTGCGTTCCACCACTCGAACGTAACGAGCCAAACTTTAGAGATTGCGTCCAATCTGCTTTCAAAGGGCGCAAACCTTCATTACGTTATGAGGAGAAACTTCAAGGATCAGCCTAAAGAAAGAGCAATTTTATACGGCAAGATTATTTCTAAAATGAGATTATACCTTGATGATAAAGTTGGCGTTTTAACTATTACAAAAAAGGATATTGAAGAATCAGGCGCGCTTGATAATATGACGGAAGGGTTTATCGACTATCCTATGACGGTTGAAAGTGTTGAAGTTGCAATTTCACTTCTTGAAACGGGCAAAAACAGATATAAAATCAGCCTTAGAAGTAAGGGAAAAGTTGACGTTAACGAAATAGCTTCGCTCTACGGTGGCGGTGGCCATATTCAAGCGAGCGGAGCGGTTATTAACGGTTATATGGAAGATATTATCGATAAACTCGTATATAACGTTAAGCAAAGATTATGAATGGATTTATAAATTACTATAAGCCGAGTGGAATATCCTCGGCTTATGCTATAAACAGAATAAAAAAACTCTTTAAGGGTTCAAAAATAGGGCATATGGGCACTTTAGACCCGCTTGCTGAAGGTATTTTACCCCTTGCAGTTGGTAGGTCTACAAGGCTTTTTGATTACTTGCTTGATAAGGAAAAGGTTTATATTGCCGAATTTACTTTCGGTTACGAAACGGATACGCTCGATAGGGGTGGGCAAGTAATAAAATCTAACGGGACTATTCCCACTAAAGAAGAAATATTAAAGGTTATTCCTACGCTTGTTGGTAAAGTTGACCAAATACCGCCGTTATTCAGCGCTAAAAACGTTGGTGGAGAAAGGAGTTACAATATTGCAAGGCGTGGGGGAACAGTTGAGTTAAAACCCAAGCAAGTTGAAATTAACTCTATAACGCTTGACGGGGGAGAAAACGGCGTATACACCTTTACGATCACTTGTAAGGGTGGAACTTATATCCGTTCTATTTGTAGAGATTTAGCCTACGCTTTAGATACCTTTGCTACAATGACTAAGTTAAAGCGTGTAAAAAGTGGCTCGTTTACCTTGGAAAACGCCGTTACCGAAGATGATTTAAGAGAGATTAAAGGCTTATCTTCGCTCTTAATAAAACCCGATAAAATGGTCGATTTTGAGTGTATTTATCTTGACGAGTACAGTTCTACTGAACTTGCTAACGGCAGGCCGTTCAAAATTGACAAGCTTGACGGGATTTATAAGGTTTACGATAATTTATCTAAATTTATCGGGATTGGATTAGTAAAGGAAAACGGCTTAAAAATTAAGGCGTACTTAAAAGATGATTAAAGTTATAAATTACGGGGAAAGTTTTTCTCAAAATTTAATACTTGCGCTCGGTTATTTTGACGCGTTACATAAAGGTCATATAGCCGTGCTAAACAAAACGGTTCAAACTGCAAGCAGTTTGAATTTTACGCCTGCCGTTTTAATTTTTACGGGTGGTAAGTGTAAGCATGACCTTTTTACGCTTGATGAGAGAATTGAAAAAATCAAGGCGTTAGGGGTTGGGCTCGTTATCGTAAAATCGCTTGATAGTGAATTTATGAACAAGTCAAGCCTTGAGTTTTTGAGTGAACTTTCAAGTTTATATAAACTTGAAAAGGTTGTTTCTGGTAGTGATTTTACTTTTGGTAAAAACGCGTTGGGAAACGTTCAAACACTTATAGATTATTTTGGTAAAGATAGAGTTTTAACTTTGAATTTAATAGGCGACGGCGAAAATAAAATATCAACTACCGAGATTAAAAAGGTTTTAAGTTTAGGTAATATTAAACTTGCCAACGAATATTTAGGTAGCCCGTATTTTATTAGCGGTAAAGTGGTTAAAGGTAAACAGCTCGGTAAAAAAATCGGTTTTCCAACCGCGAATATAAAGTTAACTGAAAATAAGTTTAAGATACTACCTGCCGTTTATAAAACCACGGTTAAAATTGACGATAAAGAATATTTTTCTATTACCAACTACGGTTCTCAACCAACCGTTCAAGGCGAAAATTTAGTAGTTGAAACCTACGTTTTGAATTTTAACGGGGATTTGTACGGCAAAGATTTAACCGTATGTTTTTTAGATAAAATACGCGATATTAAAAAGTTTTCATCAATAGATGAACTTAAAAAGCAACTTGAAATTGACAAGGAGTACTAATATGATAAAATTTGGACCTAGCGGAAATAGCGAAGCCTTTCATAACGCAGGGTTTAGCGGTAGTTCAAAGTCTGCTAATTGGGTTAAAAATTTAGGTCTAAACGCATTTGAATATTCGTTCGGAAGGGGCGTAAATTTAAGCGAACAAAAAGCCGTTGAAATAAGAGAAAGTTTTGAAAGAGAAGGTATTGAAATAAGCGTTCATTGCCCGTATTTTATCAACTTTTCAGGGGTAGATGAGCAAAAGGTTGAAAACTCTTACGGCTACGTTTTATCTTCTTTGAAAATGGGAAAACTTATGGGCGCTAAAAGAGCGGTGTTTCACCCTGGCGCGCAAGGTAAACTTCAAAGAGATGAATCGGTAAAATTAGCGGTAGAAAGGCTAAAAATACTTGCTGATAAAATTTATGAACAAGGTTATGACGATATGATTATTTGCCCCGAAACGATGGGTAAATCCGCTCAAATCGGAACGATTTCAGAAGTTGTTGATTTTTGTAAAATTGCTCCGTTTTACTATCCTTGCGTAGACTTTGGTCACGTTAATTCGTTAGAGCAAGGCTCGCTCAAATCAACTAAAGATTTTATAAATATTTTTAATCAAATTGAAAGTGGTTTAGGGTTTGAAAAACTGAGTAATATGCACGTTCACTTCTCTAAAATTATGTATTCGGCAAAAGGTGAGATAAAGCATCTTACTTTTGAAGATAACGAGTTTGGTCCAAACCCCAAAAATTTTATTGAGGCGGTTAAAATTAAAGGCATTTCGCCTTATATTATTTCCGAAAGTGCCGGTACTCAAGATATTGACGCAAAAACTATGAAAGATTTGTATTATTTATAAAATTTTACTTAATTTTAACAAATTTGTAATATATTTTTAACTTTCGTGCATCATAATTAAGTTATGAGCAAAAAGAAAAAGATAAAACTTATACCGCCGAGACTTTTGCTCTCGGCGGTTATATTTTGTTTTGAAACGCTTGCAATTATAGGAATAGTAGTTGCGTTATGTTATTACGTTCCTAAATTTTACTTGCTCGCTCTAATTACTCAGATTGCTTGCATTATCAAAATAGTTGCGTCAGACGATAATCCCGATTATAAAATTCCGTGGTTACTCGTCGTTTTTGCGTTGCCCGTTGCGGGGTTTATGCTTTACTTTATCTTTTCTTCAAGAAAACTTAAAAAGAGATTTATTAAAAGGTTAAAAGACATTTCAAACGATATGCCGATAATAGACGATAGCAACGTTTCAAACGAGTTAAAAAGTTTGGATATAACCGCTTTTAATCAACTGAAAATGGCGTCAACCGTATCGTTTTCCCATATTTACGATAAAACTGAAACCGTTTATTTTAGCGATATTGATAAGTTAAAAGATAGATTGCTTTACGATCTTGAAAAAGCTAAAAATTTTATATTTTTAGAGTTCTTTATTATAGAAGAAGGCTTTTTTTGGAACTCTATTAAAGAAGTCTTGGTAAAAAAGGCGAGTTTGGGGGTTGACGTTAGGCTCGTTTACGACGATATAGGCTGTATGTTTACCTTACCGCCAAAATACTTTAACACCTTGCAAAAACAAGGGATAAAAGCAATTCCTTTTTCAAGGTTAAGGGGTAGTGCGGATAGCGAGTTTAATAACAGAAATCATAGAAAAATAGTCGTTATTGACGGGGAAATTGGCTATACGGGCGGGTTTAATCTTGCCGACGAATACCTTAATAAAGTTCAGAAATTCGGATATTGGAAAGATGCGGGAATACGCATTGTCGGCGGTGCGGTAGCCGAACTTACTAAGCTGTTTTTTATAGATTACGGCATTAACGCAAAAAGGTTGATTGCGCCACCTAATAACGCATATAAAGAAATGGAAAACTTGCAAAAAAACGGATATTTAGTGCCGTTCGGCGACGGGCCTAAACCGCTTTATAAACGCCAAGTTTCCAAGTCTATTATTCAAAATATGTTATCTTCCGCTAAAAATTACGTTTACGTTACAACGCCTTATTTAATTATCGATAACGACCTTTTAACGGATATTGAAAACACCGCTCTCCGCGGTGTTAAAGTAAAGATAGTTTTGCCTGCGATTCCCGATAAAAAACTAGTGTTTTTAATGAGTAGAAGTTACTATTTTAGGCTTATTTCCGCAGGGGTAGAAATTTATGAATATACGCCTGGTTTTATTCACGCTAAAACCTACTTGGTAGACGGAGATTACGCTATGGTGGGAACGGTAAATCTTGATTATCGCTCGCTAGTTCACCACTTTGAAAACGGCGTTTTAATGTATAAAACTAGCTCTATAAGCGATATTGAAAAAGATTTTTTAGAAGTTGAAAAAAAGTCAAAACTCATTGATATTTCAACCGTTAAAAACGGAATTATAAAACGATTTATAAGTTCGATCGTAAGAATATTTTCCCCGCTATTGTGATAAAAAAACGAAGTCTTATGACTTCGTTTTAGTTTTGAATAATTGCTTAACTCTAGGAATTATAACCGATGCGTATTTTAGCGTGAACGCAACTTGAATTGGTATGCCTATAAAGTATAGGTACGACGCAACTTGTAGTATTCCAATTAAGAAAATATGTAAATTTAATATCGTAGTCCAAATAATGCCGGTTATCGATAAGAACTGAACTATCAAATTTTTATAAATGCAAGCAAAAATTAAAAAGAGAATAAAGGTTATGGGGATTGCTACGATAAACGGAAGCCACGCTTTAGAAACGGAAAATTCTTGTAGAATAATAAACGCAACTAAAGCAACTAACCATAAAATACAGTTGGCAAAAATTGGAATAAGAATAGATTTAATTTTGTTAGACGGCATTTTAAGCCTTTTTCTCTCGGATAAAAGATCGTTGAGCGTTATGCCGAAAATCTCCGCAATTTGATAGAGAACGAAAACGTCTGGCAAACTTTCGCCACTTTCCCATTTTGCAACCGCCTTATCAGAGTAATTCAATTTGTCGGCAAGCGCAAGTTGGGTTAAATTGTTAAATTTTCTATATCTTGCAATGTTGCTTGCAACCACTTTATTAAACTGTTCTTTATTTTTCATATTTGAATTTTAACTCTTTTTCGAAAAAAATTCAAGTAAAATTAGTTGAATACGCTAAAATTTTGAAAAATGAAGACTTGATAGGGTTGACAATATTATATTAATATGTTAATATAATTGCATAATGCGTGATTTTGTGGATAACGCGGTAGTTATAACCGACGGCGATATTATATTTTATTATACGGGTATTTACGTTGACGATGGTTTTTTGGTCGTTAAAAACGATAATCGCTACCTTTTAACCGACGGGCGATATATAGAATCTGCCAAGCAGATAGCGAAAGCCGAGTGTTATCTTCAAAACGAAGTTTCCTTAAAAGAAATGCTATCTCGCTTAACGGTTAGTAGCGTAGGGCTCATTTACGGTTATACTAGCGCTTCTTTGTATGCTGAACTGATAGGTTTAGGTTACAGCGTTTACGATTACACGCTTGAATATAACGAGGATTCCGCAATCAAAACGGCAACGCAACTTGAAGCTATAAAGAAAGCGTGCGCCATTTCAGAACAAGCCTTTGTAAAAACTTTGCCAAGCGTAAAAGAAGGCGTAACCGAGCTTGAACTTTCCGGCGAACTTGAGTACAATTTCAAAAAACTCGGCGGTAGCGTTGGGTTTGAAACGATCGTTGCTTTTGGTAACGGCAGTTCCGTTCCGCATTACAAAACGGGCGAAGTTAAACTCAAAAAAGATATGCCGGTGCTTATGGATTTTGGGTGTAGGTACGGCGGGCTTTTATCGGATATGACTAGAACGTTTTATTTTGGAAAGCCGAGTAGCGAGTTTATTAGCGTTTACGAAGCCGTAAAGGAAGCGCACTTGCTCACCGCTCAAACAGTAAAGGCAGGTTTTACCTGTTCTGAGGCGGACAAGGTGGCGAGAGATTATCTCAAGAGTTACGGTTACGATAAATATTTCACGCACTCAACGGGGCACGGTATAGGCGTTAAAATTCACGAATATCCAACGCTTAATACGAAGAGCCAAACGGCACTTGAAAACGGTATGGTGTTTTCAATAGAACCGGGGGTTTATCTCGAAGGTAAGTTCGGTGTGAGAATAGAAGATACGTTTACGTTGCAAAACGGTAAATGCGTATCGCTTATGACTACGGATAAAGAACTTTTAACGATATGAGTTAAAGGTTAAAAATAAAAAATATTTTTCAAGGAGAAAATTTTAATATGGTATTAGCAGGCGATTTAAGAAAGGGCGTTACTATCGAGTACGAAGGAAAAATCTTTACGGTTGTTGACTTCTTGCACGTTAAACCCGGTAAAGGTGCAGCGTTCGTTAGAACGACTCTTAAGAACGTAGTAGACGGTAAGGTTTTACAAATTACTTTCAACCCAACTGAAAAGTTTGAAAACGCTATCATCGAAACTAAGAAAATGACTTATTCGTACAACGACGGCGAACTTTACTACTTCATGGACGAAGAGTACAATATGGAACCGCTCAACTACGATCAAGTTGAAGACGCTCTTAAGTACGTTAAAGAAAACGACACGGTTACCGTAAAATTCTATAAAGGTAAAGCGTTCTCTGTTGAATGTGAAAACTTCGTTGAAATGGAAGTTATAGAAGCAGAACCAAGCGTTGCTGGTAACACTGCGACTAATGCGACCAAGCAAGTTAAGATTGAAACTGGTATTTATATTCAAGTTCCTATGTTTGTTAACGAGGGTGACGTTATTCGTATTGACACTCGTACCGGCGAATATATGGAAAGAGTTAAAAAATAATTCATTTTACCTGACAGCTGAAACAACCTGTCAGGTTTTTGCATTTTATTATGTCGACGGTTATCGTTACGGGCGCGTCTCGTGGGATAGGTAGGGAAACGGCTATAACCCTTAAAAACAAGGGGTATAACGTAGTTGGAACGTACCTTAATTCTGAAAAATGCGCCAAAATGATTGAAACTGAATATAAAATTCCCTTTATAAAGTGCGACGTTTCAAATTCTTTAGACGTTGAAAATCTTTTCGCTACCGTGAGCGCCAAGTACGGCAAAATTACCGCGGTTATTTCAAACGCGGGCGTTGCTTTAGAGCAAAAGCCGTTTATCGACGTTAGTGAAGAAGAAATGGATAAAATGATTGCCGTAAACTTAAAAGGCTGTATGCTCGTTAATAAGCGAGCGGTTTTATCAATGATTCTCGGCGGTGGAAAGATTATAAACGTTTCCTCTATTTTCGGTATTAAAGGCGGAGCGTGCGAAGTTGCGTACTCTGCGGTAAAAGCGGGGATTATCGGTCTTAGCAAAACTTTGGCGGATGAACTTTCGTTTACCGATATTTCCGTTTGCGTAATCGCTCCAGGTCTTATTGATACCGATATGAACGCCCACTTATCTCAAGAAGATAAAAAGGGATTTTTACTCGATTGCAATCTCGATGAAATTGCAACGCCTAAAATGGTGGCGGAAGAGATATATAAAATCTTGAACTTTGACGATATAAACGGCAAAGTGTATCCGCTTTTTACGGGCGATTATCTTAAGGAGTAATATGGCTGAAAATTTATCGGTAAAAGAATTGACGCTTAAAAAAGAGCGTGAATATTTATCTCCTTTTGCGGTAAAGTCTGAAGATTCTAAGGGTAGGCTTAAGTTTGAAGAACCTTGCCCGATGCGCACGCCTTTTCAAAGGGACAGAGATAGAATTATTTATTCAAAAGCGTTTATAAGGCTTAAAAACAAAACGCAAGTATTCTTTTCTCCCGAAGGCGACCATTATATGACTAGGCTTACGCACACGCTGGACGTATCGCAAATTGCGCGCTCTATTTCGCGCGCGCTCGCGTTGAACGAAGACTTAACCGAAGCGATAGCGCTTGGGCACGATCTTGGGCACACGCCTTTCGGCCATGCGGGTGAGAGAGTTTTATCAAAACTTTCTCCTAATGGGTTTAAGCACAACAAGCAATCTTTAAGAGTGGTTGACGTTTTAGAAAATAACGGTCAAGGTTTGAATCTTACCTTAGAAGTGAGAGATGGTATACTCAATCACAAATCGGGAACAAAGCCGTCTACTTTAGAAGGGCAAGCGGTGCTTATTTCCGATAAGATAGCCTATCTTAATCACGACGTTGACGATGCCGTTAGAGCGGGAGTTATTAAGATAGACGAACTTCCAAGTAACGTTATAAAAATTCTCGGCAAAACTTCGAGAGAGAGAATTAACGTTATGATAAATTCAGCGTACGAAAACAGTTTAGATAAACCTTTCGTAGCGTTAGCGCCTGAAGTTGACGGGGCAATGAAAGAACTTCGCGCGTTTATGTTTGAAAAAGTGTATATGATGCCAACCGCTCTTAGGGAAGAAGAGCGAGCGGGCAATATGCTCACGAGTATGTATGAATACTTTATTAAAAACCCCGATAAACTTCCCGAATTTTACTTAAAGTTATTAAACGAATACGAGATTGATACGGTAGTTTGCGATTATCTTTCTTCAATGACGGATAGGTACGCTATAAACGCGTTCAATCAAATATTTATTCCCAAGAGTTTCTAAAGGAGAAGACTATGCCGACGTTTGACGAAAAGTTTATTGAAGAACTTAAAAGTAAAAACAACATAGTAGACGTAGTTAGTCGGTATTGCAATCTCGTTAGAAAGGGTTCAACTAATTATTGGGCGTGTTGTCCGCTACCCGGGCACACGGAAAAAACTCCTTCGTTTACCGTAAACGAGCCGGGGCAATTCTATCATTGTTTTGGTTGTGGTAAAGGGGGAGACGTAATAAAGTTTATTCAAGAAGTTGAAACGGTTGATTTTTTCGATGCCGTTAAAATACTTGCTGAACGCGTTAAAATGCCACTTCCCGAATCAGATTTTGAGTCGGAAGAACAGGCAAAGGTAGCCAGAAATAAAAAAGAAAGGCTTTATTCTTTAATGCGTGATACGGCGCTATTTTACGCTAAAAACTTAAGCGATGAAAGGGCAGGCGTATGGCTTGAATACTTAGCAAAGCGTGGTCTTGATAGTAAAACGGTGCGTTATTTTGGTCTTGGCGCTTCGCTTGACTATTACGGGCTCGTTAACCACCTTAAACAAAAGGGATACACCGAAAAAGAAATGCTCGAATCGGGTGCGTGCACTCAAGGTAAGAAGGGAATTTACGATTTTCAAGCGGAGAGGCTTATCGTTCCCATTATCAGTTCTATGGGCAAAGTTATAGGGTTCGGTGGTAGAATTTTAGAAGACAAGGGGTTTGGTAAGTATAAAAACACTTCTGAAACGTTGCTCTTTAACAAAAAGAACGTACTCTACAACGTTAACAACCTTAAAAAAATCCGCCAAGAAACCGACCTTGACTACGTTATTATGGTAGAAGGCTATATGGACGCTATTTCGCTTCACACGGCAGGTTTTTCAAACGTCGTTGCATCTATGGGTACGAGCTTGACGCTTTCTCAAGCAAAACTTCTCAAGCGTTATACGAGTAAGGTTTTAGTAAGTTACGATGGCGACGGGGCAGGTCAAAAAGCAACTATTAGGAGTTTAGACATTTTTGAAAACGAAGGTTTTGAAGTAAAAGTCGTAAAACTCCCCGAAGGCTTAGACCCCGACGACGTTATTAGAAAGTACGGCGCGGAAGGATATAAAACCTTGCTTTCAAAGGCAGAACCGCTTATTGACTTTAAGCTTTCGCTTATCAAAAAAGATAAAGATTTAACCGACGCGTCTGATAAGAGAAAGTATTTAGCCGAGTGTTTAGAACTTTTGAGAACGGTAAAGAGCGAGTATTTAAGAGAAGAACTTTTAACAAAGGTTAGTGGCGTTTCGGGTATAAGTTACGAATCTTTGAAAAGAGATTTAGAAAGCGGTAGCGTAACTCTTCCTAAAACGGCGGAAAATGAAAAAATCGAAGTTAAACAAACTATTAAGACTGACGGGCTTTCCGTTGCCGAAAGGGTGGTTTTATGGGCTGTTATCAACGCTATGCCTTACGCTGATAAAAATCAAATTGCGGATATGTATTTTTCCGATCAAGTTAGAGAGAAGATTTTTGAGAGCGTAACGTTTAACGGGGTTGACGGGTCAAAACTTTATTCCGTAGTAGGCGAAAGCGGGCTTCAAGAACTCAACGCAGTTCTTTCGGTTGGGGATAAGTTAAGTTCTATTGACGAAGGGGCAAAATATTATCAAGATTGCGTTAACGTCGTAAGAAAAAACAACTTAAACGAAGACTTAGTTAGCCTTAATAAACTTTACAAAGAAGAAATTGATCAAGGTAAAAAAAGTAAACTTGCAATCTTAATTGCGCAAAAAACTATTGAAATATCAAAGTTGTGATATAATTTTTGCAAATTAAGATTAAACGAAAATTAATAGGAGAAAAATATGAGCGTATCAACAGAAAAACTTAATGAAATTATTCAAGAGTTGCTTACTTTTTATGCGGACAAAAAGTTCGTTAAATCTGATGAAATTATGGATAAAATTGAAAAGCATAAAGTAACCCCTGAAGAAATCGAGCAAATTTATAACTCCTTTAGCGAAAAGAACATCGATATTATTGAAAGTTACGACGATATAACATCAAGAGATAACGACCTTCTCAATCAACTTGAAAAGGAAGTTTCGATGGATGACCCCGTTAAAGTTTACCTTAAAGATATTGGTAAAGTTGCGCTCCTTTCCGGCGAAGAAGAAGCTGAACTTGCTGAAAAGATGATGCAAGGTGACGAGTTTGCTAAAAAGCGTTTATCTGAAGCAAACTTAAGGCTCGTTGTTTCTATCGCAAAAAGATACGTTGGCCGTGGTATGCATCTACTTGACCTTATACAAGAAGGTAATTTAGGCCTTATGAAAGCGGTTGAGAAATTCGACTATACTAAAGGCTTTAAGTTCTCAACTTACGCTACTTGGTGGATTCGCCAAGCAATAACGAGAGCGATTGCCGACCAAGCGAGAACTATTAGAATTCCCGTACATATGGTTGAAACAATTAATAAACTCATAAAAGTTTCTCGCCAACTTCTTCAAGAATTAGGTAGAGAACCTACCCCTGAAGAAATTGCTGAAACTATGGGAATTTCAGTTGAAAAGGTAGTTGAAATTCAAACTATAGCGCAAGATCCGGTATCACTTGAAACGCCTATCGGCGAAGAAGAAGATAGTAATCTTGGAACTTTCATCGAAGATGAAAAATCTGCTTCTCCTAGTGACGTGGTAGCTTTTGCAATGCTTAGAAAGCAACTTATTTCAATACTTGACACTTTAACTCCTAGAGAAGAAAAGGTTTTAAGGCTCCGCTACGGCATTGATGACGGCAAGCCGAGAACACTCGAGGAAGTTGGTAGAGAGTTCAACGTAACTCGTGAAAGAATACGTCAAATTGAAGCGAAAGCGCTTAGAAAACTCCGCCATCCGTCACGTTCTAAAAAACTCAAAGAGTATTTAGAATAATGGACGGAAGGCTAAAAATTTTATTCGAGCTAGTAGGCACGGGAAAAGTGTTTGCCGATATTGGTTGTGATCACGGTAAAATTTCAAAAGCCGTGCTCGATAGCGGTAAGTTTGATAGGGTTATTATTTCCGATATTTCCGCGCCTAGCCTAAAAAAAGCGCAAACTTTACTTGAAAGTTACGGGGATAAAGTTACCGCAATCGTTTCTGACGGGTTTGAAAATTTTACAGAACTTCCCGACCAAGCAATTATTGCAGGCATGGGCGGAGAAGAAATTGTAAAAATATTAAAGAGTGCTAAAACTTTGCCAAAAAGTTTAATTTTAGCACCGCAAAAGAATAACGATAAAGTTAGAAGAACGGTAATAGAATTAGGCTATAAAATCTTAAAAGATTTTACCTTTTATTCAGGCGGTAAGTTTTACGACGTTATTAAGGCGGAAGTAGGTAAAGATCGTTATACGGAAGACGAGTATCTTTTCGGTAGGGATAATTTGATAGAAATGCCTGACGGTTTTATTAAAAAACTTGAATTTGATAGGAAACTTTATCTCAAAATAATTTCAGACGACAAGGCGTCTGATTCCGCTAAAATTTTAGCAAGAGAAAAACTTGAAAAAATAAAGGGGATATTAAATGAAAATTAACGAAGTTCTTAAAACTTTAGATAATTACGCGCCACTTAAACTTTCCGATGAACTCATTAAGCAGATCGGCGGTTACGATAACGTTGGAATAATTGCAGACGTTGAAGGGGATATAACGGGCATTGTGTTTACTTTAGACCTTACCGACGAAAGTATTGATAAGGCAAAAGAAATAGGCGCAAACTTAATCGTTACTCACCATCCTGCAATTTATGATCCGCTCTTAAAGCTCGATTACGTTAAGAGCCCCATACTTCGTGCCGTAAACGAAAAGATAGGCGTTATTTCAATGCACTTAAATCTCGATTGCGCAGTTAAGGGAATTGACTATTATTTGGCAAAGGGTTTAGGCGCAAAAAAGCAAAAAATTATTTATCAAGTAGATAAAAATTGTGGTTACGGTAGGGTTTTTGAAACTTCTACCACTCTTTCAGAAATTAAAGAAAGATATGAAAGAGAATTTTTAACGAGCAAAGTAATGGTTTTTGGCGACGTTGATAGGGAAATTAAAAAAGTAGCGTCTTACTGTGGCGCTGGGCTTGACGATACGGCTATTAGTACCATTACCGACGTTGATCTTTACGTTTCCGCCGATATTAAGCACCATATAATACTTTCGGCGCTTAAAAGGGGTAAATGCGTAATGCAGGTTACTCATTATTCAAGTGAAATGTATGGATTTAGAGAATTTTATAAAGCAGTAAAAGATAATTTTTGCGGTATAAACACTTGTATTATTGAAGGCAACTTTATGCTTTAATTCCGCAAAAAAAGGAGATATATTATGCAAGAACAAACAAAACTCATCGTTGAATATCAAGAGGTTGACAAGAACTTAAAAGCGATTGAAGACGAACTTAACGGTAGCGAAGAAGCCAAAAAATATTTCGTTGCAAGAAAGTTTTTATCAACGGTTAAAGAAAGTTTAGAATCTCTTGAATCAAAGGCTCAAACCTTAACTGAAAGTTACAATGCTAAAGTTAAAGAGTTCGAAGCGCAAGTTGAAAGCGCTAAGGAATACGAAAAAGCAGTTGAATCTTGTGAAAACGAAACGGAACTTGAATATCTTAAAAGGAAATTCAGCGACGCGTGCTCTAAAATTGCTAGCATAGAGCAGGCAATCGAAAGTTACTCTAAAGAGATGAGTGAACTTTACAAAGAGTACGGCAAACTCGGTCAACAAAACCGCGCAATGAGAGCGCAGTACGACGAGTTTGCGCCTAAACTTGAAGAACTTAAAAACTCTAAAAAGGAAGAAGTTTCTTCGTTAAAGGCAAAACTTAAAGCGCTTGAAGAAAAGATAGATAAAGCTTTAATGGAAAGATATCAAGTAAGGCGTAAGGATAAAAAGTTCCCGATAGTGTTCGGGCTTGATTTATCAAAGAAAATGGCGTACTGTCCGTTCTGCGCAACTTCGCTTTCAATAAGTTTTATGGAAGAACTCGGCTCTCACGCAATTAAAGAGTGTGAAAGTTGCCATAGATTAATTTACGGCTACGAGCCGACTAAAAAATAAGGAGATAAAAAAAGATGAAACTCAATTACAAAAGAACCATTTTAGTAGGTTTTGCGTTTTTCTTAATCTCGGCGTTCTGGCAAGCGTATGATAAAACCGTGCCTATGCTTATGGTGCATAAGTTTAATATGAACCAAACGATGTCAGGCGTTATTATGGCGCTTGATAACGTTTTAGCGGTATTCTTGCTCCCAATATTCGGCGCATTATCGGATAAGAGTAAGAGCGTGTTTGGTAGACGTACTCCGTTTATTTTTATAGGAACTGTTTTAGCGGTAATATCTTTTATTTTTATTCCGCTTATCGGTGATTTATGGTTATTCATCGTAGTTCTTTTCTTTACTCTCGTTTCAATGGCGTTCTTCCGTTCTCCAGCGGTTGCTTTAATGCCAGACGTTACTTGTAAACCCCTTCGTTCAAAAGGTAACGCAGTTATCAACCTTATGGGAACTGCGGGTGGATTGCTCGTTTTAGTAGTTGGCTTATTTATTAAAGTTGGCGAAGATTATATGCAAAATTTCTTCCCATACTACATAGTAGTATGTGGTATTATGCTCATTGGCTTAATTATCTTCCTTTTAACAGTAAAAGAGAAAAAATGGGCTAACGAAATGATGGAAGATACTAAAAAGTATTTCCCCGAAGATAATACTGATTCCGCTACTGAAACTGAAAAGACTAAAACTAAACTTGCAAGACCGCAACTTATCTCGTTGCTTCTCATTTTAGCGTCGGTTGCGCTTTGGTATATGGGTTACAATGCAATTACAAGTAAGTATTCTTTATACGCAGATACCGTTCTTAATCAAAGTTACGACCTTACTTTAATGATTGCCCAAGGCGGTGCTATCGTTGCTTATTTCCCCGTTGGTATTATCGCTTCTAAATTCGGTAGAAGAAGAACTATTTTAGTAGGCGTAGCGTTACTTGCTTTTTCTTTCTTTACCGCATCGTTTATGACTGCGAATAGTAGCCCTATCTTTATGTATATCTTATTCGCTATTGCGGGTATCGGTTGGGCAACTATCAACGTTAACTCCTTCCCGATGGTAGTAGAACTTGCTAAAGCAGGGGATACCGGTAAATACACGGGTTGGTATTATACCGCATCAATGTCCGCTCAAGTGTTAACGCCAATTTTATCAGGTGTTATTATGGACTTGTTTGGTAATATGAGCCCGTTGTTCCCTTACGCTTCAATTTGCGTAGCGCTTGCGTTCGTTACTATGTTCTTCGTTAAACACGGTGACAGTAAGCCGTTACAAAAGAAATCTGTGTTAGAGAACTTTGATATAGACGACTAATTTTAATCCGTTATAAACGGTGCAATACTGCGTTACTGCTTCGTGTTTGAACTTCGATGACCGAAAAGGTCTATCTCATCTCAAACACTTTGCGAGCCTTGTCTTGCTTGTTTCTAACGGCTTAAAATAAGAACATTGAATAAACTTTTTAGCTTGTAACAAAATATAAAAATGCACGCTCGATGCGTGCATTTTTTAGTTATATTTTGGCTATGCCAAAGATATATTTTCGCTAACGCGAAAGTTTCGGATAAATTTATTATATAAAAAATAATTCCACAACTTTTTGATATAGTCAAAAAATATAACTTGGCGTAGCCAAATATATCTTGTCGATAGACAAATATATCTTTTTACATAGTAAAAAATATAACTGTAAACTGTTTTTACACAAACAGTTTACAAATAAAGCAGGCAAATATTGCTGATATAAAGGTTGCTATAAGGGATATAACTATCCCTTTAGTAGCCTTTTTACTTTTGCATTTTGTATAGTATAAACAAGATACGTAAAATATCGTTTCAGACGAGCCGAATATTGCAGACGCGCAAAGCGCAATATATCCACCCGCTCCGTAAGTATTAAAAATTTCGTCAAGTAGAGCCAAACTTCCGCTACCTGAAAATGGCTTAAGTAGTAATAACTTAAATACTTCTTTAGGTATTCCAAAGAAGGATAGCACGGGGGATAAAACCTTCAAAAAACAGTCGTATAAACCACTTGTTTCAAACAGTTCGCTCATAAGTAAAACGGCAAGTATTGCAGGAAATATCGTGAAAATTAGTTTTAGTGATGACGTTACTCCGTTAGAAAACACCGAGTAGATTTCAACCTTTTTTATAAGTGAGTAAATTATTATAAAAATAACGAAAATCGGAAGTATATAAGCGATGATATTCATTTTGCCACCTTGCAAATAATTATTCCTAATATCGTTGAAAATACGGTTGAAATTAGCGATACTATTATCGCTTGAGTGGGGTTTTGATTATACGTTGAAAGTAGTTGAATAACGGTTATAGGAAAAATTTGAATTGACGTGCAAGATATAACCATAAGTAAAGTTTTGCCGTGCTCGTTATTCTCTTTATCGAGTAGGCGCATACTTTCAATTCCAGACGGGGTTGCAATTCCCGAAAGCCCAAGCGCGTTAGCCGTTAGGTTGAGAGAAATATTATATACGGCTTCATCGCTATCCGTTAAAAATAATTTTTTAACGGGCTTATTGAAAAATTTGCTTATTTTTTTACTTATTCCGCTACTTTCTAAAAGGTAAGCAAAGCCTTGCCAAATAGCGTAAACGGAAATTAAAGTTACGGATAATGACACGGCTTTTTCAGTTGCCACCGAAAAAGAAGTTAACATACCTTCTGGGTTAGTAAAAGTCATAAAAACGAGTGAAATTAATATAATTATCGGAAAAATTGCGTTCATATTTTAACTTATGATAAAGTTAAAAGTTTTATCCGTTAAAATTTCGTTTACAAAACGCTAAAATTAGTATATACTTAATAAAAAGTATATTTATTTTTATTGGAGCGATTATGAAAGACAATAAATTTTATATAACAACCCCTATATATTATCCAAGTGGTAACTGGCATATTGGCCATTGCTATACAACCGTCGTTTGCGATGCGCTTGCAAGATTTAATCGTATGCTTAAAAAAGACGTTTTCTTTTTAACGGGAACGGACGAGCACGGTCAAAAGATTGAAAAGAAAGCAACTGAAATGGGGCTTACTCCTATTGAATTTATAAATCCGCTTGTTGACGGGCTTAAAGAAATTTGGAACGAACTTGATATTTCTTACGATAAGTTCATTAGAACTACCGATGATTATCACGTAGAAGCAGTTCAAAATATTTTCAAACAACTTTACGACAACGGCGATATTTATAAGTCTGAATACGAAGGTTGGTACTGCACGCCTTGCGAATCTTTCTGGACTGAAAGTCAACTCGTTGACGGCAAGTGCCCGGATTGTGGTAGACCGGTTCAAAAGGGAAAGGAAGAAAGTTATTTCTTCCGTCTTTCAAAATACGCTGATAGAATTTTGAAACTCTATGAAGATAATCCCGAGTTTTTACAACCTAAGTCAAGAGTTAACGAAATGGTTAACAACTTTATAAAACCCGGTCTTCAAGATTTATGCGTTTCAAGAACGACTATAAAGTGGGGTATTCCCGTAACTTTTGATAAAAACCACACGGTATACGTTTGGGTTGACGCTCTCACTAATTATATCACCGCTCTTGGCTACGGCACGGATAATAACGAACTTTTCAATCGTTATTGGCCGGCAGATTTGCAAATGGTTGGTAAAGAAATCGTTCGTTTCCACACGATTATTTGGCCTGCTATATTAATGGCTCTCGGCGTTGAAATCCCAAAGAGAGTTTACGGTCACGGCTGGTTACTTATCGGTGGTGATAAACTTTCTAAATCAAAGGGCGATAAAATCAAAACTGAAATTACCGACCCCAAGGAACTCGTTGACCGTTACGGTTGCGATGCGCTTAGATATTTCTTACTTAGGGAAATTCCGTTCGGTAACGACGGCGTTTACACTAACGAAAGTTTGTTAAAGAGAATTAACGGTGATTTATCTAACGACCTTGGCAACTTGGTTTCAAGAACTACCGCTATGATTAATCAATATTTCGGTGGCGTTTTACCAGAGTACACTAAACTTTTAGACCTTGATAACGAAGTTATCTCGCTACTTAACGGCACTTTAGATAGAGTTCAAAAACAAATTGATTTAATTGACGTTCCTAGCGCTTTAGGCGAAATTTTCAAACTTGTTGAAAGGGCTAATAAGTATATCGACGAAACTGAACCTTGGAAGATTTCTAAGGACGAATCAATGCGTGATAGACTTAAAACGGTAATGTATATTTTATCAGAGTGTATAAGGGTATCGGCAATACTCTTAAAGCCGTTTATCACTAAAGCGCCCGATAAAATCCTTGCGCTTTACGGAATTGACGGCAAGGCGGAAAACACTTTTGACAATGCGTATTTCGGTGTGTTAAAGGCTGGAATTAGCGTTGAAAAGGCAACGCCTATTTTCCCGAGAATTGACGTTAATAAAGAAATTGCTGAAATTGAAAAAATGATGACTGAACGCCACAAGGCGCAAGAAAAGGCTAAAAAAGTAGAAGAGAAAAAGGAAGAAAAGAAAGTGGAAGAAGTTTCTCAAATTTCAATCGACGAGTTTTTCAAAACACAACTTAAAGTTGCGGTTGTTAAAACTTGTGAAGACGTTGAAAAATCAAATAAACTCTACAAGTTAACGCTTGACCTTGGAAACGAAGAAAGAACGGTTGCTTCTGGGCTTAAAAAATACTATAAACCGGAAGAACTTATCGGTAAAAAGGTAATACTCGTTTCTAACTTAAAGCCTGCTAAACTTTGCGGTGTTGTTAGCGAAGGTATGATTTTATGCGCTGAACACGAAGATAAAGTAGTTCTTATCTCTCCTGAAAGCGATATGCCCGCAGGCTCGGTGGTTGGCTAATGTTTATAGACTCTCACGCCCATCTTAACGACCCTAAAATTCTTGAGAATTTAGACGGGGTAAGACAAGGTTATTTGCAAAGCGGAGTAGGGTTAGTCGTTGATATTGGTTGTTGCTTAACTTCTTCAAAAAGCGTTAGAGATAACGCTGATAAGTATGGCGAAGTTTATTTTACCGTAGGTTGCCATCCCGACGTTTGCAATGAAGTTGACGATATAGCGCTTTTCAAGTTAGAAGAACTTTCAAAGCACGATAAATGCTTGGCAATAGGCGAGATTGGGCTAGATTACTATTACGAAGGCTACGATAGGGAACTTCAAAAAAAGGCTTTTATCCGCCAGCTTGAACTTGCTATCAAACTCGATATGCCTGTAATTATCCACTCTCGTGATGCCTGGCAAGACACGGTTAATATTCTAAAAGAATATAGCCCACGCCTTAAAAAAGGCTTTTTAATGCATTGTTTTTCCGGCTCTATCGAAATTGCTAAAATTTTACTTAATATGGGCGCTTATTTCTCTTTTGGCGGGGCTTTAACTTTCAAAAACTCAAAAAAATCGGAAGTTTTAAGAGCGCTTCCGATGGATAGGGTGTTTTTTGAAACGGACTGTCCGTTTATGGCTCCCGTACCTTATCGCGGAAGGATAAACGAGCCTAAATACGTCGTTGAAGTTTACAAGTTCGTAAGTTCAGTTTTAGACATACCGCTTGATAAACTCGAAATTCAAATTGAAAACAATTTTAGAAAATTTTTCAATATGTAACGCTAGGCAAGTATGCTTGCCTAACTTTATCTTTCGTTAGTTTGGAAACAAACTACTAAAATAATTTTTAGCGTTTTTGCCCGATTTAAGTTTGGGTAAAACTTAGGTTTTTATGAATATAAAAAACGTTCTTAAAGAAAAAAACTTCACTTTCAAAAAATTACTCGGTCAAAACTTTTTAACCGACGAGGTTTTGCTTTCAAGCGTAGTTGAAAGAGCGGGCGTAACAAATCAAACGAACGTTTTAGAAATAGGCGTTGGCGCAGGCACATTAACCTCGGAGATTGCAAAGCGCGCTAAAAAGGTTTTAGGCTTTGAAGTTGATAAAAACTTAAAACCCGTTTTAGATAAAACTTTAAGCGAGTTTTCAAACGTTACCATTGATTTTAGAGACGTTATGAAAGTTTCAATGGAAGAAATTGAAAATTTAGCAGGCGACGATTATATTTTAGTTGCAAACCTTCCATATTATATAACTACGCCTATTATTATGCGTTTTATAGAAGACGCTAAAAATTGCAAGGCGATAGTAGTTACAATTCAAAAAGAAGTTGCCGAACGTATCGTTGCAAAAGAAAAAACTTCCGATTATGGAAGTATAACGGTTGCAATCAACGCCGTTGCCGATACTGAAATTATTGAGTATATCGGGCGTGAAAAATTCTACCCGTCGCCAAACGTTGACTCGGCGGTTGTTAAAATAACTCTCGATCCTAATAAATATAATATAAAGGATATAGAAAAGTTTAGAAAATTAGTTAAGTGCGCCTTTACGATGAGAAGAAAAACTCTCGTTAACAACCTAATGAAAGGGTATAATCTTTCAAGGTTAGATGCTGAAAGTTTGCTTGAAAAACTTAACGTTTCAACGAGTGTAAGAGGAGAAGAACTCTCGGTTAAAGAATTTATTTCCTTAGCGGAACTTATATAGTAAATAAAAAAATCTCACGGATGTCCGTGAGATTTTTATTTTTTATAACAATGGGATTTTTTCAAGATAGATTATATCTTTTCTGTCAGCCGCGTCACCTTCTGCTAAAACGAAAGCCTTTTTGTGAATAATTCCGCCTGCTTTTTCAACGATTGCTTCTAAACCTTTTAAGGAAGCGCCGGTAGATACAACGTCGTCAATAATTCCTACTTTTTTGCCCTTTAATATATCAACGTCGTGCTTGCTTAAATATAAGCGTTGTTCAGTACCAGTTGTAATTGATGCGTCGTATAAAACGTCAATCCCGTCTTGCATATAAAGTTTTTTGCTTTTTCTTGCAACGGCGTAGTAGTGTTGGTTAAGTTCTCTCGCAACTACGTGGCAAAGCTGTAAACCTTTAGATTCAGCCGTAATTAAAACGTCGCAATCGGAAACGAGTTTAGCAATTTCTTTTCCGCAATGTTCGGTCATTTCACTATTGCCGTGAAGGTTGAAAAATGCAATGTTAATGCCTGATGGTAAGGGTAAAATAGGAAGTTCGGCATCGTAGCCTTTTATGTTTAATTTAAGTACGTTTTTCATTTGAATTTTCTCCTTGGAACTACGTCCAGATATTATTTTATCACAACCAATATGAGTTGTAAACTCTAATTTGAAAATATTTTATATAATAATCATTTTAAGGGTTAAAAACAAATATTATAGAAATGGTGAAATATGAAAGAATACTCTTTATCTATCAATCAGGCTCTTAAAAACTTAAACTCGTCTAAAAACGGGCTAAACGATAACGCCGTTATGATTTCAAAATCAAAATACGGCGAGAACAAAATTGAAAAAATTAAATCAAAACCCATAATTAGGCGAGTGGTAGACGCTTTATTTGATCCAATGCTCGTTATTTTAGAAATTTCTATGCTAATAACTTTAGGAGTAAATTTAGGCAAATTTCTAAAAACGGGTAGCGGAGATTTTTATGAGTGCGTTGGAATACTTCTATCTATAACGATAAGCGTATTTTTAACCGTTTATATGGAAGGTAAATCGCAAAAGGCTTTTGAATTTTTGCAAAAAATCTCAAACGACAGTTTGGTAAAAGTTATTAGAAACGGCAATAAAACCATAGTTAAGCAAAGCGAACTCGTTGTTGGTGACGTAGTTATAATAGAATCGGGCGATAAAATTTTTGCCGACGGAAGAATAATAGAATGTAATTTTTTATCTGCCGACGAGTCTACTTTAACCGGAGAAAGCCTTCCCGTAAAAAAGAACGCTGACGTTATATTGAAGGAAAAAACTCCGCTTGCCGAAAGGGTTAATATGCTTTATAGTGGAACTTTTATATCTCAAGGCGACGGGCTTTACGTTGTTACCGCGGTGGGAGCAGGTGCTGAAATAGGTGCTATTGCAAGTGATTTGCAGGCAAGTAGCGGTGTTTCTGCCCCGTTACAAGAAAAACTTGATAGGCTTTCGAAAACTCTAACTTTTATAGGAATAATATCTGCGGTATTCGTTTTAATTTTATCGATTGCAAGGCTTATTTGTAGCCATCAAGTAAATTTTTCTTCAATGCAAGACGCATTTTTGGGAGCAATAGTTTTAATAGTTGCTTCAGTTCCCGAAGGGCTACCAACCACCGTTGCAATAGCGCTTACGATAAACGTTGTAAAACTTTCAAAATCAAACGCGTTAATAAAAAAACTCGTGGCAACTGAAACCGTTGGTTGCGTAAGCGTGATTTGTTCGGATAAAACGGGAACTTTAACCGAAAACAAAATGAAAGTTGATCTTTTGCGTCCAATAAAACCTGAAAACGAAAAATATATTAAGAGTAACGCTTTAATAAATTCAACTGCTTATATAAGTAGCGACGGAGAAGTTGGTAGCGCAACTGAACTTGCTTTATTAAAGTATTATAAAAAGAGAAAAGAAGATTATATTAAGTTTAGAAATCAAGCGAAGGTTTTAAGCGTAGTTCCGTTTTCATCCGAACTTAAATATATGGCTACAATGGTAGAAGAAAACGGAGAAGTCCTTACCTATATAAAAGGAGCGCCCGAAATAATTTTTGAAAAGGTGAATAAAACGCCTGACGTTATCGCTGAATTTGAAAAGATTGAATCCTTTCAAAAAGACTGTAAAAGAGTTATAGCCTTCGCTCGCGCAAAAAAAGATGCGAACGAGTGGTTGTTCGATGGGTTTTCAGTTATTTACGACCCCGTTAGAAAAGACGTTAAATCTTCCGTTTTAGAGTGTAAAAGGGCGGGGATTTCAGTAAAAATGCTAACTGGCGATAATTTCGAAACGGCTTATTCAATAGCCAAGGAATTAAAACTCGTTTCGGATAGGAAAGGAGTAGTTTTAGGTAGTGAAATAGATAGCGCTAGCGATGAAAAACTAAAAAAGGCTTTATCTAACGTATCGGTAGTTGCAAGGAGTACGCCTAAAACTAAACTTAGGATAGTTAAACTCTTAAAGGAAATGGGTGAAGTGGTTGCCGTTACGGGTGACGGCGTTAACGACGCTCCCGCTATACGCCACGCAGACATTGGTATTTCCATGGGGGACGGTTCTGAAATAACTAAAGAAGCTAGCGACATAATTTTACTTGATAATTCCTTTTCAACTATTGTTACGGCAATAGCGTTCGGTAGAAACGTTTATCAAAATTTTCAACGGTTTATTATGTTTCAACTTTCCGTAAATTTTACCGCGGTACTATTTATAGTAATATCTTTGATATTAGGGGATAAAAGTCCGTTTACTACCGTGCAACTGCTTTGGATAAACTTGATTATGGACGGACCGCCTGCGTTAACGCTTGGGCTTGAATCGAGGGGTAGAGAACTACTTAAAGATTCCCCAATTAAGCGTAGCGACGATATAGTAAGTAAAAAAATGCTACTTAGAATTGTAATTCACGCAAGTTTTATGTGCGCCGTGTTGCTTATGCAGTATAAACTCGATTTTTTAGGCGTTGGCGAACGCCAAATGAAAACGGTATTGTTTTCGCTATTTATACTTTTTCAACTCTTTAACGCCTTTAACGCAAGGGAACTTGGAGCAACGAGCGTGTTCAAAAACTTAAAGAGCAATAAGCCTATGCTCGTGGTGTTTTTTATAACTTTTGTTCTACAAGTGGTATTTTCAGAGTTTTTAGGCGGATTTTTTGGAACGGTTTCCTTGCCGATTACAACTTGGCTAAAAATAATTTTAACGGCAACGAGTATAATTTTGCTGTCGGAATTTTATAAACTTATAAAGAGATTAATTAAAAATAAAAATAATGCATAAACTTATCAATATGAGTAAAATAAAAATAACTGAAAGCGCTAAAAGAAGTAACAATATTTTATATATTTACGAAATGCTCTCGCTTATAAACAAGCAACTCGGTTGCATTGAAGAATTAAGAGGTGGTAAAAATAGATACGAGCTTATTATTGACGTTCCGTCTTCATATAAAGAACTTTTAGTAAGTGAACTTGAAGATAAGATAGCGGACGTAATTTCGGTAAACTATAAGTACACTTTCTTCAAAAAGCACGTAAATTCAAGCGGGCTTAATACGATAGAAAAAGAACTTTTACTAACCGCCCTTATAGCTGCTGATATAGATGAAGATAAAAAGTACGTAGTTAAAAAGTTAAAGAGTTTTTCAGAGTACGCGCTCGATGGAATTTTTAATTTTAGAATGAAAGCGTTAAAGGAAAAATGGTCGGATATAATAGGCTATATTCCGCCGGGATTTCAATCGCTTGAACTTAAAGATTTTATAATATATCTTATAAAGGATAAAATGGGAAAGCGGGTGTATTTTGACGAAGGTAGCGTTTACGACAAGCGCTTTAATATACTAAAACGAACGGAACTTTTAACGGGGGATAGTGGAGAAATTTCTATCGTAAAAGAAATTTTACTATCGGGTGCAGGCGAGGTTGAACTTGGTACTAAACTTCCAGAAATTGATGAAATGTATCTAAAACAACTATACGGTGATAGGGTAAGGTTTTCAAGTTCATACTTTTCATAAAATAGTTGACAAAAATTTACGGTGGGTTTATAATGATTTAGTAATTAAATATTAGGATAGGGATAAGTAGCCCTACGGAGCGTTTTCAGAGAGTTGCCCTTGGCTGAAAGGCAATAACGCAAAATAGATAGTGAAACCACCCTAAACATCCTTAAGTCCAAGCGAACTTATCGCAAAAAGTGGTCGATATTTTATATCGGCAATTTGAGTGGAACCACGGTACATTTTATCGTCTCAAAGATTTGTTTCTTTGAGGCGTTTTTTTAACTATAAAAGTAATACACAGGAGAATATTATGAAAGTTTATTTACCCGATAATACTGAACTTCAAGTTCAAGACGGCGCTAGCGTTTTAGACGTGGCTTTAGCGATAAGCGAAGGTTTAGCAAGAAATGCCGTTGCAGGTAAGGTTGACGGCGTTCTCGTTGATTTATCAGCGAAAGTCCAAGAAGGTCAAAAAGTTGCCATCGTAACTTTAAGAGATGAAGAAGGTTTAGACGTTTATCGTCACACTTGCTCTCACGTTCTTGCCCAAGCGATAAAAACCATTTATCCTACTTGCGCGCTTGCAATCGGCCCTACTACCGCTACGGGTTTTTATTACGATATTGATTTTAAGACTCCTATCACTTTAGAAGATCTTGATCAAATTGAAAGTGAAATGAAAAAAATCATTAAGAGCGATTTGCCTATTGAAAGATTTACTCTCCCTAGAGACGAGGCAATCAAACTTATGAAAAAGTATAGTGAACCTTATAAGGTTCAACTTATTGAAGATTTACCCGAAGGCGAAGAAATTTCTTTCTACAAGCAAGGCGCGTTTACCGATTTATGCCGTGGACCGCACCTTCCGTCAACCGGCAAAATCAAGGCGTTCAAACTCACCGCTCTTAACGGTTCTTATTGGCGTGGCGATAGCAAGAATAAAATGCTCGCTCGTATTTACGGTACCGCTTTTGAAAAGAAGAGTCAACTTGACGAATACCTTGAAAAACTCGAGCAAGCAAAACTTAGAGATCACAATAAACTCGGTAGAGAACTCGGTTACTTTACAACGGTTGATACTATCGGTCAAGGTCTTCCCGTTATGCTTGAAAAGGGTTCTAAAACTATTCAAGTTCTTCAGCGTTTCGTAGAAGACGAAGAACAAAAAAGAGGTTATATTTTAACTAAAACTCCGCTTATGGCTAAGAGTGAGTTCTATGAAATTTCAGGCCATTGGGGTCACTATAAAGACGGTATGTTCGTTATAGGCGATGAAAACAAGGATAAAGAAGTTCTTGCTCTCCGCCCGATGACTTGTCCGTTCCAATTCCAAGTATACCTTAATAAACCAAGAAGTTATCGTGATCTTCCAATGCGTCTTGGCGAAACTTCAACTCTTTTTAGAAACGAAGATAGCGGTGAAATGCACGGTCTTATAAGAGTAAGGCAATTTACTATTTCTGAAGGGCACCTTGCTTGTACTCCCGAACAACTTGAACAAGAATTCAAAAGTTGCGTTGACCTTATGCTTTATATGATGAAGGCGTTGGGTCTTGATAAAGATATCTCATATCGTTTCTCTAAGTGGGATAAAAACAACAAAGAAAAATATATCGGTTCTGAACAAGAGTGGGAAAGCGTTCAAGGCGTTATGAAAGAGATTTTAGATAATCTCGGTATCGAATATACTGAAGCGGACGGTGAAGCGGCGTTCTACGGCCCGAAACTCGACGTTCAAATTAAGAACGTTTACGGCAAGGAAGATACTTTGGTTACTATTCAAATTGACTTCCAACTTGCAAAGCGTTTCGAGATGGTTTACACCGATCGTGACGGCGAGAAGAAATATCCTTACGTTATTCATAGAACCAGCCTTGGTTGTTACGAAAGAACTCTTGCTCTCGTTATTGAAAAATACGCTGGCGCGCTTCCGCTTTGGATGGCTCCCGTTCAAGCAAGTATCCTTTCAATGACGGATAGAAGTGAAGAATACTGTAAAAAACTTTGGTCTGACCTTTTAGAAGAAGGTATTCGCCCGTCGCTCGACCTTCGTAGCGAAAAGATGGGTAGAAAGATTAGAGATGCTCAACTTGATAAAGTTCCTTATATGCTTATCGTTGGCGATAAGGAAATTGAAACGGGTACGGTAGCGGTTAGAGATAGAAAACTCGGAGATATCGGCGTGATGAGCGTTGAAGATTTTATCAAGCGTGTAAAGAGTGAAGTAAAATCTTTGAAACTTGACTAAAAATAGTTGACAATAATCTTAAGAAGTGGTAATATGTTTACGACAAGCAGAAGTTACCCCTTCTCGCCGGCAACAATTAGGTTAGCTAGGCTATGATAGATTTAATTACCTTTTAAGGTATTTTAATGACGGGTTACTTTTGTAATCCGTCAATTTTTTTTAAGGAAGGTACACGATTATTAAAAATCAGCACCAAATCAATGAAGAAATCGTAGATAAGGAAGTCAGGCTTATCGGCGCGAACGGTGAGCAATTAGGCGTAATGAGCGCAAGCGCGGCTTTAGCAATCGCTTACGATAGCGATTTAGACCTTGTTAAAATTTCTCCCAACGCAACGCCACCCGTTTGTAAGGTTATGAACTATGGTAAATACAAGTTCGAACAAATCAAAAAGCAAAAGGAAGCGCGCAAAAATCAAAAAGTTGTTGAACTTAAAGAAATTTGGCTTTCAATGACTATTGACGTTGGCGATTTGAACGTTAAGGCAAAGCAAGCGCAAAAGTTCCTTGCAGCCGGCAATAAAATTAAAGTTTCAATTAGAATGCGCGGTCGTCAAAACGCACACTCAAATCTCGGTGTAGAAGTTATGAACAAGTTCTATCAAATGATAGAAAACGACGCAATCGTTGAAAAGAAACCACTTTTGGAAGGAAGAAATATTCTTATGATATTAGCCCCCAAAGCGTAAAGCATCAAGGGCAACCACAAAATTTTTTAGGAGGATAAAGTTATGCCAAAAATGAAATCGCATAGCGGTGCAAAGAAACGTTTTTCACTTACCGCTACAGGCAAAGTAAAAAGAGGTCATCAAGGTAAGAGCCACATTTTATCTAAAAAGACCACTAAGAGAAAGAGAAGATTAAGAAGCGGTGCTTACGTTTCCGCTACTCAGGAAAAGACTATTAAGTCTATCATTCCTTACAAAGCATAATAGAGGAGGAATAGGATATGTTAATTAAAAGAGGCGTAAACTCTGTTAAAAAACGCAGAAAAATTATGAAACTCGCTAAGGGTTACTACGGTTCAAAGAGCAAACTTTACAGAGTTGCTAGAGAAGCCGTAATGAAATCCTTAAACTACGCTTACATCGGCAGAAAGAACAAAAAGAGAGATTTCCGTCAACTTTGGATTGCAAGAATTAACGCTGCATGCAGAATGAACGAAATTTCTTACAGCAAATTTATGCACGGCTTAAAACTTGCTGGTATCAACCTTAACAGAAAGGTTCTTGCTGATATGGCAGTTAACGATGAAAAGTCTTTTGCAGCACTCGTAAAGAAAGCAAAAGCAAAACTTGAAAAATAAGACCGAGCCTTTTGGCTTGAATAGGCTGTTAATTTTATTAACAGCCTAAAAGTTTTTTTATGATTTATTCATCAAAGCAAAATTCGCTTATAAAAACGCTTGCGTCGCTCAAGGATAAAAAGGGTAGGCGTGATAATGGTTTATATATCGTTGAAGGCGTTAAAATGGTAAGCGAAGCGATAAAATTCAATCAAGAGATAGAGTATATCGTAATGGCGGAAAGTTTTGACGCCAATCGTTTAGATTGCAATGCTAAACTCGTTACGGTTACCGATCAAGTGTTTGAATATTTAAGCGATGAAAAGACTCCTCAAGGCGTTCTTGCCGTAATTAAAATTCCAAACTGTACCGCTAAAAAGCCAAACGGAAACGCTATCGTTTTAGATGGGATTCAAGATCCTGGTAATTTAGGAACGATTATCCGCACGGCAGTAGCGTCGGGGTATAGTGATTTGTATCTCATAAATACCGTTGACGCTTATTCCCCAAAAGTAGTTAGGGCAAGTATGAGTGGAATTTACTTTGTAAATTTATATAGGTGCGATTACGACGAGTTATTAGCCTGTTTAGGTGGTTACGATTTAATCGTTGCCGATTTAGACGGAGAGAACCTTTTTACTTTCAAACCGCAAGGAAACTTTGCTTTAGTTATAGGTAACGAAGGCAATGGTGTTTCAGGCGAGTTAAGAAAAAGGGCTAATTACGTTTTAACTATTCCAATGAGTGATAAAATAGAGAGTCTTAACGCGTCGATAGCGGCATCGCTTATGATGTATAATCTAAAGCAAGATTAAAGGAGATACTTATGTCAGGACATAGCAAGTGGGCTAACATTAAAAATAAAAAAGCAAAGACGGATGCTGCTAAAGGTAAAATCTTTACTAAACTTGGTAGAGAACTTGCAGTTGCCGCTAAAGCGGGCGCAGACCCTGCAACCAACTCAAAACTTGCCGACGTTATTGCGAAAGCAAAAGCGGCAAATATGCCTAACGATAATATTACGAGAAGTATTAAAAAAGCAGCGGGCGAACTCGGTAACGTTAACTACGAAGTTAAAATTTATGAAGGTTACGGTATCGGTGGTAGCGCGGTAATCGTTCAAACTCTTACTGATAACGTTAACCGTACCGTTGGCGAAGTAAGACATATTTTTGATAAATACGGCGGAAATATGGGTACTACCGGCTCGGTGTCTTATATGTTTGAAAACTTAGGCGTAATCGTTATTGAAAGAACAGTTGACCTTACTGAAGACGCTGTTATGGAAATGGCTCTTGAAGCAGGCGCAGACGACGTTATTACTGAAGACGATTGCTTTGAAGTTAGAACTCAACCGTCTGAATTTTCTACCGTTAGAAAATTCTTTGAAGAAAAGGGCATCACTCTTTTAGAAGCGGACATTATGATGGTTCCTAACGACAAGATTACCTTAAACGACGATCAGCTTGTATCTTTCAACAAGATGCTCGACGCTTTTGATGATAATGACGACGTTCAAAACGTTTACCACAACGTTGAACTTCAAGATGAAGACGAATAAGGCTCACTCACAAAAAAATACGATATTAAAATCGTGAAACACTTCGCAATGATTCGTTAAACCCGCTCGACAATACAAGGAGTATTGCCTTCGGGGTTTGCCTTTTCTTGCTTGCGTTTGACAATTTTAATTAAATCATATTTTGTTGTTCGTTCGCCTAAATAAAATTAAGATAAACACGCATGACGTTAAGTTTTGCGTGTTTTTTTGTGTTCAAAAGATAAAATCTTTTGTTATATAAAAAAATAATCGAAAAAGCATTGAAAAATTTTCAAAAAAAGTATATTATAGAAGTGTATTAAATTTTATCGTAGGAATTATTATGGCTAAAAAGAGAAAAGGTATATTTACAAGAATAATTGAAGGTAAAGAGAGATCGGAAGATTATGCAAGAAAATCTCTCCCTTCAAACAGATGGGCTCTTGGTTGGGATTTGATTAAAACAAACTTTGGTAAAAACGTTAAAATAAACTTGCTTTCGCTTTTATTTATTTTTCCGTTGTTTGTTCTTATTTATTTTAGAACTATCCATCTTCAATCACAGGCGTACGGTTCTGTATTTTCAAGAAATATAGGTATAGGTTACCTTGCAATTCCATCTCAAAACTTGTTAGGTATTGCTGAAAGTTTAACTTTTACTACCGATACTTTGTTTTTCATAGTGTTATTTGTTTGCGTATTTTTAATGGCGTTAGGTCTTGCCGGTGGTTTTTACGTTATGAGAAATATGGTTTGGACGGAAGGCGTATTCGTAGTTTCAGATTATTGGAGCGGAATTAAAAAGAATTACGGTTTAATTCTCCGTACCACTTTATTATACGTTTTCTTCCTTGCGATACTTTTATTGACGGTTGACCTTGCAAGCGTTCAAATAGCGCTTAACTCTACGATAAAGTGGTTGTTTATAATAATCAAAGTTTTAGGTTACGTATTAGCTGGGTTTATTACCATAGCGTTTTTATTCTCGATTACGCTCGGCGTAACTTACAACCTTTCTTTCTGGGGGCTTTTGAAAAACTCTATTATTCTTTCAATAGGGTTATTGCCTTTCAACGTTTTCTTTATCGCTCTTGCGGTTTCGCCGTTCTTACTTTTATTGGTGGAATACACTTCGCTTTTATTTGCGTTAGGGCTTATGTTGCTTATATTCCTATCAATTTCAATCTTTATGCTTGTGTGGACTAACTATTCGCAATGGGTGTTTGACGAAATTATTAACGATAAAGTTGCAGGCGCTAAGAAGAATAGGGGTATTTACAAGAAGGGTGAAGACGTTAAGGAAACGGAAGGCTTTATTTACAAGAAGAACTTCTTCTCAAATCGCCCGATTAAGCCTATTACTGACGATGACGTTGAGATTGCAATCCTTCCTGAAAGTTATTCAAGGGCTGACCTTTTACGTTTACAAGAAAGTAAAGATAACATGATTAAAGATAGCGAACGTTACGCCGAAGAACACTCAAAGCAAGTATCGGATAAAGAAGCTATTGATAAATTTATGGAAAAAGATTCGGAAAATAAGGATAAAAAATAATGAACAAACCTTCTTATGAAGTGCTTTCTAACTATTATCAAAAACTTATTTTAGATAGTAACTATGATAGATGGACGGAATATCTTTTAACTTTAGTTAAAGAAAAGTCCCCTTTGCTTATCGGGGTTGACGTTGGATGCGGAACGGGTATTTTTACAAGAAAGTTAAAACGCGCTGGAATTAAAGTTGCGGGCGTTGACATTTCTTCATCTATGCTCATGGAAGCGGAGAGCATTTCAAGAAAAGAAAGATTAAATATTGATTACATCAAGGGTGATATGAGAAATATTACCCTTTTTGATAAAGTAGGGTTTATTTCCGTTGTGAACGACGGGCTTAACTATATTGAAAGCAAAGATTTATTAAGAACCTTTAAGTCTTTCAATAAATGTTTGGTAAAAGGCGGTCTTTTAATTTTTGATATTTCAACGGAATATAAGCTTAAAAACGTGCTTGCAGGCAATATGTACGGCGATAATTCTGAAGACTTATCTTATATTTGGCTTTCTGAATTTGTTGAAAGTGAAAATAGGCTTGATATAGAAGTTTCTTTCTTTGAAAGAAAAGGCGAAGCGTACGTTAGGTATGACGAGCATCAATCACAATACGTTCATACTGAAAGCGATATAAAAACAGCGCTTATCAGCGCAGGGTTCGAAGTTGTTAGCGTAACGAGTGCTTTTGGAAAAGAGCCAACTCAAAATGAAGAACGATTATTATTTATTGCAACTAAAAAATAGATACTATGGGTAAGATTTATAAAACTTTAATGTTTGACGGTAAGATTTCTCTTGCGGTAATTGACAGTACGGATATCGTCAACAAAGCAATTGAATATCACAAACTCACGCCACTCACTTCTGCTTGTTTAGGTAGAACGATGACGGCGTCTATTTTTATGGCGTCTAATCTTAAAAACGAGGGGGACAAACTTTCTATCTCCGTTTGTGGTGACGGGGTTGGCGGTCATATTATAGTTAGCGTTGATAGTAAACTTAGAGTTCGCGGTTACATTGATAATCCCGAAGTTAATCTTCCCCTTAACGAAAAGGGTAAATTAGACGTTAAATCTTGTGTTGGCAAGGGTAGAATAACGGTGGTTAGAAGTATGGGGCTTAAAGAACCTTACACCGGTTCTTCTGAAATAATTAGTGGCGAACTTGCCGAAGATTTTGCTTACTATTACACTATATCCGAGCAAGAGCCTACTGCTATGGCGCTTGGAGTTCTCGTTGATAACGACGGTAAATGTATAGGCGCAGGCGGTATAGTTATGCAAGCGTTACCGGGCTGTGATGACGAAACTGCTGAAAAAGCGCAAGAAATTATATATAGATACCAAGATATTAGTTCTCATATTAAAAAACACGGTGCGGAAGGTATTATTAAAAACGATTTTAAGGGGTATTACTTTACAAGTCGCGATACTTTTTACGAGTGTATATGTTCAAAAGAGTATATTGATAGTTTGATTTTATCGCTTGGCAAAGAAGAAATTTACGATATATTAAACGAGCAAGGTAAAATTTCAGTTGAGTGCCAATACTGTGATAAAAAGTACGTTTATTTGGAAAACGATATTGAAAAACTTCTTTTAGAGAATCAAAATGGCTAAAGTTTATCAAAAACAAAACTACATACAAGCGTTATACGAAAGGTTCAACCAAAAGTTCTTAGACGGCGATTATTTAGGCGCTTTAGATACTCTTAATACGTATGATAGTGTTAATGGGGAAAATGATTACTCCATTGCTAATAAAGCGAGAGTTTATTACGCTATGAAAAGGTATTCTTTAGCAACGCACGAGTGGTTTAAGTTTTTATCTAATGCAAACCATAAAAAAGATTTTTCAAGAGCGTATAGCGGGCTTGGCGCTTGCCTTTACAAGATGGGTGAAATCGGCGTTGCAGGGTATTATTTCAAAATGCAAATCGTTGAAGATAAGACGTTCTTTTGCGAATATAGCCACGTTGCCAAAGAATATTACGATGAAGTTGTATTCTCTAAAGATAATTATTACATAGCGTATCCTTACGATATTGCCGATTATACCAAGACGATAGAAAAATCTGAACGGTTTATGAAGAACGGGGATTTTCAAGGTGCGATAGATAACCTTAAACATATTCCTGAAAATTCTAAATTTTATCCAACTGCGCTCGTTATAAAATCTATTGCGAAGTTTTTTACAAACGATATTCAAGGCGCGATTGAAGACGTTGAAAAGTCAATTGAAATTCAACCCACAATCGCTTCAGTTTGCAACGCAATATCAATATTCACCTCCGTAGGCAACAACGAAAAGGCAGAATATTACGTTGAAAAATTAAAAGAAGTAAAATCTGATAACGGGGAAGACGATAATAAGATAGCAATGATTTACTGCGAGCGAAACAACGATGAACTTGCAAAAATTTACGCTAAAAATTATCTTTCAAAAAACCCATACGATAGCGTTATGGTAATGCTACTCGGTATGATATATTATAATCTAAAAGATTATAAAAATTCTGAAATACTCTTCAAAAAAGCGTATAAAATTTCAAGGGGTTACGTTTGTAAATATTATCTTAATTTATCTCAAACCAAAGCGCTTAACAGGCTTGAATACAACCTTGATTTACCCGAGATAGAGCGTAAAAAAATACTCAAGCGTTTGGGCGAACTTATAAGGGCGGAAAATACATTTAGAATAGATAATCAAGAAGAAATTTATAATCTTGCAGATTACGCGTTCACGTCGGATAACTATCAAGTTCAATCATCTTTAATAACCTTGCTCGGTGAACTTTCAACTGAAAAATCTTACGGTATTATGAAAAACGCTTTGATACTTCCAAACGTTTTCGATCGTATAAAATCAGGTGTAGTTGGGTTTTTAGTTGCCGATGGGGTTGACGGGGAATTATCGGTAGTATTTTCTAACGTGTTCAAAAAAATAACCGTTCACAAGGCGAAGTTTAATAAAATAAACAACGTTTTCACAGAGGCGTACGCTTATCTTTACGCTAAACTTTGCCACCTTGAAGATAATATGCAAGCGCTTAAAATTTCCGCTGAAAATATCTACGATAAACTTTTAGAAAACGACAATATAAGAGAGATTTTAGACGTAAAGTCGTTGTCGGCGGTTATATACGAACTTTCAAGTATTTCAGATATTAAATCTCGTAGAGAATTTGCTTCCTTTTTCGATGCGAATTTGAGAGAAATTAAAAGAATAAAAGGTCTTCTATAGGGCGTTCCTATTATGGAATTTTAATAACTAACAAAAGTATAGCCCACTATACTTCGCTTTAAGGCGAAATATGGTGGGCTTTTCTTTATCCACAAAATCTTAAAATAAAAAAGTTATATTTTTAGCCGTGTGGCTAAAAGTGATATTGTTTGCGCAAGCAAACAGTTTAGCCGAGCATCGCGAACGCCAACTGCGCAAACAGTTATATTTTGGCTGTCACCAAAGTTATATTAAATAAATCCATAACTTGCCGTAAGGCGAATATAACTGCCGTAAGGCAATCTCACTCGTCATTAGATGAATATCACAAATCCGTACGGATTTATTTAGTTGCCGAATCCCTTGTAGGGACTCGGCTTAAGAAGACCTTTTTTTATTTATTTTTAATTAAAATTTTTTCAAGTAACGATACGGCAAAATACATTAAAGATGCAAGAAGGCATAGTATAACCGTTGACGCCATAACTAAATCAAGCCTAAACACTTGCCCGCCGTAAACTATCAAGTAGCCAATACCTTGTTTTGAAACGAGATATTCTCCCATAATAGAGCCTATCCAAGCCATACCCACGTTGATTTTTAGGCAGGAAATAAAAGTTGGTAAACTTGCTGGTAGCACGAGTTTGTATAGCATTTGCATTTTGCTTGCTCCAAGCGAGCGCATTAGTAATATTTTGCCTTGTTCTACCGCTAAAAACCCGTTTAACATAGTTATTATGGTAACGATTACGGTAATTAGTATTGCCATAAATACTATTGATTTCGTGCCCGCGCCAAACCAAACTATAATTATAGGTCCGAGCGCAATTTTAGGTAGGCTGTTAAGAACTACTATATAAGGTTCTAACACCTTTCTTATAAATTCGCTCCACCAAAGTATTAATGCAACTACAACGCCTATAAAGGTTGCTATTATAAAACCGAGCAAGGTTTCTAAAAGGGTGGTTTTCAGGTGTAAAAACAGTTCTCCGCTTTTATATAAACTTGCAATGGTTTTAACGATTTCAGAAGGCATACTCATTAAAAATCTATCAATAACGTTTAGCCTTGCAAGAACTTCCCATAGCGTTATAAAGACTACGAGTATAGATATTTGAGCGAAAACGGTTAAAATTTTTTTATTTCGTTTGTTGTTAAGATAGCGTTTTCTATCGCTTGAAACTTCGTTAGTTTTCATCGTTAAGTTCTCTCCATAACGTTTCGAACAGTTTAGAAAATCTTTTATCTTCTCTTCTTTTTAACGGAGTTAAATTTTTATCGAAATCTAAAACGTGTTCTCTTAAAAGGGTTGCAGGTCGTTTTGATAAAACTATAATTTTATCTGATAGAGATATTGCTTCTGAAATATCGTGCGTAACGAGTATAGCCGTTTTTTTCTCGGAACGAATAATAGAGTATACGTCGCCGTTGACTTTTAGCCGTGTTTGAGAGTCAAGCGCGGAAAAAGGCTCGTCAAGAAGAAGTAAATCTGGGTGGGGAGCGAGAGTTCTAATAAGCGCAACGCGTTGTCGCATCCCCCCAGATAGCATGCTCGGGTAAGATTTCAAAAACTCTTTAAGCCCGTATTTTTCAATTAAAGATAAAGCCTTCTCCCTATTTTCTTTAGTATTCATTTTTTTGATTTCAAGGGGCAATAGGACGTTTTTTTCAATGCTTCGCCAAGGGAAAAGTTCGTCGCGCTGTAACATATAACCGATATTTTCATTGGTTTTAGAGATGTCTTCCCCCTTGTATAAAATACTGCCACTCGTTGGCTTAATTAACCCTGAAATCAACGATAAAACCGTAGTTTTCCCGCAACCAGATGGTCCTATTATAGATATAAATTCACAGCTATTCACGCTGAACGACAAGTCTTTTATCGCTTGGGTTTCAGAGTTTTCACTTTGGTATATAAGCGAAACTTTATTTAGCTTTAGTATTTCGTCCATATTTCTCCTTTGATTAAAGTTTAATTCATTTCGTTAAAAATTTTACTTGCGATTGTATTGTCTACAACGTCTTGGTATTTTACCCCGTCTGCGCTTTCGCCGGCAGAAACGATAACGTCGATAAGAGTGTTGAACATTTCTTCAGGAAGGGCCATATTTTTCATCCAAGTGTCAACGCTTTTATAGTTTTCAAGTGATTTTTTAGTCGCTTGCAGTTGAGAACCCTTAAAATGTTTAATTAAATAACTTGCAACTTCTTCGCTATCGGCGTTTTCAACGTAATTAAGTGCCTTATACATTGCTTTTACAAACTTTTCAACCTTATTTGATTGTGTTTTAATAAAACTTTCAAGCGCGATAAAAGAAGTGTATGGAATCTCACCGCTTTTAGTTCCAACGCTTGCAACTATATGACCTTTACCGCTTGAAACGAACTCAGTTGCAACGGGCTCGAAAAGGGTAACGTAATCGGAACTACTCGTTTCAAAAGTGGGCGCCATAAGGTTGAACTGAATATCCGTTCTAAGTTTTACGTCGACACCGTCGGTAAGCCCTAAATTTTTGACTATATATTGAAAAGTCATTGCTGGGAGCCCGCCTTTTCTACCGATGATAATCTCTTTATTTTTAAGGTTGCTCCACTCAAAATTTGGCTCGGGATTTTTGGAAATTAAAAAACAGCCGTCGCGTTTTGTTAGTTGAGCAAAAATTTTAGGGCTATCTTCACGCTTTTGACGGTTGACGTATACTGCGGTTTCAGGTCCTGCTAAAATAATATCGGCGTTTTTAGATAGGAGCGCCGTCATTGAAACGTCCGACCCACCGCCGTTAGTAAGTTCTATTTTTAAGCCTTCTTCTTCGAAAAACCCCTTTTCAATTGCAACGTAAAAGGGGGCGTAAAAAAAGGAATCGGTTACTTCGTTTACACGAATTACGTTGTCTTCTTTATTTTCTTTACACCCAACGAAAGGAAACAGTAAGAGTGTAAATACGGATAAAAATGCAATAATTTTTTTCATAATACTCCTTAATAAGTCAATAATACATAATATGTAGTTAAACTTTTAATTGACAATAAATCAAAAACAATATATACTATATTGGCAATTATACTGACTAACTATGATAACGACTAAATTATCGGAGATAAAATATGGAATTTTCAACAACCTATAATCCAAAGGAATTTGAAGACAGAATTTATAAGGAGTGGGAAGAAAAGGGTTATTTTAAGGCAAGCCCTAACCCTAATAAAGTGCCTTTCACCGTGGTAATTCCGCCACCGAATATTACGGGGCAACTCCACATGGGGCACGCTCTTAACGATTCTATCCAGGATAGTATTATTAGATTTAAGCGTATGCAAGGTTATGAAACCCTTTGGCTTCCGGGAACTGACCACGCGTCTATTGCAACCGAAGTTAAAATTGTTGACGCGCTTAAAGCAGAAGGCTTAACTAAAGAACAAATCGGGCGTGAAGAATTTCTCGTTCGCGCTTGGGCGTGGAAGGAAAAGTACGGCGGAAGAATTGTTGAACAACTTAAAAAATTAGGTTCTTCTTGCGACTGGTCGCGTTTAGCGTTCACTATGGATGAAAATCTTAACAAGGCTGTTAAAGAAGTATTCGTTAACTTATACGAAAAGGGTTTAATTTACCAAGGAAAGAGAATTATTAACTGGTGCCCCGTTTGTAAAACCGCTTTATCCGATGCGGAAGTTGATTATACTGAAGAACAATCTGGTTTATGGCACATCAAGTACCAAGTTAAAGGGGAGGATAGATACGTTATCGTAGCAACCACTCGTCCTGAAACTATGCTTGGTGACGTTGCAGTTGCAGTTAACCCTAAAGATGAAAGATATGCTGACTTAAAGGGTAAAACCCTTATTTTACCTATCGTTAATCGTGAAATTCCGCTTGTTGAAGACGATTACGTTGAACTTGACTTTGGTACCGGCGCAGTTAAAATTACTCCCGCTCACGATCCTAACGACTTTGAAGTTGGCCTTCGCCACAATCTTCCCGTTATCAAAACTATGAACGACGACGGTACTATGAACGAAGAGGCTGGCAAGTACGTTGGCCTTGATAGGTTCGAGTGCAGAAAGCAAATCGTTCAAGATTTACAAGAACTCGGTTTACTTGAAAAAACTGAAGCGTACGCGCACAACGTTGGCCATTGTTATCGTTGTTCTACTATCGTTGAACCTATTATTTCTAAACAATGGTTCGTTAAGATGGAACCGCTTGCAAAACCCGCAATCGACGTTGTTAGAAAAAAGAGCATCAAGTTTACTCCCGATAGATTTACAAAAATTTACTACAACTGGATGGAAAACATCAAAGACTGGTGTATTTCACGTCAACTTTGGTGGGGGCACAGAATACCGGCGTATTACTGCGATGACTGCGGTGAAATGATGGTTTCTAAAGACGACGTTAAGGTTTGTACTAAATGCGGTAGCAAAAAAGTTCGTCAAGATGAAGACGTTCTCGATACTTGGTTTAGTTCGGCATTATGGCCTTTCTCAACTCTTGGCTATCCTGAAAATACCGAAGACTTAAAGTATTTCTATCCTACCGATTTATTAGTAACTGCATACGATATTATTTTCTTCTGGGTTGCTAGAATGATTTTCTCTGGTTTAGAGCATACTAGCCGTATTCCGTTTAGGGACGTTTTAATTCACGGTTTAGTTCGTGACGCTCAAGGTAAAAAGATGAGTAAAAGCGCTGGCAACGGTATTGACCCGCTTGAAATTATTGATGAGTACGGCGCAGACACTCTTCGTTACGCATTGCTTAACGGCATTGCTCCTGGTAGCGATACGAGATTTAGTAAGGATAAAATCGAAGGTTGCCGTAACTATATTAATAAGATTTGGAATGCTTCAAGGTTCGTAATTATGAACTGTGAAGGTAAAAACATTAAAGATATATCTGAAATTAAACTCAACGTTGCTGATAAGTGGATAGTTTCAAGGCTTAATAACACCATTAAAAAGGTAACTTTAGCGATGGAAAAATATGAAATCGGTCTTGCTTGCGGTGAACTTCAAGAATTTTTCTGGAACGATTTCTGCGACTGGTATATTGAACTTTCAAAGCCGTATCTTTACGGTACTGACGAAGATAAGAAGACGGGGGTACTCAGCGTTCTTATCTACGTTTTGAAAAGCACTTTGAAACTTCTTCATCCGTATATTCCGTTTATTACCGAAGAAATTTATCAACACATCCCTGGCGTAAACGAAAGTATTATGGTATCTGAATATCCAAGATACAATTCTAAACTTGCTTACCGCAAAGATGCGGAAGATTGCCGTTACGTTATGGAAATAATAACTTCTATCCGTCAAATTAGAGCGGATACAGGTTGCGCTCCAAGTAAAAAGGTTGATCTTTACGTTGTTTCTGAAAAGAAACGCCTTATTGAAAAAACTCAAGTTTATATTGAAAAACTTGCAAATATCGGCGAAATTAAGTTTATTGAATCAAAAGACGCGCTTGACGTTAAAACGGTATCAGTCGTTCTTGATAAAACTGAACTTTACGTTCCGCTTGGCGAACTCGTTGATATTGACAAGGAAATTGCAAGGCTTGAAGCAGAACTTGAAAAAGTTGAATCTGAAATTGCTAGAGCAAATGGTAAACTTTCAAACAACGGTTTCTTGGCAAAAGCGCCTAAGAGTTTAGTTGATCAAGAAAGAGATAAACTTAATAAATACATTGATATGAGAAAGAAAGTTAAGCAAAACTTAAAAGAACTTCAAGAAATGTAATGTAAAAGCAAGCCGAACGGCTTGCTTTTTTCGTCTTATTTTGTCGTAAAAGCAACGGTTTGGTTTTTAGTAGTTTACAAAATTACTAAACTGTGTTAAAATAATTATATATATTATTTTAAGGACTAGTTATGAAAAATAAAAACACGTTAAAGGTGAGATTCTTAGGCGGTGTAGGCGAAATAGGTAAAAATATGACCGCCCTTGAATTTCAAAAAGATATAATAATAATCGACGCGGGGCTTACTTTTCCAACCCAAGATATGCCGGGTATTGACTTAGTTATTCCCGACGTTACTTATATTATTCAAAATAAAGATAGAATTAAAGGCTTATTTTTAACCCACGGGCACGAAGACCATATAGGTGGTGTGCCGTATTTACTTAAAGAACTCGACGTTCCCGTTTACGGAACTAAACTTACCTTAACGCTACTTGAAAATAAAATTAAAGAACAAGGAATAAAAAACGCTAAATTATTTGCCGTTTCTCCTAAAACCATTATCAAGGCGGGGTGTTTTTCAGTTGAGTTTATAAACGTTAATCACTCTATTGCGGGTGCGGTTGCATTAGCAATTAATACTCCCGTTGGGATCGTTTTCCACTCTGGAGATTTTAAGGTTGACTTAACGCCGATAGGTGGAGATATTATCGACCTTGCAAGGCTTACCGAAATAGGTAAAAGGAAGGTTCTTTTAATGCTTTGCGAGTCAACTAACGTTGAACGCGCAGGCTATTCTATGAGTGAGAGCGTCGTTTATGAAAATTTAGATAGGTTGTTTTTAGAAAATAAAAACAGGCGCTTGATAGTTGCAACTTTTGCCTCAAACGTTTATAGAATACAACAAATTCTAAACCTTGCCGAAAAAAACAAGCGAAAAGTTGCTCTGTCGGGTAGGAGTATGCTAAACGTTATAGAAGCCTCAAGAAGCATCGGCGAACTTTACGTTCCCAAAGATATTATCGTTGATATTGATAGAATTAAAAATATCCCCGATAAAGAACTCGTGGTAGTTTCAACGGGTTCTCAAGGCGAACCGATGAGTGCGCTTACGCGTATGGCGTCGGGTGAGTCGAAAGACGTTATTATAGGAAAGAACGATACTATTATCATTTCTGCATCGCCAATCCCTGGCAACGAAAAAAATATATATCAAGTTATAAACAACTTGTATAGAAAGGGCGCGGAAGTCGTTTACGAGAGTTTGGAAAAAATTCACGCATCTGGGCACGCTTGCCAAGAAGAACTCAAAATTATGCACTCGCTTATTCGCCCCAAATTCTTTATTCCCGTGCACGGCGAATACCGCCACCTTAAAAAACACGTGGAACTTGCTAAAGAAATGGGCGTTAGAGAACACCAAACGCTTATTTGTGATATTGGAGATACCGTTGAATTTACTCAAAAAACGATGCGCCGTGGCGAAAAATTCCAAGCGGGCAGTAGGCTTGTTGACGGGCTTTCCGTTGGCGAAGCGCCTAGCGTGGTTAGAGATAGGCGTTATATCTCTGAAGAAGGATTAGTAGTTGCCGTAGTTTGCATTTCTGCTGAAAGTGGCCTTGTTCTTCAAGAACCGGATATTATTGGTAAGGGCGCAGGGCTTAGCGAGCAACAAGTTGCCGAAATGAAAGGTATAATACTAAAGATACTTGATAACTATAACGTGAAATCCGCTGGAGATAAAACTGAAATTAGAAATGCTATAAGAAAGAAACTTCGCGATTACGTTTACAAAAAAATTAAGAAAAATCCAATGATATTACCAATTATAACTGAAGTATGATAAACGAATATACAAAAAAACTTACTGAAAAGAGCGCGGAAAATAGTTTGCCAAACGAACTTAACGAGCTTAGAAAATTTTATAAAGAGAGTGGAATACCAACTATTCTTGACGAGAGTTTAACTGAACTTTTACTCACGGTCTCAATTAAAAACCCTGAAAATATACTCGAACTTGGAACCGCAACGGGCTGTTCGGGCACGGCGATGCTTTTAACTAATAAAACGGCAAAGTTGACTACCATTGAAAAACGCCAAGTATCACAAGATGAAGCTATAAAAAATTTCAAAAAGTTTGGCGTTTACGATAGAGTAACTTGCATACTCGGCGATAGTTGCGAAACTGCTTTAAGTTTAACGGGAGAATACGATTTTATATTTTTAGATTGCAATAAAGCAAGTTATTCTCGCCTTCTTCCCGTGCTTAAAAATTTACTTAAAAAGGGTGGTGTACTCTTTACCGATAACGTTTTATTTAGAGGCTACGTTTCGGGCGAAAACGTTCCGCCTAAAGAATACAATTCTTTATCTCGAAAGATAGGCGAGTTTAACGAACTTTTAGCAAACGATAAAGATTTGCTTACTTGTTTTTTTGACGTTGGAGATGGAGTTGCTATTTCGTATAAGCGATAAATACTATAAAAAAAGGTTTACTTATGAAAAAGATTGAACTTTTAGCCCCTGCGGGCAATTTTGAAAAATTAAAAACAGCGCTTTACTTTGGAGCGGATGCCGTTTACGTTGGCGGTAAAAGTTTTTCGTTAAGAGCGTTTTCAAATAACTTTACTAATGAAGAACTCGTTGAAGCGATAAATTATACTCACTCGCTCGGCAAAAAGATTTACGTTACCGTAAACGCTTTTATGAAAAATCACGAGATTGATAAAATAAAAGAATATCTTGAGTTTTTATACAGCGCAAACGTTGACGCCGTTATCGTTACCGATCCCGGCGTAATTTATCTTGCTAAAAAATATACTCCCAACCTTGAACTTCATCTTTCAACCCAAGCAAACACCTTAAATCTTGCGTCGGTTGAGTTTTGGAAGGAGCAAGGGGTTAAGAGAATAGTTCTTGCAAGAGAACTTTCTATGAAAGAGATTAGTGAAATTAAAAATAACGTGCCTGATATTGAACTTGAAGCCTTTATTCACGGCGCTATGTGTATAAGTTATAGCGGAAGATGTTTGCTTTCTAACTACTTGACGGGTAGAGATAGCAATCGTGGAGAGTGCGTTCAAGCCTGCCGTTGGAATTTTGCTATAAAAGAAGTTTCTAAAGAAGGCGAATTCTATCCTATTGAAGAAGATGAAAGGGGCACTTATATTCTTAACAGTAAAGACCTTAATCTTATAGATTATATAGGTGAAATGGTGTCTGCCGGTGTCGTTTCGTTTAAGATTGAAGGTAGGATGAAAGGCGAATACTATTTAGCAACCGTTATAAACGCTTATCGTAGGGCTATTGACGAATACTATAAAATAGGAGATAGTTATAAACAAAACCCCTTGTTTATGAAGGAGCTTAAAAAGACCTTTCATAGAGCGTTTACCACCGCTTACGCCTTTGGCGATAATACGGAAACTGTAAACTATGAAAATTCTCAATCTACGGGGGATAGTTTATTCGTGGCGTCGGTACTTGGTTACGATGAAGAAAAGGGTGCTCTCGTTGAAATGAGAAATAGATTCAAAGTGGGCGATACGCTTGAAATTTTATCCCCAAGCGATAACTTTAATAAAACTTTTGTGGTAACTTCTATTAAAGACGAGTTTGGTAACGCTATTGAAGACGCCAAGAACGTTCAACAAAAACTTTATATAAAACTTGATTATAAATTGAGTAAAGGTGACGTTTTGCGCCGTAGTTTAGTATAATTTTACAAAAATCGACATATTTTTACTTTTAAGGAGTAAAAGTATGTTTTTAGATTTATTGAATTTTTTGCTCGGCAAGATAATCTTTTTTTGTGGTAGTATAACGGGCGATTGTTTTCCAAAACCGCTACCCCCTGAAGAAGAAGCCGAGTGTTTAGAAAAATTTAGAAAATACGGTGATGAAACCGCCAAAGAAAAATTAATACGCCACAATTTAAGGTTAGTTGCGCACGTTGTAAAAAAGTATCAAGGAACGGAAGATAGCGATGATTTGATTTCAACGGGAACGATAGGGCTTATAAAAGCAATAAATAGTTATAATCCCGATAAAGGAACTCAACTTGCAACCTATACCGCAAAGTGCATTGAAAATGAAATTTTAATGCTTCTGCGCCAAAACAAAAAGAACGCGCACGTTTTATCGCTATCGGGCGTTGTTGGTATGGATAAAGACGGGAACGAATTAACGCTTATGGACTTAATTCCGGACGATTGTGAAGAACTTTCTTTGCGCATTGAGAAGAAAACGGAGAATAAAAAACTGCTTGAAATCGTTGAAAAAACGTTGTCAGGTAGAGAACTTACCGTAATAAAATTACGGTACGGTTTAGCAGGCGGAGTTCCGCTCGCTCAAAGAGAAGTTGCTAAACTTCTTAAAATTTCTCGTTCATACATATCGAGAATTGAGAAAAAGGCAATAGAAAAAATTAGGGAAGAAATGGTTAAAAAGGGAGCGTATTTCGATTGATATGGAAAATGCTTACAGTTTAGTGTTCGGCGCTACGGGCGGTATTGGTAAAGAGTTTTGCAAAGCTTTGGCAAAGCGTGGTGAAAATCTTTTTATATCGGGTAGACGGCAAAACAATATAGAACTTTTGAAAGAAGAACTTTTATCAATAAACCCAAATATCAAGGTTTTAGGAAAAGAGGTTAATCTTGAAGATAAAGCAAGTAGAAAAGATTGTTTTGACTATTTGATTGAAAAGGGTGTAAAAGTATCGGGTTTATATTTTATTGCCGGTATTGATACGAGAAAGGCTTTTACAAAGTACGATGAAGATAAAGTTTGCCTTCAATCAAGGGTAAATTTTGAAAGCGCCGTGTCAATTGCGAACTTTGCTCTTAAAAATAGAGCGGAAAAGTTAGATATGTTAGTGGTTTCTTCCGCGTGCGGATTAACTCCTATGCCGTATTTTTCGCTTTATTCGGCAACTAAATCGGCGCTCGTATATTTCTTTAAGGGGTTAAAGGGCGAGCTCAAAGGTCAAAAAGTTAAAATTACGATAGTGTGCCCCGGTAGCGTTCCGACAAGGGAAGATATTATTGAAGATATAAAGAAGCAAGGTTTAACGGGTAAACTTTCAAAAAAACCGCCTGAATATATAGTTAAAGTAGGGCTAAAAGCTTTAAGAAGAAATAAAACTATTTGTATTCCCGGCTTTTATAACAATTTTACTAATTTCTTAACGAAAATAACCCCGTATAAACTTCAATCGAGTATAATTGCTAAAAAGTTTAAGCATAAAGAAAAAGATGCTTTTTGAGTATTTACAATTAATTGTAAATATGATAGAATATAAAAAACGAAAGGTGAATTTATGAGTTTAGCTGATAAAATTTTTATTCAAAATTGTAGAGATATAATAGACAACGGCTATTGGGATACCGATCAAGCCGTTCGTCCGCATTGGGCAGACGGTACGCCAGCGCATACCGTTAAAAAGTTTGGCGTCGTTAATAGATACGATTTATCTAAAGAATTTCCTATCCTTACGATAAGAAAAACTTTCTTCAAGTCGGCAATTGATGAAATTTTGTGGATTTGGCAAAAAAAGAGCAATAATATAAAAGACTTAAATTCTAAAATTTGGGATCAATGGGCAGATGAAAACGGCTCAATCGGTAAGGCTTACGGTTATCAGCTCGGCGTTAAGCACAAGTATAAAGAAGGGGAAATGGACCAAGTTGATAGAGTTCTTTTCGACCTTAAAAACAATCCTTACTCAAGAAGAATAATGACTAATATTTATACTTTCCAAGACCTTCATGAAATGAACCTTTATCCTTGCGCTTATTCTATGACGTTTAACGTGTCTGACGGTAAACTCAACGGCATACTCAATCAACGCTCAAACGATATGGTGGTTGCTAATAATTGGAACGTCGTTCAATACTCAATTCTTCTTATTATGCTTGCTCAAGTTTCAAATTTAGAAGTTGGCGAACTCGTTCACGTTATATCTGACGCGCACATTTACGATAGGCATATCCCTGCGCTTGAAACTATGTTCAAAAACGAGCAGTTCGAAGCGCCTAAACTCATCGTTAATAAAGACGTTAAGAATTTTTACGACTTTACCGTTGACGATTTTAAGCTCGTTGACTATAAGTCTACACCGCTTGATAGTAAGTTGGAGGTTGCTATATAATGAAATCAATAGTTGCAGTAGATAAAAAGTGGGGAATAGGTAAAAATAACGATTTACTTTTTTCTATCCCTGAAGATATGAAGTTTTTTCGTGAACGTACGAGTGGTAAGGTTTGTTGTATGGGTTATAATACTTTACTTTCCTTCCCGGGTTCAAAACCGCTTAAAAATAGAACGAATATCGTTTTAGCGCCACAAGGCGTTCAAAGGGATGATTGCACTATCGTATATACTTTAGAAGAACTTTCTAAAGAACTTTCTAAATATGATAGCGACGATATTTTTGTAATCGGTGGCGCAATGTTTTATAGAACGATGGTTGACTATTGCTCTGAAATTTTAGTTACTAAAGTTGAGGCGGACGGTGAGGCAACGGTATTTTATCCAAACCTTGATGAAAAACCCAATTTTGAACTCGTTTATACTTCAGAGCCTATTGAAACAAACGGCTATACGATTAGATTTACAACTTATAAAAACAACGAAGTAAAGACCTTTTAAGGTCTTTTTTCATTTGCTATTTACAAAAAGAAGAAATTTGGTTATACTAAAAGTAAGAAACGATAAGGAGTAATTTATGGCAACACCACACAATAGCGCTAAGTTTGGCGATTTTGCAAAAACGGTATTAATGCCCGGCGATCCTAAACGCGCAAAATTTATTGCGGATAATTTTTTACAAGATAAAGTTTTGGTTAACGACGTTAGGGGTGTTCAAGGTTATACGGGATATTATAACGGCGTTAAGGTTTCGGTAATGGCGTCGGGTATGGGTATGCCGTCAATGGCGATATACAGTTATGAACTTTTTAAGTTCTACGGCGTTGAAAATATTATAAGAGTAGGATCGGCGGGTGCTTTATCAAAAGATTTGAATATTTATGATATTGTTCTTGCGCAAGGCGCGTCAACCGATAGCAATATGGTAAAATCTTTTTTAGGTAGTGGTAAATTTGCGCCTACTTGCGATTTTACTTTACTTTCACATGCCGCTAAGTCTTGCGAAGAATTAAAACTTAACTATAAGGTTGGTGGCGTCTTTTCTTCTGACGTTTTTTATTCGGAAAACACAATTTCTAAAGAGTTTGCAAAAATGGGCGTACTGGCGGTTGAAATGGAGGCGGCGGCTCTTTATCTTAACGCAAGTAGTTTAGGAAAACGCGCGCTTGCAATATTGACGATTTCCGATAGTTTGGTAACCGGGGAAGAAACTACGGCTGAAGAACGCCAAAACGCCTTTACCGATATGATGAAAGTGGCGCTTGAAGTAGCTGTAAAGATGGATAATGATAAATAGAGTATATTTAATGGTAATCGATAGCTTAGGGATAGGCGGAGCGGACGATGCTGATAAGTTTTTAGACTTTGGTTCCAACACCCTTGGCGCGATTAGAAAAAGTGAATATTTTAACGCTCCCAATTTAGAAAAACTCGGTCTTTTTAATATTGATGGGGTTGGCGGTGGAATAGATAATCCCACCGCAGTATTTGCGCGCCTTAAAGAAAAAAGCAACGGTAAAGATACAACCTTGGGGCATTGGGAAATTGCGGGGATAGTATCTAACAACCCACTTCCTACTTATCCTAACGGTTTTCCAAAAGAGATAATTAGTGAGTTTGAAAAAAGAATAGGCGTTAAAACGCTATGTAATAAGCCGTATTCCGGAACGGAAGTTATTAAAGATTACGGAAAAGAGCATATTAAAACGGGTTATCCTATAGTTTACACTTCACAAGATAGCGTATTTCAAATAGCCACGCACGATACAGTTGTTCCGGTTGAAACGCTTTATCGATACTCTGAAATTGCAAGGGAATTGCTTAAGGACGTTGGTAGAGTTATCGCTCGCCCGTTCACGGGGAAATACCCTTATATTCGCACGGGTTATAGAAAAGATTATTCCTTGCTACCACCCACTAAAACTATGCTTGACGACGTTAAGGATAGTGGCTATAAAGTAATTTCGGTTGGTAAAATTTACGATATATTTAGCGGTCAAGGAATATCTAAGAGTTACAAAACCAAGTCTAACGCCGAAGGGTATAGAAAGAGTTTGCAACTTCTCGACGAAGATTTTTCAGGGCTTTGTTTTATTAATTACGTTGATTTTGACAGTCATTATGGACATAGAAACGATATTGACGGTTACGCAAAAGAAATAAGCAATTTTGATAATTTTTTAGGCAAATTTATAAACGGGTTGTCAGATAGCGATTTGTTAATTATTACGGCAGACCACGGGTGTGATCCTTCAACGCCTTCTACCGACCACTCGCGTGAAGACGTTCCGCTTATTATTTACAATAATAATATTAAGTCTAAAAATTTAGGAACGGTTAGGGGTTTTGATTGTATTGCAACAACCGTTCTTTCAGCGCTTAACCTAAATAAAGTTTATGGAGAAGATCTGTTTGATGAGAGCATACGAGGTTATTAAGAAAAAAAGAGACGGCTACGAACTTTCTACCGAAGAATTAAACTTTATAGTTAACGGCGCCGTTAGTGGCGAGATAAAAGATTATCAAGTTTCCGCATTTTTGATGGCTGTTTACTTTAACGGTATGACTGAAAAGGAAACTTTAGATTTTACTTTATCGATAGCAAATTCCGGCGAAAAGTTTATTGCAACGGGAATAACGGGCGTTAAGGCGGATAAACACTCGACCGGTGGCGTTGGAGATAAAACGAGTTTAATAATTTCTCCCGTGATTGCATCGCTTGGCGTTACCGCTATTAAAATGAGTGGGCGTGGGCTTGGGCATACGGGTGGAACGGTAGATAAACTCGAATCAATAAAGGGATATAAGGTGGAACTTTCAACCAAAGAGTTTTTGGAGGTTGCTAAAAAGTGTGGCGTAAGTATTATTGGGCAAACGGGCGATTTAGCGCCTGCCGATAAGATTTTTTATTCTCTGCGTGACGTTACTGCAACTATTGATAGTATTCCCTTAATTGCGTCAAGCATTATGGGTAAAAAACTCACGGCGGACGACGACGTTATCGTTTTAGACGTTAAAACGGGTAGCGGAGCGTTTATGAAGGACTTAACTTCCGCTGAAGAACTTGCAAAAGTTATGGTGTCTATCGGCAAAGGCGCTGGTAAAAAAACTACCGCAATTATTACCGATATGAACGAACCGCTCGGCTGTTTAGTTGGTAACGCATTAGAGATTAAGGAAGTTTTGGACGTATTGGCGGGTAGGGTGAAAAACGACCTATACGCCGTTTCAAAAACGCTTACCGCCGAAATTTTACACCTTTCTGGTTACGGGGATAGAGAGTATTGTGAAAGGTTATTCGATAATGAGATTGAAAGCGGAAAGGCGCTTTCAAAATTCAAGGAGTTCGTGTCTTATCAAGGTGGAGATTTAACCGATATTTTATCTGGTAAGTATTTTGCCGATAAGAGTTTTGATATTCTATCAAGCGAGAGTGGTTTTTTAACTGAACTCAATGCTGAAAAAGTTGGAATTTCAAGTTTAATCTTAGGTGCGGGTAGAAATAAAAAGGAAGATAAAATAGACTATTTAGCGGGAATAATCTTGCATAAAAAAGTTGGAGATAAAGTTGAAAAAGGAGAAAAACTCGCAACGCTTTATTCTTCTAATGAAAGTTTGTTCAATAATGCAATCAAAGAATTTTTGTCTGGCGTTAAGATTTCAGATTCTAAACCCCGAACAAAATCAAAAATTATAAAAATTGTAGAATAAAAAATTCCGCTTTAACAAGCGGAGTTTTTATTTGCCAAAACGCTATAGATTTAGTATAATAAAATGGTTATGAAAGATAAAAAATTAAATTTATTCGGGCAATTATTATTACTTTTTGCAACGCTTTCTTGGGGAACTTCTTTCTTTATATTAAAAGAAACTATATCTTCGGTTAACGAACTTTTCGTATTAGCGTTAAGATTTTTGTCTTCAGGGATACTGCTGTTTTTAATATTTATGCCCAAAATACTTAAAAGTGATAAAAAGGTAATTTTGCGTGGTATAATACTTGGCGTAATACTCGTTTTTGCCTATATTATTCAGACTCGTGGCCTTTTTTACACAACGCCTAGCCGTAACGCCTTTTTAACTTCGGCTTATTGCGTAATGGTTCCGTTTATCGCTTGGCTTATAACTAAAAACGCTCCCAAAGTTTATAACCTTATATCTGCGTTTATGTTAATTGTTGGTATAGGTTTCGTTTCCTTTTCAGGTAAAACTGAAACGGGTTCTAACTTGCTCCTTGGCGACGCTTTAACTTTGGGCGGAGCAGTCTTTTACGCGCTTCAAATTATATTTATCAATAAGTTCCAACAAAACCCCGAAGATACTGGCGTTCTTCTTACCTTTGAAGTATTAACGGTAGGCGTTGTTTGTGGTATTTTAACCCTTATTTTTGAACTTCCTGTAAATCCGCAAGGATACAATCTCAACTTGGAACAAATATTAAAGATAGGTTATCTTGCAATCGTATGCACGCTCTTTGCTCAAATGGCTCAAATTTTTGGGCAAAAGCACACGACTACCAACCAAGCGTCGTTGATCCTCAGTTTAGAAGCGGTGTTCGGTACTTTGTTTAGCGTAATCTTGGGGGATGAAAAATTAACCGTTTGGCTTATTATAGGCTTTATTATAATATTTGTGGCTATGATGATAACCGAATTTAAGTTTGATCCCGTTAAACTTTTCAATAAGAAAAAATCAATAGAATAAAATAACCGCTTGCGGAATTTCCGCAAGCGGTTTTATAATGCTTATTTTCTATTTTTTGCCCACTCTTTCATACGAAGGTCTTTAGATAAGATTTTCTTTCTAAGTCTAATTGAAGTGGGGGTGAGCTCTAAAAGTTCGTCGTCCGCAATAAATTCCATACATTGCTCTAAACTCATAATGGTTGGCGGAACAAGTTTAAGCGAATCGTCGCTACCACTTGCTCTGTTATTAGTTAAGTGTTTTACCTTGCATACGTTAACTACTAAGTCTTCATCTCTTGAGTTGACGCCTACTATCATGCCTTCATAAACTTTAAGACCGGGGGAAACGAATAGGGTTGAACGCTCTTGGGCGTTAAATAAGCCGTATTGCGTTGTAACGCCTGCTTCAAAGCATACGAGTGAGCCTCGATTTCTTTCTTTAATATCGCCTTTATACGGTTCGTAACCTGCAAAAACCGACGCCATCGTGCCAAAACCTTTAGTGTCGGTAAGCATTTCGTTACGATATCCTATTAAGCACCTTGACGGAATCTTAAAGTTGAGTTTAGTACCGCCTCTATCGTCAGCATCCATTGAAACGAGTTCGCCACGGCGTTCGCCAAGTTTACTCATAACCGCGCCAACGTATTCGGTGGGAACTTCAACTACCAAATCTTCCATAGGTTCGTGAGTTTTGCCGTTTATTTCCTTAAAGATAACCTTTGGGCGTGATACTTGGAATTCGTAACCTTCACGGCGCATTTCTTCAATAAGGATAGATAAGTGGAGTTCGCCTCTGCCAAACACCTTAAAAGTATCTGCGCTATCGGTATCTTCAACACGCATTGAAACGTTGGTTTCAATCTCTCTATAAAGCCTTGCCCTTAAGTGGCGAGAAGTTACGAATTTTCCTTCTTTGCCTGCAAAAGGCGAGTTGTTTACCATAAACATCATAGAAATAGTAGGCTCGTCAATCGCTACGAAGGGGAGTGCTTCGGGAAGGTCAAGAGAACATACGGTTTCGCCAATATTAATGTCTGGAATACCTGAAATTGCTATAATATCGCCAACCGTTGCGCTTTCAACTTCTACACGCTTAAGCCCTTCAAATTGATAGAGTTTACCGATTTTTGAGTTTGAAACGGTGCCGTTAGTGTGGCAAACCGAAACTGCTTGCATATCTTTAACGGAGCCCCTTACTATTTTGCCAACGCCGATTCTACCAACGTATTCGTCATAATCAACGTTGCAAATAAGAGTTTGAAGCCCGCCTTCAAATTCGCCTACGGGAGCGGGGATTTCTTCTATAACCGTTTTAAGCAAATCACTCATATCGGTAGTGGGTTTACTTAAGTCGGTTGTAGCCCAGCCAAGCCTTGCGGAAGCGTAAACGGTCTTAAAGTCAAGCTGATCGTCGTTAGCGCCAAGTTCGATAAAGAGTTCGATAACGCTATCCATAGTTTTATCAAGATCTCCGCCTTTATCAACTTTATTAATAACTACGATGGGTTTTTTATTGAGTGATAACGCTTTTTTAAGAACGTAACGAGTTTGGGGCATACAGCCTTCAACTGCGTCAACGAGTAAAATAACGCCGTCTACCATTGAAAGGATACGTTCAACTTCACCGCCGAAGTCTGCGTGGCCAGGAGTGTCTATAATATTAATCTTAACGCCTTGATAATTAACTGCGGTGTTCTTTGCTAAAATGGTGATACCGCGTTCGCGTTCGAGATCGTTAGAGTCCATTACTCTATCTTGAACCACTTCGTTAGTTCTAAAAATTCCGTTTTGTTTAAGGAGCGCGTCAACGAGAGTAGTTTTACCGTGGTCAACGTGCGCTATTATTGCTATATTTCTAATATTTTCACGTGTTTTCATAAGTTAATTTTATTATTTTAACGTTTATTTGTCAAACAAATAAAGGGCGGATAAATTATTTTGAGTTTTTTTTGATTATAGGTGTAAATTAGTTGCAAAAAATTTAGCGTTTTGCTATAATAAAGTAAATTAAATATTAGCTGGTAAAACTTGCAGGTAAAACTGTGAGCGTAGGCGCTCTGGAGAATCTCTTAAACGAGTACCGAAGGTGCAAGCAACTATCGTTGTGAAACTCTCAGGTAAAAGGACAGATTTTAACTTTTATTAATTAAAGGTGTATTTTGTTTTCGGGTAAGAATTCTTCTTGCCCGATTTTTTATTGGCTATAAAGGAGTATTTATGCAGGTTTTATACGACGTACTTAATTGGATTGACGGCAATATTTTATGGGGTATTCCAATGCTCGCTTTAATTATTGCAAGCGGTGTTTTCTTAACGGTTAGACTTAAAGCTTTCCAAGTAAGAAAATTTGGCTATTCAATGAAACAAACTATGGGGCGTTCTATCCGTCAAATGAAGGGTGAAAAACTCACTCTTGATAACGATAAGGCGATTTCTCCCTTCGAAGCGTTCTCAACCGCAGTTTCAGGAACTGTTGGTACTGGTAACATCGTTGGCGTTACCACCGCTATTTTATCAGGTGGTCCAGGCGCGGTGTTCTGGATGTGGATTTCTGCGTTCTTCGGTATGATTACTAAATACGCTGAAATTACGCTTTCACTCTTCTTTAGAAAGAAAGATGAAAAGGGTGAATACATTGGCGGACCTATGTTCTATATTGAAAAGGGCTTAAAATGTAGATGGCTTGCGGTTGTTTTTGCTGTATTTGCAATGCTTGCCGCTATCGGTATGAGTTCAGTTCAAGCGGATACTATTCAATCAAACTGGAACACTACTTTCCATATTCCTACTTGGGTTACTGCAATCGTTATTGCAGTAGTTACCGCTCTCGTTGTTATAGGTGGTATTAAGAGAATTGGTAAAGTTGCTTCTATGATAGTTCCGTTTATGGCAATTTTATTCTTAATTCTTGCAATAATAGTTATTTGTATTAACGGCGCGGCTATTCCCGCAGCGTTTGCATCAATTTTTGCTAGCGCATTCACTACTAAGTCAATCCTTGGTGGCTTTGCAGGTTACGGTATTATGTCTGCTATGCGTTACGGTTTTGCTCGTGGCGTATTCAGTAATGAAGCAGGTCTTGGTTCTTCTCCCATCGCTCACGCAACTTCTTCTGAAGTTGAACCTGTTAGACAAGGTCTTTGGGGTATCTTCGAAGTATTCCTTGATACTTTCGTAATTTGTACTTTAACGGCTCTCTTCGTTCTTACTGCTAACCTTGGCGGTGAGAGTGGCGCAACCGTTGCTCTTGCAAGTTTCTCAAGCGTTGGCGGTTGGTTTGGCGTTGTATGTAAATATTCTTTCTCAATCATTTTACCGCTCTTTGCGTTCACTACTATTCTTGCTTGGGCAGTATACGGTGCTAAGGCTTGTCAATACATCTTTGGTAAAAAGAGTGAAATGGTATTCAACGTAATCTACGTTATAATGATTATTGGTATCGGCTTACTTACTTTCTTTGGCGGTGATAATTTAGGCGCTGACTTCGTATGGCTTATCTCTGATATGACTAATGCGTTGATGGCGTTACCTAACTTAATTGCGCTTATAGGTCTTTCTGGTTTACTTATTAAAATCACAAAGAATTACTTTGAAAGAAGAAAGGGTAATGACGTTGCTCCTATGCTTTCAGCATATGATGACGTTAACGAAGAACTCGCTCAAAAAATTAAAGGTATGAAGATTGATTAATCGTTAATTTATCAATAAATTTACTAAAAGCGCCCCGCTGACAAAGGTTAGCGGGGCGTTAAATTTTCTTTTTATAAAAATTTTGAAAAACATAATAAAAACGCTTGCAATAATTTTATCAATATGCTAATATAATTAGGCAATCGAAAGTTGGTGCCTACTGAAAACTTAAGGTTTTTTGTAAACATACTTGTATTTTGCTTGACAAACTCGTAAGTTTATTATATTATAAACAAGCGTAGGCAAAGCGGGGTGTGGCGCAGTTGGTAGCGCGCGTGGTTTGGGACCATGAGGTCGGGAGTTCGAGCCTCTTCACCCCGACCATTAATTACGAGGGCCTTTAGCTCAGTTGGTTAGAGCGGTCGGCTCATAACCGATTGGTCCGGGGTTCGAGTCCCTGAAGGCCCACCACTTAATAAATTATGTAAAATTAAAAATGGCTATGGCCCGGTAGTTCAGTTGGTTAGAACGCCAGCCTGTCACGCTGGAGGTCGACGGTTCGAACCCGTTCCGGGTCGCCATTTTTATTTTTTTGCCTCGGTAGCTCAGTCGGTAGAGCAGGGGACTGAAAATCCCCGTGTCGGTGGTTCGATTCCGCCCCGAGGCACCACTTACGCTGGCGTAGCTCAATTGGCAGAGCAGCTGACTTGTAATCAGCAGGTTGTGGGTTCGATTCCAATCGCCAGCTCCATTAAAACTTTATATTTGGGGAGGTTGCCGAGCGGCCAATGGCAACAGACTGTAAATCTGTCGGGTTTCCCTTCGGTGGTTCGAATCCACCTCTCCCCACCAACAAAAGACCATCAATTGAGATGGTCTTTTGTTGTGGGTTCGGGTGGATTATACGAACCACGTGTAGTTCGGCCGTCTATGACGGACCTACCTTGACGGGCTAAGGTCAAACAGGGGCCCCGCTTGTGGGGTATGTTTGTATCCACCGTCAACAGTACAAGTTATACATTAGTTTATAGTATCCGCGCATTGACTTATGTCGATGCGCTTTTGTTGTGGGTTTCGGTGGGGAGAACCACTCGTGGTTCGGCCGTCATATGACGGGTAAACTTTAATAGTTTATTTATAATCTTTTTTATTGCTAAATAAGTGTTTTTTGATATTTACAAAGATATATCTTTGTGTTATAATAATTCCGTTGATAATAATAGGAGTTATTATGGATAAACAAAGGCTTATTAAAACTCAAAAAGAAGTTAAAGACCAACTTATTGAGTGCGTAGAATTTTGGCTTAAAAACGGTATTGATAAAGAAAACGGTGGCGTATACACTTGTTTAGATAGAACGGGCAAAGTTTATTCAACCGATAAAAGCGTTTGGATGCAAGGTAGATGCGCTTGGACTTTTGCTTGGCTTTGCTCTAATTACGGCGTTAAAAAAGAGTGGCTTGATGCAAGCAAGAGTTGTTTAGATTTTTTGGAAAAATACTGCATTAACCGTGAAATGGGCGATAGGCTTTATTTTACCGTAACGGGCGACGGGAAGCCACTTCGCCAAAGAAGATATTTTTACTCTGAAACTTTCTACTCAATGGCAAACGCCGAGTATTATGGAATAACGGGCGAGAAAGAATATTTAGAAAGGGCTAAAAAGGCTTACGAAACTTATTGGAATTTATGGCACGGAGCAAAAGACCCTACGGGTCTTGGCGCTAAAACTATTCCTGAAACTCGTTCGGGTAGAGCGTTTGGTTATCCGATGATCTATCTTAATATGACGCTTATTATGCTCAAGGTTGATAAAGAAAACGAAGGTTTATACCTTGAAAGAGCAAAGGCTTGCGTTGAAGATATTTTCAAGTATCACGTTAAAAAAGACCTTAAGTGTCTGCTTGAAAACGTAGGGGTTAACGGCGAGGCAAACCTTAGTTATACCGACGGTAGAATAGTAAATCCCGGCCACGATATTGAAGGCGTATGGTTTATACTTGAATACGCTAAAAAAGTGGGGGATAATGCGTTAATTTCCGAGTGTGAAGAAATCTTTAACAATGCCTTTAATGCAGGTTGGGATAAGGAATACGGCGGTTTATTGTACTTTATAGACGCATTGGGGCTTCCGCCTGAAAGTTACGAGCACGATATGAAACTATGGTGGCCTCACAACGAGATTTTAATTTCTTCACTTATGCTTTATAGGGATACTAAAAAGGAAGAATATCTTGATAAATTCTACAAGACTTGCGATTGGGCGGTAGAGCATTTCCACGATAAAGAATACGGCGAGTGGTACGGATATCTCCGCCGTGACGGTAAGCCTACTATGCCGTCTACTAAGGGTTCTACTTTCAAAGGTCCGTTCCATTTACCGAGAATGTTATGTATGGTAGATAAACTTATTGATGAATTAATTAAGGAGTGAGTTATGATTACAACTAATATTAGAAGATTGAGAGATCCTTTCGTTTTAGTTGAAGACGATGCCTATTATATGTATGGTTCGGAGTGGAAAATTTATAAAAACACTAGCGGTAGGCTTGACGGCGAGTGGGTGCAACTTGATAAAAATATAGTTGTAAATCCGCCTGCGTTTGCAGGTGAAATTAGGTGGGCGCCCGAAGTTTATAAGTATAACGGCGCTTACTATATGTTTACTACCTACTTATCGCTTGAAACGGGTTTTAGGGGTTGCGCAACGTTTAGATCAAATAGTCCGGAAGGTCCTTTTGAAGAAATTTCAAACGGCATTTTTACGCCGAAAGACAAGTGCAGTATAGACGCTACGTTATACGTTGACGAAGACGGCCAGCCTTGGGTTGTTTACGTTGACGAGCACGCTACTGCTCCCGATAAAATAGGCCGTATGGCGGTTGCCAAAATGAATAAAGAACTTACTGAAATGATTAGTGAGCCTAAAGAAATTTTTAGGGCGGATAGTCCAAATTTCCCCGTTCTCAACGTAACTGACGGTTGCTATTTGTATAGGACAAAAAAGTGTAGTTTATTAATGCTTTGGTCTAACTATCAAACGGTGTTAGAGTATTGCGTTATGGTTGCAAGGAGCGACAACGGAAAGATTGACGGAAATTGGATTCAACCTAACGAACCTTTATTTTCAAAGAAAATAAACGGAGATACTTTCGACGGTGGGCACGGTATGATTTTTACCGATCACGACGGGCAAAAATATCTATCTATTCACTCTCCTAATTTTTATAGAAGAGATCAAAAGAGATGGGAAACCCCCGTCTTTATAAAAATTAAAGAAGAAAACGATAATTTAGTTTTAGAGTTATAATATGAAACTTACTATACTTGGCAAATACGGGCCGTTCCCTAAAAAAGGAGGGGCGACTTCGTCATACTTACTATCAAGCGCTAACGCTACCGTTTTAATTGACGTTGGTTCTGGCGCTGTTTCACGCCTTCAAAATAGCGTAACGGTTGATAAACTTTCATTTGTGATACTTTCGCACCTTCACTTTGATCACACGGCGGATATAGGCGTACTTTCTTACGCGCACGCTTTTTCAGGGAAAAATGAAAAGTTAAACGTATATCTTCCAAAGTTTGATTGCCCATTACTTAAAGTGCTTGAAAGCATTAAAGAGTTCAATTTAATTTTTATTGAAGAAGGAAAGGTTTATAAAGATAGCGGGTTAGAATTTAGTTTTTATAAAATGACGCACCCCGTACTTTGCTACGGTGTTAAGATTAGCGATGGTAAGTCTACTTTTGCTTATTCTGGGGACACTACGCTTAACGAAAATATTGAACGACTCGTTAGTGATTGTAATTTAGCGTTGCTTGACGGCGCGTTTTTAGAAAAAGATTATAATCCGCAAAAACCGCATATGAGTATAAAGCAAGCGTCTGAATTTTCAAAGTTTACAAAAGGTAAAGTTATCGTTACCCATATTGGCTACGCTTACGAAGATAATGACGTTGAAATGGAGATAAAGAGCGTTTCTCTTAACTCTGAAATTGCGGTAGAAGGAAAAGTTTACGAATTTTAATTATGCTTTTACAAAAGAAGAACTACTTTAACTTGCGCCCCGCCGTTTTAATAACAGCGGGGCTTATATTTGGAATTTTACTCGGCGGTATGAGGGCAAATTCTTTAATGTGGCTTTCTTTTAGTTTGTTTTTATTACTTGCTTTAACGTTGCTTATAATTTCCGCCTTTTGTTTTTATAAAGATAAAAAGTTTTACGTAGTTATCTTTGCAATTTGTTTAATTTTATTAATATTAGGTTTGTTTTTAATTGATATAGACCTAAATAGCGTTAATCGTTCAATTGGTAAAGGTTCTTTCGTGGGGTACGCTCACGAAATTTACTCTGAGAATTTTATTGACTGTAGGTACTATTATTCGTTAGTTGTTAAAGGCGATTTTTTAGGCAATCAAAACGCTTTGTGCTATCTTAATATAACTTCTTTAGAAAGGTTGTATTACGGTAGCGAAATAAGTTTTACCGCAAATTTTAATTTGTTAGATAAACCGTATTCTTACGACGTGTTTTATTTTGCCGACGACGTTGCCATTATAAAAATTGGCGATCTAAACGGTTTAATTGCCGTTTTAAGAAGTAAATTGCTCCTTGCTTTAGAAAATCACGCAGGGGATAATTACGGTTTGACTTACGCTCTTTTAACGGGAGATACTTGTTACGTTTTAGATAGCGTTTTATATAAATACCAAGTGATAGGCGTTGCCCATTTATTTGCCGTGTCAGGTCTTCATATAGGGCTTATGTACGGGGTGTTATTAACGGTATTAAAACTTATAAAAGTAAAGGGTGAATTTAGATTTATAACCGTAGTTTTTATATTAATATGCTACGTAGGGTTTTGCGGATTTTCTCCATCGTCGATTAGGGCGTTTATAATAGTTACCGTTAGAGAAATAGCCTTTTTAACGGGTAGAAAACCTGACGGAACTACTAATCTATCAATAAGCGCGTTTATCGTATTATTGATTAATCCTACCGATTTATTTACGGCGTCTTTTTTGCTTTCTTTTTCGGTGTATTTAGGGCTAATATTACTTGCTACGCCTCTATCTAAATATCTATCTAATTATCTTCCTAAAACACTTTCAAAACTACTTTCAGCGAGCGTTGTTGCCGAACTTGTTGCAACTCCCATTTTACTTGATTTATTCGGCAGTTTTTCAATATTTAGTTTTTTATTTAATATGGCGCTAATACCTTTTATTTCATTTTTATATCCGCTAATATTTTTAAGTTCTATTTTGCTTGCAATATTTAACGCGCCAATATTTGCGATAGTACCGGAAATAACTTTTATGATAACTGAATTTTTATTAAACCACGCAAACGTTGAACTATTTACTATAACGAGATTAAAATTCGGTGTTTCTTCAGTACCGTATTATCTATTTTTGTATTCCTTTGCAAATAAGTTTAATTTCAAAGTAAAAACGTACGTTATTTTGCGTATAATAATTATAATTATTACTGTTTTAGCCTTTTGTATAGTAAATACTTAATTTTAGTATTGATTTTTTCTTGTTTTAATGATAAAATGTATATAATAATAGGTCCTTGTTTATAGGGGTGTGCTTTGAAATTTCGTGAACTTAAAAAAAGTTTGAGTGATAAACTTAATTTAATATATCTTATTGAAGGGGAAGATGCGTTTTTAAGGGAAAACGCTTTAAGGCTTATTAAAGACAAAGCGTTATCAGAGCCCGATCTTAACCTTACCAATTTTTACGGGCAAGATATCAAAGCCGATCCTGAAAGTTTGCTTTCCGCTACCGAGAGTTATCCTTTTATGAGTGATATGCGTTATGTAGTCGTTAGAGATTTTTACCCAACCGCTCAAGACCTTAAGCACAAGGCTATTAAAAAGGTTTTTCAAGATCCGTCTGAAACCACGGTTTTATGTATAGTAAACGAGCAAAAGTGCGATAATCTTAAAAAAATGGAAACGGTAACTTTCGTTGACTGTAAAAAAGCGGATGAAGACGTTATAGTTGGTTGGATTAAAAAGAGAACGAAAGATTCAAACGTTATAATAACTTCATCGGCGATTGAAAAAATTATAGAATATTCTAGTATGGATATGACTAGGATTAGTGGTGAAGTTGAAAAACTAATAAGTTTCGTTGGTGAGAATTCCGAAATTAATGAAGAAACGGTTGAAACGTTAGTTGCTAAAACTGTTGATTTTGAAATTTACGAACTTACCGATGCGGTTTCAAGAAAGGCTTACGATAGGGCGTTTGAAATTTTACAAGATATGCTCAATAAAAATCAAGATTCGCATAGGCTTTTCGTGTCTTTGTACTATCATTTTAGAAGGTTGCTTCACGTTAGCATATCCGGGGCTACTAATTTAGAACTCGCTTCCGTTTTAGAAACGAAAGAGTTTGTTATTAAAAAAGCAAGAGAACAAGCGAAAAAGTTTACCGCAAAACGCTTAAAGCAAATTTGCGATAAATTAAGTTATTACGACGGGGCTTTCAAAAGTGGGGAATTATCAGTTGATTCCGCTCTTTGGAACTCGATACTCAACACCATCGTTACGGAGTAAATTATGGATATTAAACAAATAATTTTAGATTTTTTAAGTGAGTCGGTAGAAGTTTTTAAGTCTTTCGGTTTGTACGACGGGCTTTTACTTTTTATGTTGCTCCTTCTCAACATGTTTGTCTTTAGGATTTTTAGAAAAAATAACGCTTTCAAAGTATCGGTAGTATACTTTGTATTCGTTTTAATAATGGCGTTCTCAACTATTATTTCGGATTTAACGAGAGTTGAGTTTACTATAATTTACGTTGGTTTCGTAATTTGCGTAGTATTGCTCTTTGCAACTGAAATTAAAAGAGCGGTATGGAACGTTAAGTTTTCAAGAGGTTATCAGTCGAAAGACGTTTCTAACGTAGTTAAGTCGTCTGCAAAACTCGTAACTCAATGTATTAACGAGATTATTAAGGCAGTTCAAAATATGTCTAAAAACGATACGGGCGCTATTATAGTGCTTTCTAACACTAAGATTCCCGATAACGTTATAAATAGTGGCGTAAAGCTTAACGCAAACATTTCAAGCGCTGTGATTGAGAGTTGTTTCTTTCCTAAAACCCCTCTTCACGACGGGGCTATGATAATTCAAAACGATAAAATTTTGGCGGCGGGCTGTTTCCTTCCTTTATCTCAAGAGGCTGATCTTCCCAAAGAACTCGGCACAAGGCATAGAGCGGGTATTGGTATTACGGAAATGGTTAACGTAACGAGCATTATCGTTTCTGAAGAAACTGGTATTATCTCTATTGCTCAAAGCGGAAAACTTACAAGATACGCCGATTCGGAAATGCTCAGAAAAGTGCTTAAAGATTTCTATTGGCAAGATTTAATAGGCAATAGCAAGTAAATTTAGTATGAAAGGGGAATGTTATGAACGATAACAATAATCAAAGCGGACGTTCGAAAGTGTTTGGAATAATAATGTCAATACTTTTTGCGGTAGTTACTTCTCTTTTAGTATTTTTAATACTAAGAACTATGTAAAACATTAAGATATAATGAAAAACGTTTTTTTAGATACTGATCTTGGTAACGATTGCGACGACGTAGGCGCTATATCAATACTTGCAAATTTATCAAAGTTAGGTAAGTGTAATATAGTTGGAATAACCGCGTCGTCATCAAGGCGTGATAGTTTGCAATCAGCATCCGTGCTTTGTAATTATTACGGCTTAAACGTCCCTTTAGGCGAATTAAAAGATAAAGGGCTTGCTGAAGATATTTCAGTATACGGTGCGTACGGTAGAGCCTTAAACGCGGTTTACAATAACCCGTATAGAGATAATGCAGGGGAAGATGCCGTTAAAGTTATGAGAAGGGTTTTGGCTGGAAGCCAAGATCTATCTATTACTATGGTTGCAATAGGCTACCAGCGCAATATTTACAATTTGTTAACAAGTCAACCTGATGAAATTTCGCCGTTAACGGGCGTTCAACTCTTTAATAAAAAAGTTTTAGAGTTTATTGCTATGGCTGGTAATTTTACCTATGACGGCGATATTATTAAAAAAGGGGATATGGTGGAGTGGAACGTTATGATGGACGTTTCAAGCGCAAAGTACGTTTTACAGAACGTTACTTGCCCAGTTGTATTCGTTCCTTTTGAAGTTGGAAAGTCGGTTTATACGGGCAAGAATTTTATGAAAGATTTAGGTTTACCTACCGGCTTAGCGTACGCGGTGAATTGCGGTGGTTTAAGGCCGAGTTGGGATCCTATTACCGCCTTGTTTAGCGTTTTTGGTGAAAATGATTATTGGTTGCTATCTAACGCGGGGCGCATCGTTATAGATGATAACGGGTATACCGATTTTGTTCAAGAACAAGGTAACCATAAAGTATTATTAAGGTTAAAAAGCGATGAAGATACCGCTTGTTTTTTAGAAAAATATATGTATTAAACTTTTTTAACACGCTCGTTTGAGCGTGTTTTTTTATGTAATAAATTTGAAAATTAAATAATATACTATATCGTAATTGTGATAATTTTTAGACTTTTATTTCTAAAATACGACAGTACTTTACAAAATTAACTCACAATCACTTGGTATAATTATGATAGTTAAAAAATTAAACAAAATGTTCGTTGTATTTGCAACGATTATAGCGGTTATTTTTATAGGTTTATCGTCGGTAGTTTATAGTACGGGCGCGTCAGCCGTTTACTTTGGCGGTAGCAATAGAAAGCTTCCTATTTATAGCGTTCAAAGAGATGATAATAAAATATCTATATCCTTTGATTGCGCTTACGGGGCTGACTACACGCTAACTTTACTTGATATTTTAGACGAGTATAAAGTTAAGTGCACTTTCTTTTGCGTTGAGTTTTGGGTTAGTAAATTTCCAGATATGGTAAAAGAAATAGTAAAGCGTGGGCACGAGATAGGAACGCATAGTAAAACGCATCCTAAAATGAGCACTTTATCGCAAGAAAAAATAAAAGAAGAACTCCAATCTTCAATTAGCGCCATTGAAAATTTAACCGCAAAAAAGGTTGAACTTTTTAGAGCGCCGTTCGGCGATTATAACGATAACGTTATTTCAGTTGCTAAAAACTTGGGGTTATATACTATTCAATGGGACGTTGATAGTTTGGATTGGAAAGATATAACTACCGAAAAAATCGTCAACCGAGTAGTTTCAAAAACCAAGAGTGGTTCTATAATTTTGTGCCATAATAACGGCGAGAATACTTATAAAGCGCTACCTTACGTTTTGTCTAATTTAATAGAAAAAGGTTATAAATTCGTGCCTATTAGCGAACTTATATATAAAGAAAACTATAAAATAAATTCTTTCGGAGTACAAATTCAAAATGATTAACGTTGAAAAACAAAACAACAAAGTTTACCTTAAAGGGGAAATCGTTACAGAAGCAAAATTTTCGCACGGGGTTTACGGCGAAGGATTCTATGAAATGGACGTTATGGTTAAAAGGCTCTCAGGCGAAGCAGACGTGTTACCCGTTACTATTTCTGAAAGGTTAATTGAGTCAAAAGAATTAAAAATAGGCTCTATAATTTCGGCTATAGGGCAGTTTAGAAGTTATAACAAGCAAGTTGACGGAAAGTCAAAACTTATGCTTACGGTATTTATTAGAGAGTTACTTCCTGAAGACTACGCTAAAAATCCTAACAACGTAGTTTTATGCGGTTACATTTGCAAACCGCCCGTATATAGAACAACGCCTTTTAATAGAGAAATTGCCGATATTCTAATTGCGGTTAACCGTGCTTATAATAAGAGTGATTATATCCCGTGTATTGCGTGGGGTAGGAACGCAAGATTTGTTAAAAATCTTACCGTAGGGGAGAAAATTGCCTTATCGGGTAGGATTCAGTCAAGGGAATACCAAAAAAAGATAAATGAAAACGAAACTAAACTGCTTACCGCTTACGAAGTTTCGGTATCAAAACTCGCAGCGTTTGATAGCGCAACTGAATTCGATTTGGATAAAGAGTTTGATTTTGAGATTTTACGAACGGAAAGAGAAACTGTAGGTTGACAATAAAAGTTAATAATGTTATAATAAAATACGGTTTTATAGCCGTATTTTTTTTAAGGTTGAGTTTATGAAAAAGGTTTATAGTATCGCGGGAGTGCTTATGAACGTTGAATATAAGTATTCTTACACGCAAAAGATGTTTGAAAAATATGAATACTTTGGTAGCGATACTGCAAAAGTTGAAATTTGCGTTTCTGATTTGGAACTTGAAAACGAACTTTCATTGATGCCTAACGAGCCTCCTTTTTACGTTGAAAATTTGGCGATTTTAAGAAAGGTTATGAAAGTGTTGTTATTTGATTATAACGCTATGTTATTTCACGGCTCATCGGTAATGGTAAACGGTAAAGCGTACGTCTTTACGGCGCCTAGCGGAACGGGAAAATCAACCCATACCTCCCTTTTAAGAGAGTATTTAGGGGATAAATTAACATATATAAACGACGATAAGCCTATACTTAAAATTGAAGGGGATAGCGTTGTGGTTTACGGTTCGCCATGGAACGGTAAGCATTGTTTGGGCGATAATATTTCCGCCCCATTAGACGCTATTTGTTTAATAGTTAGAGCGGAAGAAAATTCCGTTCAAAGGGTAGACCCTGCTACGTTCTTAAAGGTGTTATTCGAGCAATCAATGGGCTTTGAAGATGAGGAAACCGCTGAAAAAGTTTTAGAGATTTTATCCGTAATTATGGCTAAATCTAAGTTTTTCAAAGTTAACTGTAACAAAGATATTAGCGCGGGCAAATGTTCGTACGAGAGGATAATGTTATGAAGATTAAAAAAGGTTTTATTTTAAGAGAAATGTCTAAAGAAGAAGGGTTGAGCGTGGTAGTTGGCGTTGGCGCTAACGCTGAAAAACTCAACGGCTATTTAACGCTTAACGAATCGGGCGCTCTTATTTGGAAAACTCTTTCAAAAGGCGCTACGGTTGACGATGTTGTTAAGGCTATGCTCGACGAGTATGACGCGCCTGAAGAGTTAATAAGGAACGACGTTTTGCAAGTTATTGCAAAGCTTAAAGAGATAGGAGCAATAGATGATTAACATTTCGCTCGAAGAAGGGCTCTTAAAAGAAGGTTTTATAATAACTGCATTTAAGGGTACGAGTATGAACCCCTTGTTTATAGAGGGTAGGGATAAGGTTTACATAGTTAAAAAAATCAATAGGCTAAAGCGTGGGGACATCGCCTTATATAAAAGAAGTAGTGGGCTCAACGTTTTGCATAGGGTTTATAAGGTTTTGCCAGATTCTTACGTTTTTTGGGGGGATAATCAATTCGTTTTAGAGTACGGTGTAAAAGATGAAAACGTTCTCGGCGTTTTAGTAGGTTATTATAAAGGCGAGAAGTATATTGATCTTAAAAAGAGCGCAAAACATAAAATTTACAAAGCATTTTGGTGTAAGTGGGTATGGCTTAGAAAGGTTTTGAACTTGTTTAGGCGTATAAAAATTAAACTTAATAGAATTTTTTCAAATAAAAATAAAAAAAATGCTTAAAAACAGTTGCTAAAAATAAAAATTAATGTTATATTAATAGAGCGTTTTGAGAAAACGCGCTTTGCGTGGGAGTTTAGCTCAGCTGGGAGAGCATCTGCCTTACAAGCAGAGGGTCACAGGTTCGAGCCCTGTAACTCCCACCAAAACAATTTATTTCGAGGGTGGATTGGCTAGGCAAGTCGGTTTATTTTCGAAAATGC
>JAZRSR010000042.1:0-43344 GCA_045651665.1 Christensenellaceae bacterium
TACAAAAGCTACACGAATATATTAACTATTACAACAACGAAAGAATATCTTTAAAATTGAAAATGAGTCCGGTAAAATACCGAACTCAATTCCAATATATTTAATTTAATTTTTTGTCTAAACTTTTGGGTTCACATCAAATTCCGAGCGTTTTTATTATATTTGTTTAGCAACAACCGAGCCTATTCAATGCTTGGTTTAAGACGTTAGAAACAAGCTAGGCGAGGCTCGACGGCAAGTTATCGGGTACAATAGACCTTTTCGGTCATTGTAATCGTAACTTGACGGCAGTAACAAAGCATAGCACCGTTTATAACGGCTTAAAACTATAACATCCTTACATTGTTGATAATTAGCCCGTACTTATAACCCATAAGTTCAGCGGCTTTGGTGCACATTAGCATTCTGCCGTGATAAATTTCAAAATAATCGGCTACCGAACAAATTGCATCGTCGGTTTCGATAACGGTGTCAATTCTCTTATGCTCTTTATCAACGTTAACGTAGGAGCGGTTTACCGCTAAGTTTACTCTATCGTGAATATTAGTATCTTTGTTTAATACTTTGTGGCGAACACGTGATTTGTGAACGTCACTCTTATCGGCAATAATTAACGCCGAAGTTAAAACACTTACGGGAATGCCGTTTTTCTCGTCGTGATTGCCGATAGCCATCATAATTTCAGCAGAGTCAGAATATTTCATACCTAAACGGTTTAATATGTTATATGCAAGGAGCGCTCCGCTACCTGCATGGTCGTAACGAGATAAAGAGTTCCCTATATCGTGAAGATAACCTGCAATCTCGCCAAGTTTACAAAGTTTGGGAGTGTTGCCCGTTTCTTTTAATATCATTTCCGTCCAAGATGCAACTATCGACGCGTGCCTTACCGAGTGCTCGGTATATGCTAAAGCGTCAATTTGCTTTTCACTTGTTTTTATTAAGACTTTTACTTCTTCGTCATTTTTTAAGTCTTTCAAAGTAATCATAATATAATTTTACACCTTTTCTACGAAAACTTTTCCGTAAATTTCTTCAAATTTATCTCTATAAAATAAATTTGTACCAGGGGTTGTTATTGACGCAGTACCAGCAGATACCGCATTTCTTAAAATTTCGGGCTTATCTGCGCCTTGCTCTATCATAAGAGAAGCCGCCGCAATCATACTATCTCCCGCGCCAACGGTAGAATTTACCGCAACGTTTGCGCTTTTACAAAAATAAGAATTAGACCCGTCAGTTAAAATTGCGCCTTCACGCCCTAATGATAATAAAACGTTTTCCGCCCCTAAATCAATGAGTGAATAACACGCTTTAAGCATATCGCTACGAGAAGATAACGAACAATTTGCAATTTGTTCAAGTTCTCTTAAATTAGGCTTTACCATATAAACGCCGTGCCTTAAAGCTTTTGTCAACTTTTCGCCTTCTGTGTCTACTATAATTTTTGCGTTTTTGTCTACCACGCTTGCAAGTTGAAAGTAATAATCATCACTTACGCCTAGTGGAAGTGAACCACTCATTATAACCACCGAAGAACTTTTCGATAACGTTTCAACGAGAGATAATAATCTCTGTTGATTTTCAAGCGGAACTTCTTCGCCCTTATCGTTGATTTCCGTGAGCATTGACTTATTGTCAACTACCTTATAATTAGTTCTAACGTGACCTTTATTCCAAACGAAAGTGTTTTTTACCCCTTCTTTATCAAGATTGCTTGCAAATAAACTACCTTCGTTTTCATACATAAAACCCGTAGCAAAACTATCGCCACCAAGCCTTTTAACACCTATTGCGGAATTCAACGCTTTGCCAGAATAGGTTACTATTTTATTGTTTACCCTATTTAATCTTCCAACTACGAGTTGTTCAAGTTCCATAGTACAGTCAATACTAGGATTAGGGCATACGCTAAGTATCATAATTTTTCCTTGCGTTAGGCAAGCCGATGTTTCGGCTTGCCTAACTAATTGTTATTCTTTATCTTTCTTTGCTTGTTCTATAATTTTAGCAGTTTCTTCAAAAGGAACTTCTTCGTATCTAGTAAATTCTTGAGTAAATCTACCACGGCCTTGAGTGAAACTACGAAGTTCAGCGGTGTAATCTAAAATTTCACTTTCGGGAACTTCACAAGTAACGATACTGTTTTCACCCTCTTGGTCTGTTGAAATAATTCTGCCACGGCGTTTGTTCATATCACCCATAACGTCGCCAAGATAACTATCGGGGGCGGTTACTACAACTTGCATAATAGGTTCTAAAATTACGGGTTTAGCGTTCTTTATGCCTTCAGCATAAGCAAGTTTAGCAGCGGATACGAAGGCAACTTCCTTACTATCAACAGGGTGAGAACTTCCGTCGAAAAGCGTTGCTTTTAAGTTAAGGAGCGGATATCCTGCAAGTACGCCTTCCTTGATCGCTTCTCTTAAGCCTTTATCAACGGCAGGAATAAATTGCTTGGGAACTGAACCGCCAACGGTAGCGTCAACAAACTCGTAAACACCGTCTTGCGCGCCACTTTCAAATTTGATTTTAACGTGGCCGTATTGACCAGCGCCACCCGATTGCTTTTTGTGCTTACCTTCGGCTTCGGCTACGCCTTTAACCGTTTCTTTATAAGCAATCTTGGGTTTAGTAAGTTCAGCGTCAACGCCGAATTTTGCTTTAAGTTTTTTCTTGATAGTTTCAAGTTGAGTTGCGCCAACGCCTAAAAGAAGCATTTCGCCCGTATCTGCGTTCTTTTCAACGGTGAAAGAAATATCTTCGTCTTTAAGTTTGTTAAGACCTGCAAATATCTTATCTTCATCGCCTTTCTTTGCAGAGTATACCGCGCGCTTATAAGTTGCAGGCGGAATTTCAAACGCCTTGAATCTCGTATCAACCTTTTCAAAGAGCGTATCGCCCGTTCTTGCATTTTCAAGTTTAGAAAGAGCGCCTATATCGCCCGCAGAAAGTTCGGCAACGGATTCTTGCTTTTTACCAACAACGGTATAAATACCGCTAATTTTTTCTTCGCCCCAACCCGAAACTTTAAGAGTTTGACCTGATTTGAGTTTACCAGAGATAACCTTAACGTAGTTAAGCCTACCAACGTAGGGATCAACTACCGTCTTGAATATTCTAACTACCGTTTGATCGTTAACGTCTGGAGAAACGGCAACCTTTTCCCCATCGACAACTGCTCTTTGAAGACCAGCATCCTTAGGGCTTGGGAGAGTTGATATAATCTTATCCATAAGATTATAAACACCGTGATTTTTTAACGCGCTACCACCTAAAACGGTAATAGTTGAGCAGGAGTTAATACCTTTTTTTACGCCCGCTTCAATTTCTTCGGGAGCAAGAGCGCCAGTTTCAAAGAATTTTTCAAGCAACGCTTCGTCGTTTTCAGCAGCCGCTTCAGATACGGTAAGCCTTGCTTCCATATACGCTTCTTTAAGGTAATCGGGAATAGGATATTCGTTTCTTTCCCAATCACGAAGAACACCGTAAGCAACTTTAACAAAGCCTTTCATTTTACCTTCAACAACGTTAGGTAAAATCATAGGCGCTACTTTGTGCCCGTATTTAAGTTTAATTGCGTTGACGGTCTTAATAAAGTCTGAATTGTCTTTGTCAAGCCCGTTAATGAAAAGCATTGCGGGAATTTTTCTCTTTACGCAATAATCAATCGCCCTTTCCGTTCCTACGGTAAGCGTTCCGCTTGCGCTTGCAACGATAATTGCTGAATCGGCAACGGCAAGGGCTTGAGCAAGTTCACACTCAAAGTCGTAGTAGCCGGGCACGTCAATAATATTGAATTTGTACCCTTTATATTCTCCGCATGCGCAGGAAAGTGAAATTGAAGATTTTTTTGCAACCTCAAGTGGATCAAAGTCCATCACGGTGTTACCGTCTTCTACTTTTCCTTGACGGTCAATAACGTTCATATTGAATAAAATTGCTTCTGCAAGCGTGGTTTTACCTTCTCCGCTATGACCTATTAACGCTACGTTTCTAATTCTGTCTACGTCCATAAATGTTTACTCCTAATTATCTGAAATTTCGGAAATTTACTCTCCGTTAATTTCATTATACAATAGGTTTTAACGTTTTTCAAGGGGCAATTTTATTTTTAGATAAGAATACAAATAACCGTGCCTTTCTTATCGTTTACTATTTTTGTTACAGTTTTTCTCATTTTATCTTTAATTTCGGGCTTCATTGAAGATATTTTTCCCACTATTTCTTCTGAAACGAGAGAAGATAATTGTCTACCAAAAATATCCGTTTTCCATACTTTTTCGGGATTTTCGTCATACTGTTCTTTCAAAAAGTCGGCAAAATCTTTACATTGTTTTTCCGTGCCCGAAATAGGCGAAACGTCCGCTTCCACTCCTATTTTCAATAAGTGCATACAAGTAGTTTTTGCCCTTAACTTAACTCCGTATCTTCCTCCGCGTTTTACAACTTCCGGACTACTTAATTCCATATCCGGTTCGCACGGGATAACTATTCCATACCCGTTTGTATCCGCTTCAGATAGAGCGCCTTTGAGTTTAGAGTAATTTTGCTTGGCAACGGAAAGTTCTTTAACGTAACTCATTAAAGCAAACTCGTCTTTTATTTCGTCGCCTGAAAGAGATGAAAGCATATCGTAAAAAAGCCCGTCTTTAATTTTTAGGTTGTAACTTGCAAGCCCTTCGCCAAGGTCGGCGCGAGCGCTCTCCACTCCTTCAACGCAGGGAACTCCCGTTAAAGCATCTTCAATAACCTTGTAATGTTTCATTTTAGTTGCTATTTGAGATACGTCTTTAACTTTTTCGATAATACTTGATATCATCTCGTTTTCAAAAGGTAAAACTTGCATCCACTTTGGAATATTAACGTCAAAACTCTTAAGCGGAAACTCAAGGAGCAAGTTTTCTAAAATTTCGTAAATACCGTCTTCGCCGATTGATAAAAGGTTGCAAAGTATTACCTTTACCCCGTATTTAGCGGTTAAACTTTCTTTAAGTTCAACGGCGCTTTTATCCTTAACGTTAGAAACGTTTAATACTATTACGAAAGGCTTTCCACATTTTTTAAGGTCGTCAACAACTCTTTCTTCAGCTAAAACGTAGTTTTCTCTAGGAATTTCAGTAAAACTACCGTCAGTAGTTACTAAAACGCCAACGGTTGAATGTTCTTTAATAACCTTTTCCGTGCCGATTTCAGCGGACTTATCAAGCGGAATAGCCTCGTCGCTCCAAGGCGTTTTTACAAGCCTTATTTCACCGTTTTCTTCAGCGCCGAGCGCTCCGTCAACCATATAACCTACGCAATCAATAAGCCTTACCTTTGCTTGCGCTTTACCCTTAATTGAAATTTTAACGCTTTCAGCAGGCACGAATTTCGGCTCGGTGGTAGTGATAGTTTTACCTGAACCCGACTGTGGCATTTCATCAATCGCTATTTGGCGTTTAGTTTTATTTAAGATGTTAGGCGTTACGAGTAAATCAGAAAACTTCGTTATAAAAGTAGACTTGCCCGTTCTAACAGGACCTACCACCCCGATAAGAATATCGCCTTCCGTTCTCTTTGCAATATCCTTGTAAATATCAAATTTTTCCATTAAAAAAATCCCCCAATACTTGTTACAGTATATGGGGGAGTTATTAAACTTATTCCTTGTTTTATTCGTTTTTTGCCCGTTTATTTTTACTCTTAATTCTTGCCTCTCTTATCATTTGACGCCAATTAGTTGGATGTTCTTCGCTAGTTAACATACGCTTGATGTTTTGCCTATGCGCATACCACGTTAATATAATAATTAAAACTATAAATAAATTAGTTAACGTAGCGAGAATTATATTGCTAGTGCTTACCACCGTTGATACTATATAGTTTTTATACACTTCGTAACAAGCAAATATAGCGCCAGGAACGGTTGCTATAAACGAACCCATTGCGCCAATTTCAGTAAATAGTATAAATACTATTGCAAGCGCACCGCTGATAACTGCTACAAGCGGATTACAAACGGCAAAAACACCAATAGTCGTTGCGATACCCTTTCCACCCTTAAATCTCATAAAGACTGGGAAAACGTGACCGAGCACGGCAAAGAAACCACAACCAACTTCAGTAAGCAAACTGATAGGAAGAGTAGTTCCAACAAAATAGGTATCCTTATATAATATATAGCCGATAAATGTTGGTATCGCCCCTTTTAGTATATCTAAAACAAGCGTCAATAAACCTATTTTAAGCCCGAAATTTCTACTCATATTAAGCGTTCCCGGGTTTCCGCTACCAAGCGTTCTTATATCGCGTTTTTTTAATTTTGAAATTATTATTGCAAAGTTAATATTGCCTATTAAGTACGAACCTACCGCAAGCAATAAAAACTCCCACCATAACATTTGAAACGAAACCGTCATTAATTTTCTTCCTCCGCTCTTTCACGAATAAAAAGTCTAATCGGCGTTCCGGAAAAATCGAGCGCATTTCTCAAGGTGTTTTCTATAAATCTTTTGTAACTAAAGTGCATAAGTTCTTGATTGTTAACGAACATTACAAACGTTGGCGGTTCAACCCCATCTTGAACGGTGTAATAAATCTTAAGCCTTCTTCCGTTCTTCGTTGGGGGTTCCGTAGTTCTAACAGCGTCACCAATCAAATCGTTAAGCGTTCCCGTTGAAATTCTCTTACGACTATTTTCTAAACTTTCAAGCGCTAAAGCAAGTATTTTTTCCGCTCTCAAACCAGTTTTTGCCGAAATGAAAATTGACTTGTAGTAATCCATAAACGCCAAATCGGAATCTAACTTCTTCTTGAATTTTTCAATGGTAAAGGTATCCTTTTCAACAGCGTCCCACTTATTCATAACTACAACGGACGGTTTTCCCTGTTCGTGAACGTAACCTAAAATTTTAACGTCTTGTTCGGTTAAACCTTCGGTAGAATCAACAACTACCAAGCAAACGTCTGCCCTACGGATAGCGCCTAACGCTCTAACTACGCTATAATACTCAACGTCGTCGTAAACGGACTTTTTCTTTCTAATACCAGCGGTATCAATTAAGGTGTATTTTTGACCGTTGTGGGTAAAAGGCGTGTCGATAGCATCTCTCGTCGTTCCGGCAATGTTTGAAACGATAGTTCTATCAAAACCTAAAAGCCTATTGGTTAAACTTGACTTACCAGCGTTCGGCTTACCTACGATTGCAATCTTAACGCTATCGTCTTCAACGATACCTACGTCGCTATCAAAATGAGCGCAAACTTCATCAAGTAAATCGCCAAGACCTTTACCTTGTTCGCAAGAAATACCTATAGGTTCGCCAAGCCCTAATTCATAATAGTCGTAAAGCAACGTTGGGTCGTAATTATCAAGTTTATTGATTGCTAAAACGATAGGCTTGTTGCTACGGCGAAGCATTGAAGCAACTTCTATATCCGATGCGGTAAGCCCACCTTTAACGTCACACATAAAAATAATAACGTCACTCGTTTCGATTGCTATTTCGGCTTGTTTTTTGATGTGTATCCACATTTCGTCTTGTGATTTAAGTTCGATACCACCCGTGTCAATCATAGTAAAAGACTTTCCGCACCACTCTGCGTCACAATAAATTCTATCACGCGTTACGCCCGGTTTATCTTTTACGATTGAAATCTTTTTGCCTGTTATTTTATTAAAGAACGTAGATTTACCAACGTTCGGCCTGCCAACTACGGCAACTATCGGTTTTTTCATTTTATAACCCTTACTCTCTTTCCGCCCGATAACGCGTCAACGAAACTTTGCCCGCTACCGTCGGTTATTATTATTTTACGTTTAATTACATTTTTAATATCTTCAAGCGTAACCCCGTCTAAAAACACAGTTTCTTCACGCTTTAAGCACACGTCGGGAAGAATAACCCCGTCGTAATCAAAATTTGAAACGCTCTTTATAGCGTTTAATATATCTTTTCCAACAAGCAAACCCGTGCAGTTTACGGTAGAACCAAAAAAAACGTTCTCAACCGCTAAAACTTCCGCTTTTAATCCGCTTACAAAAGTTGAGATATACTCTACTTGTCCTTTTATGAAACTGCTTGCGCTCGTTCCTGAAATTACGAGATATTTTTTAGCGTGTTTTTTATTTTTTACACTCTCTTTTATCTCGCTTAAAAATTTTGCGGTAACGCCAACGCCGTTTTCAAGTTGAGCGTAATCACCGTAATAACCTTCGCTTTCAACGGGAAGATTTGCTCTAAAATAAAACTCGTCCGCCCCACTTATAATATTAGTTCTTAGAAGGTTATTTAAGTATCTTATTTGATTGATTACTGAAATTGCGTAATCTTTAGTTATATCGTCAATAGGATAGAGATTTTCTCTAAACTTGGTTATTCCACAAGGAACTACCGCTATAGATAAAATATTTTCGCCAAGACAAACTAAATCGTGGCAAGTATTTTCCAAAACTTTTTTATCGTTAAGCGATGGAACTAATACTACTTGAGTATGTATTTTTATTCCGTTTTGAGTGAGTTTTTTGAGTTTTTCTAATACGTCGCCAGCAAAGCGATTGCCTAAAAGTTTCTTTCTTATCTCACTATCGGTCGCTTGAACTGAAACGTATAACGGGCTTAAGTTTAAGCGAATAATTCTATCAATATCACTATCGGAAACGTTAGTTAAAGTAACGTAGTTACCGCGAAGAAAACTCTGCCTATAATCATCGTCTTTAACGTAAAGGGAATCTCTTAAACCCTTAGGCATTTGGTCAACGAAACAAAACACGCATTTGTTACGGCAATTTTTAATTTCTAAATTGTCGCTTACAAATTCAACGCCAAGGCTCTCGTCTTCTTCCTTTTCGATTTCAAATTCAATTTCCTCCCCATCGCAAACGACGGTAAGCGTAAAATAGGTCAACGCATCGTAATAAAGATAATCTAATACGTCTTCCGCCTTAAATCCGTTAAACTCGGTTATAACGTCGCCCTTTTTAAGCCCGATTTCGTTTGCTATTGAGTTTTTATAAACTTTTGAAATCTCTAACATATCTTTTAATATTCAAAGCCCAATTTTTTAAGCGTTTGCTTAAAATACTCTGGTAATGGCGCTTCAAAACTCACGAGTTCGTTTTTAGTTGGGTGTGTAAACGTGAGTTTATACGCGTGAAGGAGTTGACCTTGCAGTTTGAATTTTTGATTTTTATATCCGTAAACGGTGTCGCCAACTACGGGATGTCCTAAATGTTTAGCGTGCACTCTTATTTGATGAGTTCTACCCGTTTCTAAAATAAACCTACATAAAGTATAGCCGTTATTTCTTTCAACTACTTGGTAATTAGTTATAGCCTTTCTTCCGCTTGAAGAAACAGCCATCATAGTTCTATTTTTAGTTGAACGAGAAATATAAGTTTCAATTCTACCGCTATCCGTTTTTAAGTTGCCTTCAAGAAGGGCAAGGTATTCTCTTTTACAAGTTTTGCTCTCTATTTGTTTTGATAAACTTAAATGTGAAATATCGTTTTTAGCAACTACGAGTAACCCGGAAGTGTCTTTATCTATTCTATGAACAATGCCCGGGCGAACCACGCCGTTTATTCCACTTAAACTATCAAGGTGGTAAAGGAGAGCGTTAACTAAAGTTTCATCGCCCGTTCCGCTACCTTGATGAACGGTTAAACCTTGCTGTTTGTTAATTACGGCTAAATCGCTATCTTGATATATAATATCAAGCGGAATATCAACCGCCTTGACTTCAAGTTCCGTTGGCTCTACAATTTCAACCAAAATTTCATCGCCAATGCAAGTTAACTGCTTTGATTTTGCGCTCAAGCCGTTTACAGTTATTTTATTGTCGCTAAGAAGTTTTTGAACTTTAGAACGGGAAAAATCAAGCTTATTCGCAAGAAAAACGTCAAGCCTAATCCCTTGCTCATCAACCGTTATTACCGTTTTTTCCACTATCTTCTTCCTTTGGTTGTTTTCTAAAGAGCGCGTCTTTATCTATAAACAATAAATAAACGCAAATCATAATCACGCCTACAACGAGCGAAATGTCGGCAACGTTAAAAATGGCAGGGAAAATATCCGTTTCGTAAAATAAAAGAATAAAATCTCTTACTTTTGAAAACGCAAGCCTATCAACAAGGTTGCCAACCGCACCTGCAAACGCAAGCGCAAGCGATATTAATAACCACTTCGACGTCTTTTGCTTTTTTATTATTTTATAAACAAAAAAGCCAAGTATGAACGCTAAAACGATAAAAGTTAAAATAATAAAGAAGGTTTGAGCCCAATCTTTATCACTTAAAAAACTAAACGCCGCGCCCGTATTATAGGCAAGTTTGAACTTAACAAGTTTCGGTATAACCACAAAATCAAAAGCATAAGTTACCGCTAAAGATTTTGTTATAAGATCAATCGCTACAACACCAACTAAAATGGCAAGGCAAACAAAATAAATAACCATTAATCCGTCGCCCCCAATTCTCTACATAAACTCATAAGGTCGAGTTCTTCTTTAGGATTTAGAACGTCTTCCATATTAAAACCGTTTTCAGACTCGCCGAATAGAGTTTTAGTTCTATCAAACTTTTCTTCCGAACCGTCGTCAATAATTTTATAAATATCTTCAATTTTATCGAGCGGAGTGTACTCAAAAGATTCTTCTCTCATTAAAATTTCAGTAATCATTTGAGATAACGCCACGATTTTTCTCGTTTTATCAGACGGATACTCTTTTACGATTTTATTAACGTAACTATTCCAGCGAGCGTTAAAGAGTTTTAACCTTTCAATCTCCGCTTTAGATTGCTCCCTTGCGTTATCGGTTATCTCTTGCGCTCTGCTTTTTACGCTGTTTATGTTGGTTTTGTCAAGTGCTTTTTCTTCCATAATTATTACTTTCTAATTTCAGAAAGCATCTCCGTTTTTAATTTTAACAATCTATCGGACAAGTCAACCTTATATATATGCGGTCTATCAAGCCTTAAATACTCGTCCCAAAAAGAATCAAGTTCTGTTTTTGCATAACTTGCAATTTCTTTAACCTTGGGGAATTTATATACGAGTTTACCGTCTTTAACAACGTTAATTGAAAGTTCTTTTATAAAATAGTCGTTAAAGGTAATCTTTTTCCAAGTTTCTATCGGATGAGTTATAGTTAAAGGCTTGCTTTCATCAATAACGTCGTCGTGCAAACATATAAGATCGGCTTCCGCCTTACCCGTCTTTTTATCGTAAATTCTAATAATTTTCTTAAAGCCGGGGTTGGTTATTTTTGCAGTAGTTTCAGAAATTTTAATTCTCGGCGTAATGCTACCGTCTTTTTCAACAACGCCGGCAAGTTTGTATACGCCACCGAGCGCAGGCATATCCGCACTAGTTATAAGTTTAGTTCCAATACCCCAAGAATTTATCTTTGCGCCTTGAAGTTTAAGAGATTGAATAAGTTTTTCATCTAAATCACCGCTGGCGCAAATAATAGCGTCTGGATATCCCGCGTCGTCAAGCATCTTTCTTGCTTTTTTAGTCAAATACGCCAAGTCACCGCTATCAATTCTAATTCCGAGTGGCTTTTTACCCTTTGCTCTAAGCTCGTCAAAAACCTTAATGGCGTTAGGAATACCACTCTTTACAACGTCGTAAGTGTCTACTAAAAGTAAAGTTGCATCGGGATAAGTATCAGCGTAGGCTTTGAACGCTTGATATTCAGACGGAAAACTCATAACCCAACTGTGCGCGTGCGTACCTGCTACGGGAATATCAAAAAGTTTACCAGCAAGCACGTTACTCGTTGAGTTACATCCACCGATTACCGATGCTCTTGAACCGTAAATACCAGCATCTGGACCTTGCGCACGCCTTAAGCCAAATTCCATAACGTTGTCGTTACCTGCGGAATGGCGAATCTTTGCCGCTTTAGACGCAATAAGCGTTTGGTGATTTATTATGTTTAATATAGCAGTTTCTATAAGTTGCGCTTCCATAACGGGCGCTTTTACCGTTAAGATAGGTTCTCCTGGGAATACCATAGTTCCTTCGGGAACTGAATAAACGTCCCCCCTAAACTTAAGGTCTTTAAGATAATCGAGAAATTCTTTACCAAAAATGTTAAGACTTGCAAGATATTCTATATCGCTTTCGGTAAAATGGAAATTTAGGATATAGTCAACGGCTTGTTCTAAACCAGCGGCAAGAGAGTACGTTATAAGTTCGTTTTGGCGAAAGAATACGTCAAACACAACCACTTCGTCCTGCTTGCCTTCTTTAAGGTAGCCGTTCATCATAGTAAGCTCGTAAAGGTCTGTAAGTAAGGTTAAATTGCGCTTAATATCCATAATATTAGTCCTTAAATGATTTTATTTTAGGAAGTTCTTCTTCCGTTTCTTTTTCAAGTTGCTTTTGTTCTTGCAATTTTTCGTTAAAAGATTTGAAGTTTGGATCTTCATCAGTCCTTTCAACTTGTAACGAACCTGCCTTTGAAATTATCATTATAAAAGTTACTATTAAGATAAGGGCAACGGTAACTATAATAACGATTATCGCTTTTACTTTAAGCGTTACGAGTAAAAGAATTATTCCAATCGCAAAAAGCAATAAACCAACTGCAAGTTCATAGCCACCCTTTCTCAACACACCGAATATAGTTACGTATAAACCTGCGCCCCCAGTCAAAACGGTAAGCATAAGTAAGAACGCGTTAACGTCAGCCTTAATTACGTTTTCAATTTTCAAAATGCCAACGATTGTCGCTAACGCAACTACTACGATTAGCACGAGTGAAGAAATTATAATTTCAAGTTTACTTAATTTTTTCATAGCAACCTCCATTATAAAATAGGTATACGAATACATTATATCACACTAACTTGAAAATAAAAAGTATTTTTTATATAAAAAATAGCAGAGAATTATTCCCTGCCGTTTTTTATAAAGCCTAAACTTATGAGTAAAGCGTCGTCAACGCGTATCATCATCGCATCTGTGAGTTCGCCTATTTTTTCTTTTAATCGTTTTTTATCGAGCGTTCTAATCTGTTCTAATAAAACCACCGAATCTTTAGATAACCCGTATTCAACGGCGCTCAATTCTATGTGGGTTGGAAGTTTTGCTTTATTGATTTTACTTGTTAAGCACGCGGCGATAATTGTGGGGCTATAACGATTACCTATATCGTTTTGAACCACTAAAACAGGGCGCACTCCCCCCTGCTCACTCCCCACTACAGGGCTTAAGTCTGCATAATACAATTCACCGCGTTTAATCATAATTACTCCACACTTTCAGTATACGCTAAATTGAAAAATTTCGTTAAGTGAATTATTACCAAAATTAGAGTGTTTTATACTTAAAACGATTGCTTAATTAAAAAAAGTGGTGTATAATTATTTTAATTGAAAAAAAAGAACTATGCTCAAAATTTGATTGGTTAGCAAAAAATCAATAAAATATTGTGACGAAGTTCAAGAATCTAAGGAGATTTATTATGGCTTTAGTTAATAGTAAAAAAATGTTTGAACAAGCATACAAAAACGGCTACGCTATCGGCGCTTTTAACGTTAACAACATGGAAATCGTTCAAGGTATTACCGAAGCTTGCCAAGAAGTTAAAGCTCCCGTTATTTTACAAGTATCAAAGGGTGCAAGAGCATACGCTAACCACACCTATCTTGTAAAACTCGTTGAAGCAGCAGTACAAGAATGCCCGGATATCCCCATCGTTTTACACCTTGACCACGGTCCTGACTTTGAAACTTGTAAAGCAGTTATCGACGGTGGCTTTACGTCAGTTATGATTGATGGTTCACACCTTCCCTTTGAAGAAAATATCGCTCTTACAAAGAAGGTTGTTGATTACGCTCACGAACGCGGTGTTACCGTTGAAGGCGAACTTGGTACTCTTGCTGGTATTGAAGACGACGTTAAGGTTGAAGCAGGTAACGAATCTTACACTAAACCCGAAGAAGTTATTGAATTCGTAACAAGAACGGGCGTTGACTCTTTAGCAATCGCTATCGGTACTTCTCACGGCGCATACAAGTTCACTCCAGAACAATGCACCGTTAACGAAGAAGGTATTTTAGTTCCCCCAGCTCTTCGTTTTGACATTTTAGAAGAAGTTTCAAAGAAACTTCCTGGTTTCCCAATCGTACTTCACGGTTCTTCTTCAGTTCCTCAAGAATACGTTAAAATGGTAAACGAAAACGGCGGTAAGATGCCTAACGCTATCGGCGTTCCCGAATCTCAACTTAGAAAAGCTGCTGAACTTTCAGTTTGCAAAATCAACATTGACTCTGACTTAAGACTTGCTATGACTGGTACTATCCGTAAATTCTTTAATGACAAGCCTGATAAGTTCGACCCAAGAGAATATCTTAAACCTGCTAGAGCAAACATTAAAGAAATCGTTAAACACAAACTCATTAACGTTTTAGGTTGCGCAGGCAAGGCTGACGAATGCAAATAATAAATTAAACTAAAAAGCAAGGCAAATTGCCTTGCTTTTTTTATTTCGCTCTTTACTTTAAGGCAAGTATTTAGTATAATAAAATTATTATACTATAAAACGGAGAAACAACGTGGCAATTTATCAAAAATACGTTGACGGTGCAACCGCAATTAAAACCCACTTAAAACACGAGTGGGAACGCCTTGAAGAAAGGCTTGATTATCTAAAAGGCGATACGAAAACTTACGATAACTTAGAAAAATTAAGCAAAAAGCACGGATCTTCAACAATAGCGTTATCAAAACAAATAACGGCTAAACAAATAATAGAAACAACTGAAAACGTTTACGTTGATAATTTGTTTGCAGACCTTCTTGAAGGATACTTGGGCATTTTAATCAAACTTAAAGAAATTAAACAAGCAAACACTTTAGACTACAACTCGGTTTTTGAATCAATCTACACTTTAATTGCAAATATCCGCGCTAACGTTAAGGCGGTTGATAAATTTATAGAAATAATTTCCAACCCTATAAACGTTACAAACGATAATCTTATTAAAGATAACCGCATTGAAATTACGATTAACTCAATTAAAAGTTTATTAGAAATTAAAGAAGATGAAAACGAAAAATCGTTAAAACCGTATTTGTTTTTAAGAGCGTTCGGCTACCCTACTTTTTGTGTTGGCGTAATCTCTTTAATAACGGCTATCGTAGCGCTTATTTCAATATTTTCAGACTTTTACGCTCAGTCAAGGCAAATAGTTTACCTTCAACGCGAGTCAATGGAATTATACAACCAAGCACTAAGAGAGTTAACTAATAACTTTTTACTCACGCTAAATACTGACTTTTTATTTGTGCTCACCATTAACTTAGCGTGGATTTGCCCACTTATTGCTCTTATTTATTTTATAACGGGCAGAATAGTTTTTGTAAAGTTAGCAAACAAAAATGAACTAAGTAGCGAGCAAAAGTATTTTCTCTCTTTTATGTATATAGACAAAGGGATATTTATTTTTAAGCACAATCTTGAAAAACACAAAGTTTTAATTATAGAAAGCGCAGAAGAAGGCAACGCCAACGCAAATATAAGGCTTGGTGACCTCTACAGAAAAGGCAAATTTGAAGAAGGGCTTTTTAGTAAGCCAAGCAAAGAATCTTTATCACAAGCGTTAAAGTGTTACAAACGTGCTTTTCCCGATAAAAACGCAGTAAAACAATATGAAAAACTTGAAAAACGAACGGCGGTAAAATAATATGGAAAAAGTTTATTTATCATACGCAAATGAAGATTTATCCGTTGCTAAAAAAGTTAGCGACGTTCTTATTAAAAACGGCATTAACGCCTTGATAGTTGACCACACCGAAGAAAATCTAAACGGTGACGTTGCGCTTGAAATGCTTGACAGCATAAAAAATTCAAACGTATTTTTATGCTTATATTCTAAATATGCAAATGGTTCTAACTTTATCTCAATAGAAATTAACGCAGCAATTAAAAGAGAAAAGCGCGTTTATATTATTAATATGGATGGAACTTCATTAGAGCAAAAAACTAACTTTGCAATAGCAAATTCCACACTTATAAAAGGCGACCTTGATAGTGCAACTAAGGAATTTATTACCATTATAAAAGGCGGTGAGTAATATGGATAACCTTTCTCTTAATAGAAATATTGACGTGTTTATAAGTTATTCTTCAAAAGATGAAGACACCGCAAATATGATAGTTGAAGGCTTATCAGAGCGCGGTGTTAGGTGCTGGAAAGCAGGCGAATACACCATAAATAGCGGTGAAGACTTCCGCCAAAAAATTGCAGACGCTTTGAACGAGTGTAAAATTTTCCTTATAATTTTATCAAAAAATTCTATGGCTTCGCCTTGGTGCAAAATTGAACTTACAGAAGCGTTAAGAAAAAACAAAAAAATATACTCGCTCAAGGTTGACAACTCGCCTATTGACGAATTGTTTGATTTCAAACTTGGTTGTAGCCAAACGAGTGACGGTACTAAAAATTTAATACCCGTAATTGAAAACTTATCAATTAATATTAAAAAAGACCGTGACGCTATTCTTGAAAGAGAAAAATCTAAAATTTATACCAAAGCAAAATCGTTTCACATTTTTGACCTTTTAACCGTTAATAATATATTTTTGTTAGTATGCTTAGGTATAACTATATTTGGGGCGATAAATAGTTATAATTATTTTGAAACGACTTTTAAGGAAGACTTTTTATCCGACTATTTAGACGTTTTGACCGGATATATCGTTTCGGGCTTTTTTGCGATTATGATGTATTTTATATTCCGAATCGTTTACAAAAATTTAGTTAAAGCAAATATTGAACTTGACTGCCCGTCGGCAAACTATTTATATTTCAAACTAAATTACAAAATATTCCCAATTCAAACCAAAAATGAAACCGCCCTTTTACACTTGCAAAAGGCGGCAAACGGCGGAGATTATAGGGCACTTAAAAAACTTGCAAAGTTTTACGAGCAAGGAACGCTAGTTAAAAAAGATTTAAACCGTGCAAACGAATTAAACGCTTTATCTAAAGAAGAAAAAGCAAAGCACCTTAAAAAGATAACGTCAACTAAAAAATCAATAACTATACTTATTATATATTTTGCATTAATATTATTGATTTACGCCTGCGCTCTTATCTTCCCTTCATTTTACTTAGCATAACAAAAAAACGATGCGAATTTTTCGCATCGTTTTTTATTGCTACCGCAGTTATGTTTTCAACTTCGTTAAAAAAGTTATATTTTTCGCGTTGCGAAAAGATATATTTGACTATCGTCAAGATATATTTGGCTACGCCAAGTTATATTTTTTGCCACTAGGCAAAAAGTTGTGGATTTTATTTTTTTATATAATAAAATTTATCCGAAACTTTCGCATTAGCGAAAATATATCTATCCGTCAGGATAATCTATCTTTTGCTTTAGCAAAAATATATCTTTGCCTTTAGGCAAAATATATCTAATCTTGCAAAGCAAGATTAATTACGAAGTTTATCACGGCTAAAAATGCAACCGCAGAAATCTTGTCTATACAAATCGTGCTCGTTAGAAAGTTCTATCGACCTTAGATAGCCGTTTTCTTTTTTGAAATCGGAGTTCAAAAATTTTACGCCGTGCAAACTTTCCAATTCCTCGCCAATCTCGTTTATCCAAGTTGCGTTCTTGTGGGGGCTAATAGAAAGCGTGGTAGTAAAATAATCGAAGCCGTTTTCTTTAGCGTACTTTGCAGTTTTTTCTAAGCGTTGTTTATAACATAAATAGCAACGCTTTGAGCGTTCTGGTAAATCTTCCATACCGTTAACTAAGGTTAAAAATTCTTGGCTATTATGCCCTATGTCAATAACTTTTACGCTACCTTTGTAAACTTCAAAAACAAACCGTTTTTGCTCGTTAAGTCTTTTTTCAAATTCTTCTTTTTCAGTAATATTAGGATTATAGTAAAATATATCAATTTCAAAAAACTCAATGAGTTTTTCAAGACAAGCGCTTGAACACGGCGCGCAACAACTATGAAGTAAAAGCCTTGGTCTGCTATCAAGGCTTTTAGTTGTTTTAATATATTTTTGATGATAATTTATCATTTCAAAACCTTTTTATATCCCGATCCGTTCTTAACGCATTTAGAAACGCGAGATAAAGTAGTTGACGATATATCCGTTTTAGCAATAATCTCTTCGTAAGTTTTACCACTTAAAAGATATTCTGCCGAAACTATTCTTTGAGTCATTTGCAAAATTTCGTTTTCCGTGCATAAATCGTTAAAAAACTCTTTGCAATCGTCAACCGTTTTGAGTTTTAAGATTGCCTTATATAATTTTTCAACGTCAGTCTTATCAATACTCATTTATTCCACTCCTTCTAAAAAAGAATGTAAAAACTGCTTGGTAAGTTCGCTTTTAGGATTACTAAATACTTGTTCGGGCGTTCCAAATTCTTCAACTTTACCGTCCGCCATAAACATAACTTTATCAGAAATGTTTTTTGCAAACTCCATTTCGTGAGTAACGATAATCATAGTCATACCGGTAGAATCTTTAAGTTCTTTAATAACTTTCAAAACTTCGCCGGTAAGTTCAGGATCTAACGCGGAAGTCGGCTCGTCAAAACACAATATTTCAGGGGATAAAGCAAGCGCTCTAGCAATTGCTACGCGTTGACATTGACCGCCAGAAAGTTCGCAAGGATAATTGTTCATTTTATCTTCAAGTCCTACCCTTTTAAGAAGGTCTTTAGCAACTTCTTCCGCAGGTTTATCGTGAAGGGGTTCTTGGCCGTTTTTAGCCCTTTCCTTTTCCATAAGCGATAACGCTAATTGAACGTTTTTAAGAGCTGTGTATTGCGGAAAAAGGTTGAAGTTTTGAAAAACCATACCAAAGTGCAAGCGTTGTTTTCGAATATCTTTTTCTTTAAGTTTCTTTATCGTTTCACCGTCTTGGATAATTTTATCGCTTAAAATAACTTGGCCGTTATCTATAAATTCAAGATAATTCAAACAGCGAAGCAACGTCGTTTTACCATTACCGGACGGACCTATAATTGATAAAACTTCTCCGTTTTCAAGCGAGAAAGAAACACCCTTTAACACTTCGGTTTTACCAAAATTCTTTTTAATATCTTTAACTTCTAAAAATGCCATATCACACCTTATAATAAGAAAGTTTCTTTTCTATAAAACCAAAAAGTAACGTAAGCGCACCTACGAATAATAAGTAGAATAAGCCTGCGCCTAATAAAATTGGCAACAATTCTAAACCGTAACCAGAAGCCAAGTCTTTAGATGCTTTGATTATTTCGGTTATCATTATAGTGTTGGCAAGAGAAGTATCTTTTACGAGAGTTATTACTTCGTTTGACATCGGCGCAAGTATTCTTCTTACAACTTGCATTAAAACTATTCTAAAAAAGATTTGCGTTTTACTCATTCCAAGCACTTGGCCTGCTTCGTATTGACCTTTAGATACGCTTTCAATACCGCCACGGTAAATTTCGGAAAAATAGCAAGCGTAGTTTATAACGAACGCTATAACTACTGCAAGCATTGGGCTACGCATTGGCGGAAGCCCTAAAAGACCGGGGCCGTAACACACCACGAGTATTTGGAGCATTAAAGGCGTTCCCCTTATAACCCAAACGATGCCACGCATTAAGAATTTGAGCGGTTTGAATTTTGACATTGAGCCAAAGGCAACTAGCAACCCAAGCGGAAGCGCAAACACGAGCGTCAACCCGAATATCTCTAAAGTTGTTAAAAACCCTTGAAATAATTTTGTAAAAACAAAAACTAACATTATAACCTCAAACTATCCCCGACGACTGTCGGGGATAGTAATTTATACAAATATATCGTTCGAACTTTAACTAATCGTTAATTATTTAAGTTCAAAATAGTTCATTGGCGCAAATAAAGTATAACCAACTACGATTTTACCTTTTTGAACGCATTTTTGATATTGACCGTCAGTAGGCATTTTGAAATTATCAACATCAATATCGCTAAATCCATTGAATAATACACCGCCAAGACCGTAAGTGTTAGCAATTTCAGTAGCCTTACCACTCTTATATATTTTAGCAAGAGCGTAGTTGATAACGCTTACAAGGTTACTTTCTTGCTTGCAACCGATTGCGTAATATTCAACGTCAACGCCTTCGATTTGAACTACTGCTAAATCTTTGTTATAAGCGCCATCTTCAGATTGAATATAAACGCTCGCCATTGACGAGTCGATAACCGCATAATCACAAGTACCTGCTTTAACTGCTGTGAAAGTATCAATTTGCTTTGGAAGTTCGTTTGCAGTTTGACCTAAAATAGTGCTTATTACTTTAGCACCTGCAGAAGACGCTTCAGCACAACCAGTCTTACCAGCAAAAGATGCGTTAGAAGTGTAATTACCAGCTTCAGACTTCTTAACAACTGCAACTTGCTTGTTTTCCATATAGAAGTTACTGAAATCAAGACCGCCTATTTGTTGCTTTCTGTCTTCATCGTAGTAACCGTTATCTCTATCTTCGGTATAGGTAAAACCGTTCCAAACAAGGTCAACGTCTTCAGAATTTAAGAGTGATTCTTTCAAATCCCAGTTGATTTCTGTAAATTCAATTTGAAGGCCAAGTTCTTGACCTACTGCTTTTGCAAGGTCGGTATCAAAACCAACGAAAACTTCTTCGGGTTGATTACAAGCAGTAGCAAATAAACATGCTACCGATAAAATCACCGCGCCAATTTTAGCTAATAATTTTTTCATAATTTTTTTCTCCTTTACTTTACTTCGATAAAGTATTTATGAGAGTATTATACTTTATTAAACTAAAGTTGTAAAGCGTTTTTACGCCACTTTTGAAAAAAAAATTAAAAAAATTTCCGAGCGATTGTTTTCGCTCGGAAAAGTGCTTATTTTGAAAGTAAATTTATAATTTTTTCAACGGTTTTAGTTGAATTTTCAATAGAGATGCCTGAAATTAAGCAAGCAAGTGAATATAAAATTTCAGATAAATCGTTAAAATCGCTATCATCAGCCGTTCTTAACTTTTCAAAAACGGGGTGATTAAGGTTGATTTCTAAAACTTTTTGCGCTTTAATATCACTCGCGCCGTTCGATTGCTGAGTTAAAACCTTTTCCATTTCAATTGAAACTTCGCCTTCGCTTGACAAACAAACGGGGTGTTCGTTAAGGTTTTTAGAGCCTACTACTTTGAATACTTTTTCGCCTAAAACTTCTTTTACTTTATCTAACACCTTTTTATCGTCGTCTGAAATTTCAATTTCGGGAGTTTTTTCTTGCGTGGCGTTAATAAACTTCTTGCCTTCGTACTCGCCAATAAATTTAATAGCAAACTCGTCAACGTCGTCAATAAAACACAACACGTCGTCACCTTTTGCCAAGCGGTTTTCCGTTTGCGGTAAGTTTTTAATTCCTTCAATCGTCTTTCCACTCGCGTAGTAAATATCTCCGCTTGCGCAATCAGCGTACTCTTTAAGCGTAACGAGTTTTTCTTGCTTGATTGAATAGAATAAGAGTAAATCTTGCAAAACGTCCTTATTCATACCAAAGTTTTGATAGATGCCAAACTTGAGTTGAAGCCCAAACGAGTTAAAGAATTTTTCGTAAGATTCTCTATCATTTTTCAAAAGGTCAAGAAGTTCAGATTTAATTTTCTTCTCAACGCTTTGAGCAATGGCTTTGATTTGACGAGTTTGTTGAACCGTTTCACGCGAGATGTTGAGCATAATTTCACTATCGACAACACCTTTAACGAAACTAAAATAATCAGGTAAAAGGTCGGCGCATTTTTCCATTATCATAACGCCGTTAGTGTAAAGTTTTAAGCCCTTTTCAAAATTCTTGGTATAATAGTTGTACGGCGCGGTTTCGGGAATAAAGAGTAACGCCTTAAAATCAACCGCCCCTTCTACTGACATTGAAATGGTTTTAACCGGGTCGTTGGAATCGAAGAAATTAGATTTATAAAATTCATTGAGTTCTTCTTTAGTCTGCTCGGATTTTTTCTTCTTCCAAATAGGAGTCATTGAATTGAGCGTTTCAATCTCAATATAACTTTCTCCATCTTTCCCTTCTTCGCTTGGCTTAAACTTTGTAACTGCCATTTTGATAGGATAACGGATATAATCGGAATATTTTTTAACGAGCCTTCTTAAAGTGTATTCTTCAAGGTAAGTTGAATAATTCTCCCCGCCTTCGTCTTCTTTAAGATATAAAATAATCTCCGAACCAACGCCGTCCTTTTCACACGGGGTTATGTCGTAACCTTCAGCACCGCTTGAACTCCACTTATTAGCTTGATCTTCGCCGTACGCTTTAGATATAACTTCAACTTTTTTAGCAACCATAAACGCAGAGTAAAAACCTACCCCGAATTGCCCGATAATGTTTATGTCTTCATCTTTAAGTTTATCGTCCGCCTTAAAATCAAGCGAACCCGATTTTGCAATCGTTCCAAGGTTTTCAGAAAGTTCCTTTTCCGTCATACCGATACCGTTATCGGTAATCTTAATCGTTCTCTTTTCCTTATCTATATCTATATTAATATAAAAGTCGTTTCTCGTAAGCCCTGATATATTATCGGTTAAAGATTTATAGTAAAGTTTATCAATCGCATCTGACGAGTTACTTAAAAGTTCTCTTAAAAATATTTCTTTATTAGTGTAAATTGAATTTATCATTAAATCGAGAACTCTTTGCGATTCCGTCTTAAATTTTTTCATTTTGCCACTCCTATTTTAGTAATTTTAGCACTCTCGCCTATAGAGTGCTAATTTATTATAGTTCTAATTTTTATAAAAATCAAGGGGTTTATGAAAAAAACTTTGTAAAAATTTAATGAAAAAGAGTGACCTTTGGGGCATCGAAGTCTATCGCTTGAGCAGAAACGACGCATAATGCCCGAAATAACGGAATAAAAATGGCGTGTGCTTGATGCACACGCCTTTTTTATGCTTAAAAAATTAATCGTTGTTTTCAGCAACCGTCATATCAATAACTTGCTTACCATCATAATAACCACATTTAGCGCAAACTCTGTGAGATTGCTTCTTTTCGTGGCATTGAGGACATTCTACGAGTGTAGGAGCGGTAACTTTATAGTTACTAGCAAATCTTTTATTTCCTCTTGCTTTACTAACTTTACTCTTTGGAACTGCCATATTAATAAACCTCTCTTTAATTATTTACAATCACAATCGCCGTCGTTAAGATTTTTGCCACACGTTGGGCATAAGCCTTTGCAATCGGCTTTACAATAGATAATGGTTGGAAGTGAAATGATAATCAAATCATCAACCGCTAGTTTAAGATCAACTAGACCGCCTTGATAAATATAATCGTCTTCATCTTGGCGCTCGGTTGCATAAATAACCGAAAATTCTTCGCTTATATCAACCCTTGACTCCCGTAAACACCTTGCGCATTCACCAACAATAGTGCAAGAAATTGTTCCGTATACGTACACGTCACTCCCGTGAAGTTCTAAAGTGCCGTTTACCTTGACAGCGCCGTCTAAACAAGCGCTCGGAAGAGTTAATAAATCTTCGCTCGGAATATAATCAAACTGAAAATCAGTTTCGGTTTTTCCGCTAAATTTTAACTTTCTAACATCAATAACCATTATATTGCCTATAAATTATATTACATTTGAAAACTATTGTCAACTTTAATAAAGTAGTTTTTTACAATAATTTTAATACGATAAATACTGCCCGTTTTACTCTAAGACTATTAGATGCTCTATTTTACAGACTTTAGAAACAAGCAAGACAAGGCTCGACGGCAAGTTATCGGGTACAATAGACCTTGTCGGTCATTGTAATCGTAACTTGACGGCAGTAACGCAGTATTGCGCCGTTTATAAAGTTTGTAAAACGGTAATGGCTACTGCCGCCACAATATCGTCAGTATGACAGCCACGAGATAAATCGTTGATAGGTTTAGCAAGACCTTGGCAAATAGGTCCGATTGCCATAAAGCCACCAAGTCTTTCAGTATTTTTGTAGTTACTATTACCAGCGTCAAGGTCAGGGAAAATCATAACGTTTGCGTAACCTGCAACGGGTGAATCGGGGGCTTTTGATTTAGCAACGTCAGGAACGATAGCAGCGTCAAATTGAAGTTCGCCGTCCGCTTTATATTGGGGAGCGATTTCTTTGAATAATTTAACAGCGTCAACAACCTTAGTTACGTCAGCGTGCTTTGCGCTACCCTTTGACGAGTGAGAAATGAAAGCAATTCTCGGCTCGATATTAGCAACTTGTTCGCAAGATTTAGCAGAAGATAAAGCAATATAAGCAAGTTCTTCACTAGTGGGGTTTTGAACGAGACCGCTATCAGCGTAGATATAACAACCGTCTTCACAGTATTTGTTACCACAAGCGGGAGCAATCATTAAGAAGTACGCAGATACCATTTTTTCGCCCGGAGCAGTTTTAATAACTTGAAGACCAGGTCTTAAAGTGTTTGCGGTTGAGTGGCAAGCGCCTGAAACCATACCGTCAACGTCGCCCGCTTTGAGCATTAACGCGCCGTACATAGTGTAATCTTTCAAAATGTATTTCTTAGCGTTTTCAACGGTTGCGTATTCGGGTTCACCGGTCTTTTTGTTGATTTTGCCTTGACGGATAGTATAAAGCATTTCAGCATACTTATCGGTAGATGCGTAAGTAACGGGATCAATAACGGTTACTTTATCAAGGCAAACGTCAGGATTATTAGCCTTAATTTCATCGGGGTTGCCGAGAAGGATGATTTTAGCAACGCCTTCGTCAACGGTTTTGAAAGCAGCTTCAACTACTCTTTTGTCTTCCCCTTCGGGTAAAACTACGGTTTTGTTAAGAGCAGACGCTCTTGATTTAATATCAGCAAGAATATCTTTCATAATTTCTCCTTAAAAAAGTTTTGCTTATTTGAATTTTTGTATTATAATAAATATAACACATTAATTTTGAAAAGTAAAATGGTTGGGGGCTATTTTGAAAATTTGTTCAATAATTGCGGAGTATAATCCGCTTCACAACGGGCATATAAAACAAATTGATTACGTTAAAAACGTAATTAAGCCCGATTACACCGTAATTATAATGAGCGGTAACTTTACCCAACGTGGCGAAAGTGCCGTTATGAATAAATATAAAAGAGCCCGCCACGCAATACTTGCAGGAGCAGACGCGGTTATTGAACTCCCCACCGTTTTCGCAACGCAAAGCGCGGAATATTTTGCAAGTGGAGCGTTAAAACTTATAAATTCCCTTCTATTTGAAAAATCCATTTGCTTTGGAGCAGAGTGCGGAGATAAGCAGCAACTTTTATCACTTGCTAAAAATTTAGTTTGCGAGAGCCAAGAGCAAAGCGATTTAATTAAAAAACACCTTGATAAAGGTGTTTCACTCCTTAAAGCAAGAGAACTTGCCATTTTAGAAACAACTGGGATTGACGGGGATATTTTATCAAAACCAAACAACGTTTTGGGAATTGAATACTTAAAGGCAATTATTAAAAACGGCTACGATATAGAACCTATCGTAATAAAGCGTGACGGCGCGGATTATAATCAAACAGAACTTACAAATAAGAACCCGTCCGCCCTATCGATTAGACAAGCTATAACAAATAAAACCGTTAAAAACCTTTCTAACTTTGCTCCTGACTTCGTAATTGAAAATTTACCAAGCGTTATCCCTGATTTTGACAAGGTGATTTTATCGTCATTACTTACTTCAACCAAAACGGAACTAAGTAAAATTGAAGGTTGCACCGAAGGGCTTGAGAACAGAATTAAAGAGTACGCTGAAAAATCACTCACCTTAACCGAACTTTTATCAAACGTTTCAACTAAACGATACACTACGTCAAGGATTAGAAGAATACTCTTATCAAGCGCGTTAAAAATAGATAAAAAACTTATAACTTCAGCATTAAAAAGCAAACTTTATTTGAAAGTTCTTGCTATAAGCAAGAATAAGAGTGAAATTTTATCTGTGCTTTCAAAGGCAAGCTACCCGTTAATAACTAGAAAAAGCGACCTAAACAATTTGACTGCGTCTTCTAAAAAAGTTTTTGAAAAGGACGTTTTTGCAAATAGACTTTACTCGCTCGTAACCGATGATATAACGAACCCTTATAATATGTTGATTATATAAACCACATAAAAAAAACCTACCACTTGGTAGGTTTTATTTTTTAGTTAATCATATCGCCGTCGTCTTCACCAGCAAATTGAGCGTAATATTCAATCTCAAATTGATTGAAAATTTTATCAAGATACTCTTCGTCTTCAATAGGGAGAAGAGTTTTATTTTCAACGTCGATTTCAAAAATAACCACTTCGTCAGGATCAGAACCTTCAACGCTTTCGCAAGGTTGGAAAAACGCGTAATTCTTTCCTTCAAAGTCCATTGTGCCTATGTGTAAAAATTCCATTTTATTACCTTCGTCGTCGATAAGTTCAATGGGCTGATCAAGTTCTTCAAGTAATTCTTTTTCTTTATCCATTATTTATTCTCCTTGTTTTTTTGCTTTAATAAATAGTTTTCAAGAATATAAGACGCGGCAACTTTATCTATAACAGACTTTCTATCTTCACGCCTAACGTTTCCTTCAATGAGTATTCGCCTTGCTTCCATAGTGGTAAAGCGCTCGTCCTCAAAAACGATTGGGATATCCGTTTTCTTTTTAAGTTCTTCAACGAAACTTTCCGTTTTTAAGGTTTGCTCAGACTTGCTACCGTCAAAATTGAGTGGAAGACCGCAAACGATTACTTCAGCGTAGTTCTTCTTTGCAATATCTGAAAGATACTGCAAATCTTTATTAAAATTTTTGCGGAAATAAGTTTCAAGCGGTAACGCCATAGTCCCAAACGGATCTGAAACGGCTATTCCTATTCTCTTATCGCCTATATCAAATGCAATACATTTCATAATTTTTTAATTATCCGTATAATATTAATTTTACCGCTCATACTTACTTTGACCGAAAGGTCAGGGGGAATTATGGACGGTAAATTTTTTATCTTGGGTCTTTCTCTCGGTATGCTTGGTGGCGCGGTAATCGTTGCCAACTCGTATAAAGCGAGAAAAGTTATTAAAGACAGCCAAGAACAAATTCGCAAAAAAGCAGAAGAACTAAAAAACTGCAACTGCTGTGATTGCGGATGTGAAGACAAAGGAGAAAGTAACTCCTAATCTCCTTAGAAGATGTAAATCTTCATCTTATTCAGCAAGGTAAGTTTATCTTACCGAAGGCGAGCAAATTTATTTGCTTGCCTTTTTTATGGGCTACGTCGCAACCTATGACTGCTTGTCGAGCGTATGAAACACGGCGTAATACATCGTTAAAGCCACTTGAAAATACAAAAAGTATTATCTTCGGGCTTTGCCTTGTCTTACTTGCGTTTGATACACTCTCTTAAAAAATCAACCATAAGTTGCGACATAGCCTTTTTAGATTGATTTTTTAATAATTTCAACAACTTTATCAACTTCTTCTACGGTATTAGTTGAAGAAAGTGAAAACCTAATTGATGATTTTGCTTGTTCGGGAGTCAAGCCAATTTCTTTTAGAACGTGCGACGGTTCTATCGTGCCAGCCGTACACGCTGAACCCATTGACGCGCACACGCCGTTAATATCAAGGTTGAATAATAAAGTTTCGCCGTTTACCCCGTTAAAAGTAACGTTCAATATGCCCGGAACGGAATTTTCGCTTCCGTTTACCGTTGCAAAAGGAAATTCACTTAAAATTCTATCTTTAAGCCTATTTTTCAAACTGCGTATATATTCAACTTTTTTATCTAAATTTTCTCTTGAAAGTTTGAGCGCGGTTGCAAGCCCAACAGCCCCTGCTACGTTGCTCGTTCCTCCGCGTTTGCCCCTTTCTTGAGAGCCACCCGTGATAAGTGGAGAAACGGGAGTTCCGTTCTTAATATAAAGAACGCCCATACCTTTAGGCCCACCGAATTTGTGAGCAGAAAAGGATAGCATATCAACGCCTAAATCTTTAACGTTTATATCTAAAACGCCCATCGCTTGAACAGCGTCAGTAAAAGATAACGCGCCGTGATTTTTACAAGCCAACGTAAACTCTTTTATAGGTTCGATAGCGCCTATCTCGTTATTGGCTACCATCATGCACGCCAAAAAGCAATCGTCAAGCCCAGCGTTTTCGTAATCTTTAACGGAAAGGATTCCTAAATTGTTTGGAGAAACGTATTTAACGTTTGCGCCTAACTTTTCAAGTTCGCTTGCGGTAACGAGTACGGAGTGATGCTCTATTGAAGAAAGAATAAGTTTGTCCCTACCCTTTTTTGCAAAGAAACTACCGCGCATAGCAAAGTTGTTACTCTCACTACCACCCGAAGTAAAATATATTTCGTTAAAGTTAGCGCCTAAAATATCAGCTACGGTTGCGCGCGCATCGTCAAGACCACGCACCGCCTCTCTACCAACCGAGTGAGTTGAGTTAGCGTTACCGTAAACGCTAGTCAAATAAGGCGTCATGGCATCAAGCACTCTACCGTCAAGCGGAGTTGTAGACGCATTGTCAAAATAAATAACTTTCATAATTAAAATAGTTTACTGTGTAAACAATGTTGTTTTCTCTTTGTGAAAGTGATGTGCAACTGTCGTTGCGTGATGTTTGGCTTTGCCAAGTGATGTTTTTTGACTGCATCAAAAAGTTATTGATTTTAATTTATACATAAAAATATATCCACAACTTTTAGCAATAGGCTAAAAATATCACTTTCAAACAAAGTTTGAAAAGATCACTTTTGCAAAGCAAAAATATAACTTTGCGTTAGCAAAATATCACTGATTTTAGCCGTTGCAAACGGCTAAAATCATGGACGACGAATTAAATCTACCGGCTTTTCCCTTGCAATCTTAATAATCGGGATAATTGAAGATGCGATACCAGTTACGATACTTATGGCAAAGATAACTATGACTTGACGGAAACCATAAAGAGCAAAGTTGATACCAAGTTGCATAAAGTCACGAATATAAGAGTTTACAAACACACACGCAACAAACGCGATTATACTTGCTAAAATGCCGTTTATTACGGAAATTATAACTGATTCGGTTATAAACATCTTAAACACGTCACCACTATTAGAACCGAGCGCTCTTAAAATACCTATTGATTGACGCTTTGATACGATACTCGTTGAAATATAGTTAAAGAGCATAAATATCGAGAAGAGCGCAAGAACGAGCGCTGCGTACAAGAACAAGTCGGTAAACTGTAAAATCATTTGTTCGTTTTTTGATAAAGTATCAAGAGTGGTGTTACCATACCAGTTGAACGAAAGACCGCTAGAAGCGGTGAGCTTTGATGCAATAAATTTACTTGAACTAGTGTTGGCGTTTGCTTTAAGACCAATAGCGTAAGCATAATTGCCTTGACCAGTATAAACGCCTATATTTTCAAGAGTTTTAGAATTAGATACGAACGGACAATAAGAACCTTCGGCAACGCTCATATTTTGCATACCGTAGTAAACACCAACAACTTTAAGTTCTACCCTGTTTTCTACGTTGTTTGCAGAAAGGTTTCTTATAAAGGTGATATTTCTGAACATATCTTTGCCGTTGAAAAGTTGAGGATACGATTTATAAAGTAATTCGTTTGCAAGGTTGAAGCATATCGTAATTGCAGAACTGAGTTCTTTTCTTTGATCTCTATCGTCGTAAGAACCAAATTCACGAACCTTACCAAGATAATCCCTAAGCGTACCCGACTTCGTGTCTTTATCGGTAAGTTCTAATTGGAATAAATTTCTAAGGTCGGAAGCGTGAATTAAAATTTCGTTTTCCTTAAGTTCGTAAGTTTTAGGAGCGGTTTCATCATACGCTTTAGTTAAACTATCGAACATAACTACTTTATCGCCGGGGATAGTTTCTTGAGTGAAGAAATAATCTCTAACGTACTTTGAGTATATAATGTACTTATCGTCAATAGTATCGTCTATTGAATAATTAGCAGGCTCGTCGTAGAAAGGAATAGGTTTATTAAATCTATCAATCGCTCTTTGAGCTTCGCCTTGAGCAACCATTATCAAGTTGTGAGCGCCAGAAGAAAGGTATGCGTAAAGCGCGTCTGCTTGCGGTTTGTTAGGATCGTTCTTTTCTGCATAATAAGCATCTTTTAAGAAATCGTATTCTGCTGGGATGTTACCACAATTATAAATACCAACGATTCTTAAAACAGGTGCTTGCGGATCCATATTAGCGCCGGAAATTTTGAATTGAATACCAAGAAGGTCTTCTATAACGTTTATACGCTTGTCGTTACCAAAGAAGGGAGAATTTGCGCCTAAGTGGTAAAGAAGTGACTCTGCAAGATACTCGGATATTGCAACTTCAACGTAAGTATCGTTTACGTTATATTCAGGGAATCTACTTGCGCCTACCGGATAATAACCGTATTTTTCAATTTCGCCAAACGCATTTACTTCGTCTTGACCAAATTCAATAATACCGTTTACTTGAGGATAGTAGTATTTTTTACCTTTTGCTTTTATTGTGAAATTCTTGTTATCGGTGTTAGAAATTCCATACGTGCTTTTGCCTGGTACTGAAAAATCTTTAGAAACGAATAATTTAGCGCTATATACGGGCTTAAAATCAAAACCCGTGCCGTTATTGAGTTCAGCAATAGTATTGTCGTCTAAATTAACAGCCATAGTATTACCAGATCCAGACGCGTACTCACCGCTTAACGCAATAGAACTATATTCCCCTCTCTTCAAAAGATCGGCAATAACGGCTGATCTATCGTAAGATGCAATAGTATCAAACACACCGAACACGGCAAACGCAACCGCAGATAATAAAATAGTGAATATTAATCTTAAAGGTTTTACCTTTAACGACTTAATACCAAGCATAGCGGCACTTGCAAACTTCATTTTACTCTTTATAAGTTCAACTTTTTCGCCACTATTTTTAATTTTGCTTTCATCGGTAGGAATTTTCTTTTTAGCAGTTACGCTATTTGTAAACTTAACGGGTTTTTTCTGCTTGATAGCGTCTAATAAAACTCTAGTTTCCCCTTCGTTAAGATCACTACCCATTTTAACGGTTATAGTTTTGTTATCTTCAAACACGCTACCTTGAACTTCAACTTCTTCAACGCTAAAATCTTCAACAACCTTACCGTCTACAAGCCTAATAATTCTATCGGCGTATTTATTTGCAAGTTCTAAATCGTGCGAAATAACGATAACGAGTTTTTCTTTAGATAATCTTTTAAGTTCTTCAACAACTTGAATACCAGTTACGCTATCGAGAGCACCGGTAGGCTCGTCCGCCATAATGATTTTAGGATTTTTAATAAGCGCTCTTGCAATAGCAACACGTTGCTTTTGACCACCTGATAATTGGCTAGGATTTCTTCCTTCGTAACTATCAATGTCAACGCTGTGAAGAACGTTTTTAACTGCTTCGCTATCACTTTCAACACCTTGAAGTTCGTTGGCAATACCTACGTTCTTTTCGATATTATAGTCTGGAAGAAGATTGTATTCTTGGAAAATAAAGCCGATTAACGTGTTGCGATAACTATCGTATTCATCAGCAGTAAATTCTGAAAATTTCTTTCCGTAAACTTCGATTTCACCCGAATCAATTCCGTCAAGACCACCTATTACGTTCAATAACGTAGTCTTACCGCTACCGGATTTACCTGTAACGAAAACCATACCCTTTTCCGGAAAACGAATACTTACACCATCAAGAGCAGCAACGTCACCAGCGCTTGTTTTGTAAACCTTTTTTACGTTTATAAGTTCTAACATTTTTCTCCATACCGCCTATGCTAAAGACCCCCATCTTTGCTATGGCGATCAATAATAATCTACGCATTAAAACAATTAATGCGCACAATTTACCATTATAACTATGTTATTATACTATATAAGAGCAAGCGCGTGTTATAACAATATCACTCAAAATATTGTATATTATCACTTTTTAGCCTAATTTATTAGGTGAATTATTAGGTTTGGTAATTTTTAACTTAGCAGGAGAGTAAAATTATATATGCTAAACTATTTTTTATCAAACGTTCCAAGTTTTTTAAGGGTTGACGGGAAGTTCTTGGGCGTGGTGAGTGAAAACCTTAAAATTTTTGAAAGTAACTCTCGGCTAAATTTTTTAGAGTTTTTTCCAAAAGACGATTTATTTTATTCTATTTACGGGGATAAAAACTGCGAATCTATGCGGGTTTTTAAGGTTGATAACGGACTACTATACTACCCCGTGTTTTTACGCAAAAAAAATCTCCCGCTAAAACTTATTTTGCAAAAAAGCGAGAGTTGTTTATTTGGAGAAATTTTAATAACGCTTGTAACGGACGGGGACGTAAAAGCGTTTATCGACGGGTTTATTAGCGACGTAAAAACATTACCTTTTCTACCTAAAAACGTAGAAATAAAAGTATTAGAAAAGCACGTAGCCGTAATTTTTACAAGCGGTAAAACCGCCCTACTTTTATACGATATAAATACCCGTAAACTCGTTTATTCAGACGTGGTTGATTTAGTGGAATTTTCAGACGTTTTATCAGTTGAAAAATCTTATAAAACCATTACTAAAACCACAATAAAAGAAACTTGGTCGCTATCAAATGAAATACGATTACTCTCTAAAGAGAGTATTATTAAAAAACCTTACGGGCTTATATGCAAAAACTTGCTCCCGCTTGCATTTTTTGAAAACGCAAGTTTAGGGGCTGATTTGAAAGAAATTGTTACCCCTTCTTTTTACGAAAAATCGGCGAATCTGAAATCTTTTTTAGGTAGCGTTATTAACGCCGTTCAAAGCCCTGTAAACGAAAGCGAAGTTTGGCTAATTGAAAACAATATAGTAACAAAAGGCAAATTGCAAACTAAAGGCGATTTAATCGACAACGTTATTTTAGATGATTTTTAATTTTTAATTAAAATTAAGTTGATTTAATCCGATAATGCTTGTATAATATTTTCGAATAAATATTGGAGTTACAAATGAAAACTTTTCAACCTAAACTTTTAACGTGTTTTAACGATTATACTAAAAAAGATTTACTTTCAGATATTATTGCAGGTATTATCGTTGCAATAATAGCGTTGCCACTTTCAATTGCTCTTGCAATAGCATCGGGCGTAAACCCAGAGCAAGGGCTTTTTACGGCAATATTTGCAGGTTTCGTTATTGCCCTATTCGGCGGTAGTAAAGTAAATATTTCAGGCCCTACCGCAGCGTTTGCAACCATAGTTGCAGGAATCGTTGCAAGCAAAGGGCTTGAAGGTTTGGTTATCGCTACGATTATGGCGGGCATTATCCTTGTATTAATGGGCGTTTGCAGAGTTGGAACTCTTATTAAGTTTATCCCTAAAACGATTACCGTTGGTTTTACAGCGGGTATTGCGGTAACCATACTCATCGGTCAGTTTAAGGATTTTTTAGGGCTTAGTTATCCTGCCGGCGTAGAAAACATTGAAACTATTGATAAGTTGGTTAACGTTTTTTCAAATATAGCTACGATTAACTGGCTTGCCTTAGCAGTTGGCGCAGGTTCGCTTATTATAATGATAATTTGGGCTAAATTCTTTAAGAAAATCCCCGCATCACTTATAGTAGTTCTTCTAGGCGCGTTATGTATCGGGCTTACGGGCGTTTCCGTTTTAACTATTGGCGATGCGTACCCCATAAATTCCGCTATCCCCAAGTTTACACTTCCTAAGTTTGACGGAGCGCTTATTCTTTCACTTATTCCAGACGCTTTCACTATTGCTCTGCTTGCAGGTATTGAATCTCTTCTTTCCTGCGTAGTATCCGATAATATGATTGACGATACTCATAACCCCAACACCGAACTCATTGCTCAAGGGCTTGGCAATATTTGTTCAGGTTTTATGGGCGGTATTCCCGCAACGGGCGCTATCGCAAGAACTACCGCTAACGTTAAAAACGGCGGTAAAACCCCCGTTGCAGGTATGGTGCACGCAGTAGTTTTACTTGCGGTATTACTTTTACTAATGCCGTACGCAGCACTTATACCTATGCCGGTTATAGCGTCAATACTCTTTATAGTTGCTTACAATATGAGCGAGTGGAGGCATTTCGTTGAGATTATTAAAACTAAAGACGTTGTAAATATTATAATTTTAGTTCTCACTTTCGTTTTAACGGTTGTGTTCAATCTCGTTATTGCAATAGCGGTTGGATTAGTTTTACACTACGCAATCTTCTTTGCAAGAAAAATTATTGATAAGAAAAAAGAAAACACCGCACAGGCGAACAAGGAATAACCATATGGTCGCTAAAAAATTTATAAAAAGCGTTTTAACTGCAGTAGTAGACGGCTTTAACAATCAAAAAATAAAACGTAGCGTTAAAAACGAATATAAAAAATTCAAAGACCCAAGAAGAGTCTCAATTTATAGTAAAATTATTTTTAACAAAGAACAAAAAGATAAAATAGATAAATTTTTTCTTGAAAATTACGGAAAGAAAATTCCATATACCTGGCATCGCCACTACACCGCTTTCACCGGCAATTTCGATGAAAAATATATGCCTGAATTTTTATATATTCCAAAATTTGAAAGGTTTATGAATCAAAACCTTCAATACGCTAAGTTTTTAACGGATAAAAACGCGCTTTCAGTTTTTGCTAAGGGCGCGGGCGTTAAAATGCCCGAAGAACTTATCAAATGTTCTAAAGGTTTTATAACAGACGATCAGTTCAATCCTTTAACCTTTGAAAAAGCGTGCGAATATTTATCAAACGCAGGCGAAACGTTTATTAAGCCTACCGTTGAATCTAGTAGTGGTCAAGGTTGTATTTTAGCAAACTTTATAGATAGCGTAGACCAACTAAGCGGAAAAACCGTAAAAGAAATTTTAACTTCTTTACCCGATAATTTTACAGTACAAAAACGCCTTATATGCCACGAATCATTAAGAAAAATTTATTCAAATAGCGTAAACACTTTTAGAGTTATAACTTACCGTTTTAGAGATAATATCGAAGTTTGTCCGCTCATTATGAGAATAGGTCAAGGCGGTTCTCATTTGGATAACGCGCACGCAGGCGGTATGTTTATAGCGGTTGATGACGACGGAACTTTGCATAAAACTGCATTTACCGAATTCAAAAATGAATTCACCGTTCATCCAAACACTAATTTAGTATTTGAAGGTTATAAAATTCCGTTCGTTGATAAAGTAATTGAAAGCGCTAAAAAATTACACTCATCAATACCTCAAATAGGCGTTAGCAACTGGGATTTTACTATTGACGATAAAGGCGAACCCGTTTTAATCGAAGCAAACGTTTACGATGGAAAGACTGGCGGTAGTGTTTGGCTCCCACAAATGGCTCACGGCAAAGGTGCTTTTAAGGAAAATACGGCTGAAATTTTGAAATGGATAGCAAAACTTGAAAAACTACCAAACAAAAAAAGACTTGAACGACCTTTTTGCAAAACATAAAAAACACGGCGAATATTCGCCGTGTTTTTGATTTTAATTATTTTCTTAACACTTCTTTTTGGCGTTGGCTGATTTTTCCTTCAAAATCAATTTCGTCTGCCTTAGTTAAAGCAATCTTAGTAAGGAACGGGCCTACAAGTTCATATATAAGCACCGAGAAAAGTGTGAGATTTGCAACTAATATACCAACCGTTCCGCCAAGCGCCCCAGCCTTCATAGCCATACCAAGCGCAACGCCCGCTTGCGGGAATAAAGTTATACCAAGATATTTAACGATATTAGGTTCTGCTTTAACCATTTTAGCAGAAATTCCCGCCCCGAAATATTTACCCAAACATCTAAAGAGAATGTAAACAACACCGATTAAAACAACTAAACCGTCCGTTACAACCGACAAGTTGAGTTCCGCACCGCTAAGCACGAAGAAAAGGATAAATATGGGAGCAGTCCATCTATCAAGCCTATCCATAAGTTCTTCTGAAAAATCACAAGTATTGCAGAAGATTGTTCCGAGCATCATACACGAAAGAAGGGGGGAGAACGCTACGTGAACGCCATTGATACTGAAAGAATAATTAGATATTGCAACTATGAGCAAAACGAAAGCTACCGACATTGCAAGGCGTTTTGATCTTGAGTGGAAAAACTTTTCGCAATACGTAAATAAAAAGCCTACGCCAGCGCCCAAGCCTACCGATAAGATAACTTCGAGCAACGGTTCTACAACGATTGCTAAAATACTTACTTGGCCTGCAATAAGGGCTTTAGCCACACCGAAGGAAACGGAGAATAAAACCAAACCAACGGCATCGTCAAGAGCAACTACCGGAAGCAAAACGTCGGTTACAGGACCTTTTGCTTTATATTGCCTTACTACCATTAAAGTTGCAGCAGGAGCAGTAGCAGAAGCAACCGCACCCATTACAATTGCAGCAGGGAGCGGAAATTTATCAGGCATAGCAAACGATAACGAAATAAGTGCTATATCTACGATTATCGTTGTGAATACCGCTTGAAAAATACCAATTACCGTTGCTTGCTTGCCAATGCTTTTAAGTTGAGCAAGCCTAAACTCGTTACCGATTGCAAAAGCAATAAACCCAAGAGCAACGTCACTTATTATAGAAAAAGATTTAACGGATTCTAAACTCGTAAACCCTATCCCGCGGGCGCCAAACGCGCCCAAACAGAACGGACCTATCAAAATACCTGCTACTAAATAAGCAGTTACCGCGGGAAGTTGACAAAGTTTTGCTAAACGAGAAAGCATTAAACCCGCAAAAAGCGCTATTGCTAATGAAAGTAAAATTTGTTGCATAATATATACCTACTTAAGTATTGTTTAATCTTTTGTATCCAAACCTTATTGATTTTAATACTTTTATTTTCATTTGTAAAGCGTATTTGCAAATATTTTTAATAAAATTAAAAAAGGTGGGGCTCACTTTAGATCCCACCTTTTAATTATTTAATAAAGTCTAATAATTTTTGCATTTCAAGTTTATCATATTTCTTAATAAACTCTGCAAGTTCTTTGGCAATTTCTTTCGCTCCGCCTTCCTTATCACTTTCAATATTAAGCGGAAGTAACGGATCGTGAAGGGATAATCTTAACAAGAACCAACCGCTCTTTACGTTTACTCTAACACCTTCAAAGTTTTGGCTTTCAAGCAACCAACCTTCTTTCGTTTCAGCGTATTTAGTAAGTTCGTCAATTACCTTTTGGCCGTATTCCTTAAAGTCTTCAAGCATAATGTTCATCCTGAACTCTACGCTTTCAACGGGTTCTTTAAGCGTATCAATTAAAGAAGAAAGTGTGTATCCTTCCTTTTTACCACGAGCAAGTTCGATTAAAAGTTTGGTAACTATATACGCGCCGTCGTCAAGGAAATAGTTTTCTTTGAAAGCGCCGTGGCCTGACGTTTCAATTGCAAGTTGACTGTCTTGCCCGTTATTATTGAGCCTTATCGATTCGTTAATAACGTTTCTATAACCACGCTTAAAACGATGATGAACACCGCCTTTTTCTTTAATAAATTCTTTAAGCCCAGTAGAAGTTATAGAGTCGGTAACAATGGTAGTACCGGGATACTCTCTTAATAAAATTGCCGATAACATCGCAATAATTCTATTGCGGTTAAGTTCGCTACCGTCAGAAAGTACCGCACCAGCTCTATCAACGTCCGTATCAAAAATAATACCGAGATCAGCCTTTGATTCATTTACCGCTTGAGTGATACTTTTCATAGCGTCTTTATCTTCGGGGTTGGGAATATGGTTAGGAAAACTTCCGTCTGGTTCTAAAAATCTACTGCCTGCGGTGTCTGCTCCAAGTGGTTTTAACACCTTTTCAACGTAGAAACCGCCCGCGCCGTTACCAGCGTCAACTACGATTTTGAAACCTTTAAGCGGTTGTTCTTCTCCAGTTGCGTTACGAATTTTATCGGCTAAAATTTTAGAATAAGCGTCCATAAATTCGCCAGTTTCGTAACAGCCTTTATCTAAACCCGTTTGATTATCGCTTTCAGCGTATTCAAGTATTTTTTTAATGTCGGCTTTTTCTAAACCGCCACCTGCGGTAAAGAACTTGAAACCGTTTCTATTAAATGGTAAATGGCTAGCGGTAATCATAACCGCACCGTCAAACTCGTAACCTTTAGTTACGGTTGACATAAACATCGCGGGGGTAGACGCCATGCCAAAATCTACTACGTTAAGCCCGCTATCTATCATACTAGAACAAATCCAAGAAGATAAAGTTTCACCGGAAAGCCTTGAATCTCTACCTACTGAAACTCTAATATCGGCTTTGCCCGTTTTTTCTTTCATCCAAAGCGCAAAGCCCCTGCCGATATCTCTACAAACCTTTTCGGTAAGATTTACGTTTTGACCTTCAATTCCTTCAAGGGCAACGCCACGAATATCACTTCCGTTTTGAAGTTTTTTATAATCCATAATATACTCCGTTGTTTGCTGTGCAAACAGTTATATTTTTTACTGCGTAAAAAGTTATATTTGCCGTTGGCAAGTTATATTGCTACGCCAAGATATTGCTACGCAGTTATATTTTTCGCTTTGCGAAAAGATATATTTGTCTTTGACAAGATATATTTGGCTACGCCAAGTTATATTTTTTGACTATGTCAAAAAGTTGTGGATGTTATTTTTTATATAATAAAATATATCCATAACTTTCGCGTTTGCGAAAGTATATCTATCTTAAAATTAACCTAAGACGTTAGTTTGGGTATTAGGCGAGGCTCACGAAGGCGATAGGCTGAGATAGACCTTTTTGGTCATCGAAGTCTATCACTTGAGTAGTAACGATGCATAATGCCCGAAATAACGGATTAGGAGAGCTCTTTGGATATTATATCTATAACCTTATCGTAACATCCACCACAGTTAGTTGAACAACGAGTGGTATCTTTAACTTTATCAAACGCTTTTAATACGCTTGCGATATCTTCGCCGTTATGTACTGCCTCGATAATATCTGAAACGGTTACGTTATTGCACTTACAAACAACGTAGTTTTCATTTCCCTTAGGTTTAACGTATTCGCAAACCACTCTTTCTTGGGGTTCGCTTGCCCATAATCCGTGAAGATTACAGTAAGCGTATACCGCGCTTAAACTATCGCCTGCGGTAAGGTGGAATACGGCAACGGGTTTATCGCCCGCCTTTAAGTCAATTCTTTGAACGCCTTTGTCAGTTTCAATAAGCACCCATTCAATAAGGTGTTCTGGAGTCATAGGATGTTCAACTGAACCAACGCTAACGATAATCTTACCATCGTTATCTTCAAATACGGGAAGGTGTTTTTCAACGGACGCGTCAACCGTACCGGGGATAATTTCAACCATATCTTTTCCACAACAAGTGGGAACGATTTGAGAATCTTTAACAACGTGTATAATTTTTCCACACGCATTACATTTTAAGAATTTTTGTCTCATAAGTAACTCCTTTAATTTTGATTATATATATTTTAGCACGCCTTAAAATTAAAATCAATAATTATTTAATTATTTATGGTAGTTTAATTCATTGACAAAAAGTAAAATATTTTATAAAATCAATGTGTATGTTAGAACTTAAAAATATTTCTTTTACCGCGGAAAACGAAGACGGTAAAAAACAAATAATTAAAAACGTAAATTTAACGCTCAAGGAAAAGTTTATTGCCTTCACAGGTCCTAACGGCGGTGGCAAATCTACCCTTGCTAAAATTATTATGGGGATTATTAAACCAACGAGCGGTCAAATTCTTTTAGACGGGGAAGATATAACTAACCTTTCTATTACCGAGCGCGCAAACAAAGGCTTGGCTTTTGCATTTCAACAACCCGTGAGATTTAAGGGCATTACCGTTTCGGACATAGTTAGCCTTGCAAGTGGCAAAAAACTTACGGTTACTGAAGTTTGCTCGTATTTATCCGAAGTAGGCTTATGCGCTAGAGAGTACGTTAACCGTGAAATTAACGCAAGTTTATCAGGCGGGGAACTCAAGCGCATTGAAATTGCAGCAACTATGGCGCGCGGAGCAAAATTTACGGTGTTTGACGAGCCTGAAGCAGGTATCGACCTTTGGAGTTTTAATAGTTTAATTAAAGTTTTCGAGCGTTTGTCTGAAAAAACTAACGGAACGCTTCTTATAATTTCGCACCAAGAAAGAATTTTGAATATTGCAGATAGAATTATTGTTATCGCTAACGGCGAAGTTAAGTCAGACGGGGAAAAGGAAAGCATTTTGCCAAGTATTTTGGCAAATTCCGCTTGCCAAGCGCTTCAAAACAAGGAAAAGGTGAACTGATATGGCGTTTAATGAAATTCAGAAAAATCTTTTGAAAGAAGTTGCAGGGCTTGAAGCAGTTCCCAACGGAGCGTATAATATTAGAACTAACGGCTCGCTCGGTGGCAGAAACACTACCGCTAATATTGATATCGTTACTAAAACGGATAAGCCCGGCATTGATATTATCATTAAAAAGAGCGATAAGCGTGAAAGAGTTGATATTCCCGTAATCATTACTGAAACGGGCATTAAAGACCTTGTTTATAACGATTTTTATATTGAAGACGGGGCTGACGTTTTAATCGTTGCAGGTTGCGGTATTCACACCGTTGATCACGGCGATTCTTCGCATGACGGTATTCACTCCTTCCACGTTGGTAAAAACGCCAAAGTTTTGTATTACGAAAAACACTACGGCGGTGGCGACGGTAACGGAAAGCGTACCCTTAACCCCACTACCGTTATTGAGATTGACGAGGGCGGTTCACTCACTATGGAAACGGCGCAAATTAAAGGCGTTGATTCTAGTATTAGAAACACTCAAGCAACGTTGCAAGCGGGCGCTACTTTAATTATTCACGAAAAGATTATGACTCACGGCGAGCAATACGCCGAAACTAACTTTAACGTTCAATTAAACGGGGAAAACTCAAACGTTCACATGGTATCGAGAGCGGTTGCAAAAGATAATTCCGTTCAAAAGTTTAATTCTATTGTTGACGGGAACTGCAAGTGTTCAGGAAGAACCGAGTGTGATGCAATCGTTATGGATAACGCTAAAGTTTTAGCCCTTCCAGGCCTTAACGCTAACAACGTTGACGCATCGCTTGTTCACGAAGCGGCAATCGGCAAAATTGCAGGCGAACAACTTATAAAACTTATGACTTTAGGTCTTACTGAAAAGGAAGCGGAAGAACAAATAATCAATGGTTTCCTTAAGTAAAACAGTTGATTTTTAACTTAATATACTGTATACTTGTTAAGCGATAAACTTAACAAGCATGGAGAGATGTCGGAGTGGTCGAACGAGCACGATTGGAAATCGTGTATACGCCATAAGCGTATCGGGGGTTCAAATCCCCCTCTCTCCGCCAACGGCAACTCGTTTGAACTTTTTACGTTCAGGCGAGTTTTCTTTTAGTTCTTCAAGGTTTTTACCACTTTCAATTTCCTTTAATTGCTTTTTGTTAAGGCGTTTAGTTTCTCTATCGTTTGAGTTGTAAAGAATAATAACCTTATCATCATACAAAATAACACGATTTATGAACGAGTTGAAGAACTCGTTTTTTTCTTCGCCTTTTTCATATTTCATATAGGCAAAATAGGTTAAAAACTTCTTAACTTCGTTAGGTTGTAAAGGTTTAACTTGTCTTGCTTCTTCAACGGCTATCTTGTTTTCAAGGTCGGATTGACTTGCTTCAAGGTTTAGTAAGCGGTCTTTTGTCGTCTTTGTAAAGATGCCGTTTTCTATTGCCATCATAATGCTATTTATTGACTTATTTACTTCTTTAAGTTCCTTTTGTAGCGACAACAAAACGGTGGGCATAGATAGTTCTGCGTTAAACTTATCTGCAACTAGTTTAGCGATTCTATCAATAACTTTTGGGCGTAGCACGTATTTTATAGTTGCTTCAAATACAAGCGTTTCAATAAAATCTTGGCTAACGTTTTTCTTGTGGCAGTCATTTGGGTTAAGTTTCTTGCCGTAGCACTTATAGTAATGGTAAACTCGTCCCATTTTACTCGTTCCTGTTTCTGCTGTAATTGCCGACTCGCAATACCCACAAAAGAGTTTGCCACTTAAAATGTAAGGTTGTTCGTCATAGTTCTTTCTTTGTTTATGCTTATGTAAATCCATAATTAAATTACACTCCCTAAATAAATTTTCGTCCACGATAGGTGGAATTACGTTCGTATAGACTTTTCCGTCCACGTTGACAATGCCCATATACTTTTCGTTTCGTATAATACGGGCAAGTTGACTCATAGAAAACTTTTTGCCTGACTTGGTTTTAATACCCGATGCGTTAAGGCGGGCTATAATATCTTTGGCTTTTTCTCCGTTTCGGTATCTTGTAAAAATATCTCTAACTACTGTTGCTTCGAGTGGGTTAATCGTCCACTTCTTATCAACGGTGTCGTAGCCTAAAAGTCCGTGTCCGCCAATGAAATTGCCTTTAATAAGGCTTTCTTTAATACCACGTTTGACTTTTTGAGAAAGTTCGGCGGAGTAATACTCCGCCATACTCTCTAGCATACCTTCAACGAGTATTCCACTTGCATCGTCGGTAATGTTTTCCTTTGCAGACAAAACTCTTACGCCGTTCTTCTTTAATTTTGCTTTGTAGTTAGCACTGTCATAACGATTACGGGCAAAACGGTCTAATTGGTAAACCAAAACGTACTCAAAGTTCTTTTTCTTACTATCTTCAATCATTTTAAGAAACTGTGGACGTTTATCTGACGTTCCCGTTAAAGCCCTATCTATGTACTCGCCAACGATTGTAATGTCGCTTCGCTTTGCAAAATCATAGCACTCACGTAGTTGACCTTCAATAGATTGCTCGGTTTGAGAGTGCGAACTAAATCTTGCGTAGATTACTGCTTTCTTCATTGTTTGTTCTCCTTTCTAAAAACGTTCTTAGGTGTTAGATTTTCATACGAGTTGTTATCTCGTACAAAGTCTAACAACATATTTGCAAGCACCGAAGCGCTTGCTGTTAGTGTTTCATCATCTAATTCAAGTGGCGAAGTTGCCGCTTGGTTGGTGGAAAGGTCAATTTCCACCTTGTTAAATTCGTCTAAATAATGTCTTTTCAAATCTCCTTAATTTTTTATTTGTGCGGATACAATGTCCTCTTTCCTGATGGCAGAACACCAATAAACTACACTTTATAAAGTGCGTTGTGTTTGTTAGTAAATCTTTAACCATAAACCACAATTTTCCTCCTTAATTTTTTTGGTTCTGTACTGATAAAATAAATAGACACTTGGCATCAGTTAAATCCAAATGTCCGAAGTTATAGGCATAACGTCGTAGTCATCGCCTTCTTTACGATTAAAGCGTTTAATCTGTTCTTTAGACGTGTACTTTAATCTTG
>JAZRSR010000043.1:0-7636 GCA_045651665.1 Christensenellaceae bacterium
TTCGTAAAAAAACCAGTAGAATCTATAAATACAGCTAGACTTCATACTTTAATTATACAAATACTCTTTTGGCTATATGATTTTAGTAATTTTTCTAAACCATATTACGTTTCAAAATTGAAAGATACTATTGTTTTTGAAACATGTGAATATATTAAAAAAAATTTAGAAAAAGATTTATCAATGAAAAGTTTGCAGCAAAAACTTTTTGTTAGTCGTTATCAATTGACTAAAGTATTTATTAGAAATATGGGTATTACTTTAACTGAATATATAGAAAGAAAAAGATTAAACAGGGTAATATCACTTGTTGCTAATGGAGAAAAAATAGAATCGGCTTCTTTTCAAGCAGGTTTTAATAGTTATTCAAATTTTTATAAAAAATTTATAAAGTATTATGGGATTTCTCCATATAAGTTCTTTATTAATGCATCAAAAAAATAAATAGTTTTTATTTATGGCTAAGCTATAATTTAAGGTGTGATATTTTTATTTCCCTTAAAGCAGTTTTACGTTTCACACGCTCCGCCACCGAAAGGCACCTAGTTTAGGTGTCTTTTCGCGTGGTTAAAAATAAGAGGGTAAGAACCCCCGTCGGTTCGGCCGTCATTTGACTTATAAAAAATCCCATTTTAGTATTGACAATAGAAATTTTATAATATATTATAAAACCATAGCGTAAAACACGCAATTAAGGAGGAAATATTATGATTTACAAAGCTGTACCCGGCCCAAAGGTAATTAGAATTGAAAATGACAATCTTCATATGGCAACTGATGCGTTTGCTGATATTATTAATGCAAATGCCGTTGATGGTTGGAAGTACCACTCAATGGAAACTATTCTTACAACTGAAACAACAAAATCAGGTTGTCTTTTTAACCAACAAACTAATACTACTGAACACAATATTTACATGTTAATTTTTGAAAAGGAAGAATAATGCCTTTATCTCAAGATAACAATAAAACTTTTTCAAGCCCACCAACTAAAGATGAACTTTTAACGGAATATTGCAAAAACGAGTCGTTAGACCCGTCTTCAATAAATTACAAAAGAGTTCTCGTTCGCCCTAAAATTAATTTTATTAAAGCAGGTTTGTACGTGTTATTATCATTGATAATTACAGCTTTAATAGGGTTAGCAGTTTATTTTATATTTGATAACGTTTTATATGCCGTTTTATCATCAATAATTTTTTTATTTATCATAATTTTAATTTTTCTAAAACAAATTATAATATGGATAATTCGCATATATCAACGATTTGCTTCAGAAGAAAGAAGGATGCGTTGCAGGTTTGAGCCGTCTTGTTCAAACTATATGATTATAGCGTTAGAAAAATATGGATTAGTTCGTGGACTAAAAAAGGGTATATCCCGTTTGCGCCGTTGTAGGCCACCAAACGGTGGTTATGACTACCCATAATTAAAATAATTAGTGTAGCTTTGCTACACTTTTATTTTAATATCAAATTTTTAACTTGAATTTTACATTTTGTTATGTTAAACTTTACTTAATCAATGCAATACGTAATATAAAGGATTTATTATGAATAAACTTATATTTAACAAAATAACTAACAATAAATTTAAGATACTAAACGCTACTAATGGCGGGCCTTGGCATAAGAGCCATGCTAACGATCAATATCGCAGTAATTTCTCAACGTATAAAGACGCGAGAATACCTTATTCAAGAAATCACGATTCAGGGGTAATCGGCGTTTATGGTGGACCGTATAGCCACGATATTTCAAAAATCTTTCCTAATTTTGACGCTGACGTTAACGATCCAAATTCTTATGATTTTGCTTGTACTGACGATTCAATTTTAACCACGTTAAGCGCTGGAACAAAAACATTTTTCCGCCTTGGAGAAACGATTGAACATCAAATTAAAAAACACGCTACGCTCCCTCCTAAAAATTTCCAAAAATGGGCGGAAATTTGCGAACACGTAATATTACACTATAATTACGGTTGGGCTAACGGTTTTAATCTTGATATTGAATATTGGGAAATTTGGAACGAACCCGATTTAGATTCCGGTAAACCAACTCCAAAAAGAACTTGGGGTGGTACGGATGAAGAGTTCTATGATTTATATGAAATTACAGCTAAATACTTAAAATCAAAATTTCCACACCTTAAAATAGGTGGTCCGGCAGTTTCGGGTAGAAAAATATGGAGCGAACAGTTTATTAAAGAAATGGCAAAAAGGAACGTTCCTATGGACTATTTCTCATGGCACAGTTACGGCTCAACTCCAGAACATCTTGTTAAAGACGCGTATATCTTTGATGAAATGCTTAAGAATAACGGTTATACCGATATTGAAAACATATTAAACGAATGGAATTACGTTAAAGGTTGGCAAGCTGAATTCGTCTATTCAATAGAGTGTATCCACGGATTAAAAAACGCATCGCTTATACTTTCAACAATGGCTCTTTCACAGCCGTCGCCTATTGATATGCTTATGTATTACGATACTAGGCCGTCAGCGTTCTGCGGTATTTTTGATTATTACACTTATAGACCATTAAAAGGTTATTACGCACTTAAGTGGTATAGTAACTTTTACGATTGCGCTTATGAAATTAAGAGTGAAAATTCCCTTGAAAACGTTTACGGGCTTTGTGGCGCCAAAGAGGATGGTAAAATCATTTGCGCTTTAACTTATTATTCTGATGATGATAATGCGCCTAATAAAGAGTTTGAAGTTGAATTTAACGGCGCTGGAAAGTACGAAATATATATCGTAGATAAAGTTAACGATGAAAAGTTAATAGACGTTACTGATAAAATTAAACTTAATTTACCCGTACACGCTTGCGTGTTAATTAAACAAATTTAAGGAGTTGTTATGACTAATTTAATTGTTGTAAGGCACGGATATTCCGAATCTAACGATAAAGATTTATTCGTTGGGCATGGAAACATAAACTTAAACGAAACTGGTAAGATGCAGGCTAAAATGACTGCTAATTACCTTAAAAATCTAGATATTGATGCAATTTATTCAAGTGACCTTGATAGAGCGGTGCAAACTGCAAGTTATACGGCTGAAGTTAAAAATTTATCTATAATTACAAGCAAAGAACTTCGTGAAATATATGCTGGAGACTGGGAGTTTAAGTCTTATAAAGAAATTATGGAAAAGGAACCTGACGTCTTTTCACTTTGGACGACAGACGTTTGCAAATGTTATTGCACGGGCGGAGAAACGTTTATTGAACTTCAAAATAGGGTGTATAATGAGATTGAACGCCTTTGTAAAATAAATGACGGAAAGACTATTGCAGTATTTTCACACGGTAGTAGTATTCGTTCATTTATTTCAAAAGCAAAAAAATTAAATGCAATTGAAACTAACAATTTAATTTTCCCAGCAAACGCTTCAGTTTCAACGCTAGTTTACAATGATGGCGAGTTTACGGTTGTTGAATACTCAAAAAACGATTTTATGGGCGAATACGCAACTACGTTAGTATTATAAATAGGGGTTCTTATGATAAAATATCACGATAATACAAATTCAATTAACATTGAAAAACCAAGATCATATTACGTACCGTTTTCAAAAAACCAAAAGAAAAGTTATAATAGAAATGAGAGCGATAGATTTTATTCCTTAAATGGTAAATGGCTTGTTAGGGAATACGAGTGTTTTGAAGACGCTGAAAATTTTTTAACCGACCGTTTCGATAAAGAAATCATAGTTCCATCTTGTCTTCAATATTATGGTTTTGATAATTTTCAATATACAAATATAAAGTATCCTTTCCCTTTAGACGTACCTAATATTCCCAGTAAAAATCCTACCTATCATTATAGAAGATTTTTTGAAGTTAATAATTTGGGGGATAATAAGCTTAATTTTGTAACGGAAGGCGTAGATAGTTGCTACTATTTGTACGTTAATTCACAATTCGTGGGATTTACCGAAATCTCGCATAAACTTAGCGAGTTTGATATAACAAATTACGTTACCGAGGGTGAAAACGTAATTGACGTTATAGTTGTTAAGTGGTGCGCTGGTAGTTATTTAGAAGATCAAGATAAATGGCGTTTTACAGGTATATTTAGAGACGTTTATTTATTAAAGAGAGATAAAAATCATATTACCGATTACAAAATCGAAACTGAAATTGATGGTAGTGACGGTATTGTAACGTTTATTAACAATTCTAACGTTGATATACTCGTTGAGTTTAACGGAGAATTGCAAAATGTAAAAATTGATAATAAATGCGAATTTATCGTAAAAAATGCAAATTTTTGGACAGCGGAAACACCAGAATTATACGATATTAAACTTTCATCTTTTGATGAAGTTATTTATGCTAGAGTTGGTATAAGAACTTCAAAAATAATAAACAAAACCTATCTTTTCAATGGTAAGCCAATAAAATTTAGGGGTGTTAACCGCCACGATTTTACCGCTGAAAAAGGGGCAACTATATCAATTGATGAAATATATGACGATTTACTTTTACTCAAGAGTCTTAACGTAAACGCAATTAGAACTTCTCATTACCCATCTTGTCCGGAGTTCTACGAACTTTGTGATCTTTTAGGTTTTTACGTTATGAGTGAAAGTGACGTAGAAGCTCACGGCGGTGGCTATTATAAAACGAATAGCGCTATAACTCAAGACGAAGCTTTTTCAATAATTCCAAATTATTATGCCGATTCGGTATTAGAAAGACAAAAATTTAATTACCACAATAATAAAAACAATGCTTGCGTATGTATTTGGTCGTTCGGTAATGAAAGTGGTTGGGGCAAAGGGTTTGATCTTGCAGCTGATTTCTTCCATAGCAACGATTCACGCCCAGTTCATTACGAATCGGTAAGATGTTACCCTTGGAAAGTTTGGACTGAATTTCATGATAATGAATTTTATAATAACGCTCCCGTTGATTTTGATAGCGTAATGTATCCTGATATAAATTGGGCTGAAAAATATTATTTTACGGGAAAAGAAAAACGCCCGTTAATCTTTTGTGAATACGCTCACGCAATGGGTAACGGCCCTGGTGGGCTTGCAAAGTATTGGGAAGTTATTGAACGCCACGAAAGTATGGTTGGTGGTTATATTTGGGAATTTTGTAATCACGGCGTAAGTTATGGTGGAAAAACTGAACGTTACGGCGGAGATTTTGGGGAAAAGACTAACGATGCAAACTTCTGTATGGACGGAATCGTTAATACCGACCGTTCAGTAAAAGCCGGAACTTTAGAAATGAAGAAGGTTTACCAGCCCTTAATTTTTGAACGTAACGGAGCTGAAATCAAGGTCTTCAATAAATATTATTTCGATAATGCAGTAGGTGTGCTCAAAGTAGTTGAAAATGGTAAAATTAACGAATATTCCGTATTAATTGAGCCAAGGTCTTCAATTATAATTCCTTGCAAAAAATCGGGAACTGTTTACGTTGAATTTATTAAAAACAATGAAATTACACCTTGTGCTCACGAACAATTTTATCATAGTAATTTTAAGCCTACTAAAAAGATTGCGTCTAAGGTTAAGGTTGATAATGGTAGCCGTTATATAAAGGTAAATGCAGGTAACGTTGAGTACGTTATCGATAAAATAAATGCTAAAATAATCAAATTTAATAACGGTGTTGAAGAGTTTGGCGAAATTGATTTTAATACGTTTAGAGCGCCCGTTGATAATGATAGAGCATACGCGCCGTCTTGGGAAGCTTACGGTTTAGCAGACCCAATTCCAAGTGTAAATTCGTATAATATTAACGATAATTCCGTTACTTTTGAATTATCGCTTTCTAGAGACGCATACGTGCCGTTTATTAAAATAAATATGACTTACACTTTTTATAACAATGGCGTAAGCGCGTCAATTGATTATAAAATTCAAAAGTGTTTAGTTAATAGCGAATCGGGATATTTCAATTATTATCCAAGGCTTGGGCTAAGAATTAAACTTTCAAAGAATTATGATAAAGTTAAGTATTTAGGTTACGGCAACGGCGAAACTTACGTAGATATGTATACATACGCCTTAAAGAACGAATACGTATCAAGCGTTGAAAAGCAATATTATAACTATTATAAACCACAAGAGTGTGGATCTCACTATCTTACGGACTACGTTGAAATTTCAAGTGAAAACAGCAAGATTAGAGTAGAGGGAATGCAATCTTTCTCAGCAATACCATATTCAAGAGAAACCTTAGCAAAAGCTAAACATTTTGATGAACTCCCAAATTCTGACGGAACTTATTTATCCGTAGACTATTTTATGAGTGGGCTTGGTTCAGCATCATGCGGTTCAATTCCAACAGAAGATGCTAAACTTCCTCTCGAGGGTAAGGGAGAAATTTTCTTTATCCTTAATGATTAATAACAAAAAAACGCGTTTAATACGCGTTTTTTTGTTGTAACATTTTAATAATTATGTTAAAATATTAAAGATTTTTGTAAAAGGTGATAGTTATGACGTTTAAGAAAGGATTAAAAGACGGTATACCTATAGCGCTCGGATATTTATCCGTTTCTTTTGCGTTTGGCGTAACTGCGGTTGAGTATGGGATACCGGAATTTATTGCACTTTTAATATCAATGACAAATTTAACTAGCGCCGGTCAACTTGCAGGAATTACGGTAATTTCAGTTTTTGGTACTTTTGTTGAAGTTATATTAACTCAACTTATAATAAATGCGCGTTATTTCTTGATGAGTTTAACTTTATCGCAAAAGTTAGATGGAAAATTTAAGCTTTTAGATAGATTTTTGTGCTCGTTTGGCATTACTGATGAGATATTTGCCGTTGCCGTTTCTAATAAAGAAAAGGTAACAAAAAAATACTTTTTAGGATTAATGACTTTACCATATTTTGGTTGGGCTAGTGGAACTATATTCGGTGCGCTTTTAGGTAACGTATTGCCGTCAATTATAGTAACAGCGTTAAGTATAGCGTTATTTGCTATGTTTATAGCTATAATAGTTCCGGGTATGATGGATAATAATAAAGTAATTCCCGTTGTTATTACAAGCGCAATCTTATCTTGCGTTTTTGCCTTCGTACCTTATTTGAATACAATTTCACAAGGTATATCTTATATTATTTGCGCGGTTATCGCTTCTATTGTAGGCGCAATTATATTTCCGATAAAAGATGGTGAGCAAAATGAATAATACTATTTATATGATACTTATGGCGCTTACTATGGCAGGCGTAACTTATATTATTAGGATGATTCCTATGGTGTTTTTCAAAGGTGAAATTAAGTCAACGTTTATAAAATCATTTTTATATTACGTTCCTTACGCCGTTTTAACGGCTATGACGTTTCCATCAGTATTTTTTGTAACCGGTAATGCTTATTCATCATTAATTGGCACTTGCGTGGCTTTAATTGGCGCAGCTAGCAAAAAGTCGTTAGTCGTTGTTGCAATATTATCAGTTTTATCAATTTTGGTGTTTGAGTTATTAACTTTAATAATATAAAAGCGTTGCATTGAAATGCACCCCAAAAGTTAAACACTTTAGGAGGTGCATTTTTAATGGCAAAAAAAGGACAAGTGTTTAAAAAATACTCGCCAGAATTCAAATTATCCGTTATACTAGATATGCGAGAAAACCAATTAACATATACAG
>JAZRSR010000044.1:0-26620 GCA_045651665.1 Christensenellaceae bacterium
GTTTGTAATTTCCGTTGCAAAACTTTCACCACCGTGAATATCTTCGGTGGCTATCCAAGTATTTATTCCATTATCTTTTAACGTTTGATTTACCTTATCTGCATACTCTTGATCTATCGTAGAGTAACTAATAAATACGTATGGTTTTTGCATAAGTTTTGTCCTTTAGTAAAATTATTTTATGAAAAGTTCTTGTTCTTCTTTTGTTAAATATCTACACGAGCCTTCGGAAAGATTATTATCTAAAATAATTCCACCGAAAGACATACGCTTAAGATAAGTAATTTTGTTGCCTTTTGCGCCGAAAATACGCTTGATTTCGTGATACTTACCCTCAATTAAGGTTATTTCTCCACTCGTTTGAGTAAGCATTTTAACTTTACAAGGTAAAGTTTTATACCCGTCTTTAAGTAAAACACCACTCTCTATCTCTTTGACAACTTCGCTTGAAACTTCTTCCGCAGTTTCAAAATAGTAAACCTTTTCAGCGTGAGTTTTAGGAGATAAACGCTTATGTGCGGAAACCCCGTCGTCCGTGAGTATTACTAACCCTACCGTGTCTTTATCAAGCCTACCAACAGGAAACAACCCATCCCGCTTAAAACTATCGGGCAAAATATCGATAACAGTTTTATCCCTACCATCGTCAGTAGAAGAAACTACACCCATAGGTTTATTGAGCATAATGTAAACGAATTTTCTAAACTCAACGCAATTACCGTCAAGCAAAACTTTATCAGTCAAAGCGTCTATTTTGAAAGATGGGTCGTTTATAATAACACCGTTTACGCTTACTCGTTTTTGCTTTATGATTTTTGTAATCTCCGAACGAGAATACATCTTGCACGAAGAAAACGCTTTGTCAAGCCGTTCCATTAAAGTTCCCTTCTGTCGTTAAGCGCTCTTGATAAAGTAACCTCGTCGGTGTACTCTATATCGCTACCAACGGGTATTCCGTGAGCAAGGCGAGTTACTTTTACACCGAGCGGTTTTATCATGCTCGATATATACATAGCGGTAATCTCCCCATCGTAATCAGGGTTGGTTGCCATAATAACTTCTTTTACCGAACCTTGTTTTATACGCTCGATTAAACCTTCGATATTAAGGTCCTTTGGCCCAACGTTTTCACTTGGCTTAATCGTGCCGTGAAGAACGTGATATACGCCTGAAAATTCGTGAACTTTTTCCATTGCAAGAACGTCTTTAGGTTCTTTAACAACACAAATAACGTCTGCCTTCCTCGTTTTACAAATAGAGCAAACGTCCATATCCGTATAATTGCCACAAACTTTGCAATAGCGAATTTTACGCTTGCAATTTATTACGCTTTCGGCAAAAGCAAGCGCTTCTTCTTCACTCATATCAATTATTTTATACGCAAAGCGTTGCGCTGTTTTCGTTCCTACCCCTGGAAGCTTGGTAAACGCGTTTATAAGCTTTCCGATAGGTTCGATAAAATTACTCATAAAATTAAATTAAGCCCCCGGCGTTTCCTAATTTTTGCTTGTTCATTTCATCTGCTTTCTTATAACCGTCGTTAAGCGCAACTACGATTAAATCTTCAAGCATTTCAATATCGTCAACGTCAACGTAATCAGGGTTAATAGACACGCTTGAAACAACCTTTTTGCCGTTCATTGTAACCGTAACCGCATCACCTTGCGCTACGCCGATAATTTCTGCTTCTTCAAGTTCTTGTTGAGCCTTTTGCATTTCTGCTTGCATCTTTTGCGCTTGTTTCATAAGTTGTTGCATATTGCCACCACCGAAACCACCGCCAAATCCACGACCGTATCCTGCCATAATAATTCTCCTTTTATTTATATATTTACTTAATAATCAAAGTATCTTTGAAAAATGCTTTAACGCTATCCGTCGGGTCAATCACGCTTGCGTCTTGCCCGTTTACTACCGTAATTTTACTAATTCCAAACTCTTTGGAAAGTTCAAGCAAAGTTTCTAAATTGTCTTTATTCTCAATAAGTTTTTTCTCGTTTTCATTACCCGCAACGATTTTTAATACGCCATTTTCTACGCTACCAGCCATTTCTTGGCAAGCAACCCATAAAATAGTTTTACCGGGCGCACGCCTTAACTTTCTAACGATTGCGCCCCAAATTTTAGAGTTTTCAACTTGAGTTTGAACTGGCGTTTCCGCCTTTTTTACGGGTGGTTCAAAAGAAATTTCATCTTCGAGCGGTGGTGGAACTAATCCTTCATCTAAAACTTCCGGTTTAGTTTCAACCTTAACTTCAATCTTTGGTTCTTCCTTAACTTCAACCTTTGGTTCTTCCTTGATTACAACCTTTTCAACCGTTTTAACGAGAGGAGCGCTTGCTAAACTTTCAAGCTTTTCTTCCAACGCTTTTATCCTTGCTAAGAGCGCGTCGATATTATAATCGTTTTCAGGCATACTTGCTTTTATAAGCGCGGTTTCAAGTACCGCGCGCGGTTGAGTTGAATACCTTAACGAATTTTCTATTGAAGAAAGGATTTCTATACACCTAAGTATTCTATTTTCACTAACCCCGTCCGCAATAGATTTCATTTCAACGTATCTATCTTCAGGGAGCGCTAAAATTTCACGAGCATTTTTACAAGTTTTAACTACCGCTATATCCCTTAAATACGAAACGACTTCTTTAGAAAGTAAACCTATTGACTTACCAAGCATAGAAAGTTCATCGGTAAAACTCAAAACGCTACCCGTATCACCGCTAAACACCGATTTGATAAGCCCGTCAATTTTCGTTTGGTCAGTTGCGCCAAGCACCGTTAAAACGTCTAAATACGTGAGTTTATCGCTACCGTAAGAAACGCATAAATCAGCAACGGATAACGCATCTCTTACGCTACCTTCGCCCGCTTTAGCAATAAGCGCTACCGCTTCTTTATCGTACTTTCTACCAACTTCATCATAAATAGAAGATATGAGTTCGGCTATTTTTTTAGTTGAAATAAGCTTAAAATCAAAACGCATACAACGAGAAAGTATCGTTGACGGAAGTTTGTGAGGCTCTGTAGTTGCCAAAACGAAAATTGCATGCTTAGGCGGCTCTTCCAAAGTTTTAAGTAAAGCGTTGAAAGCTTCGGTGGTAAGCATATGAACTTCGTCGATAATATAAACTTTATACCTAACCGTTACCGGGGGATATTGAACGCTTTCACGAATATCTCTAACGTTTTCTACTTTGTTGTTAGACGCAGCGTCCATTTCAATAATATCTACGTTTGAAACGTCTTCAAGCGCTTTGCACGCCGAACACTTCCCACACGGAGAACCGTTTTTACTATCTAAACAGTTTACGGCGCGAGCGAAAATCTTAGCAAGAGAAGTCTTACCCGTTCCCCTTGCCCCGCAAAATAAATACGCGTGCCCGATTTTATCAGTAGTTATTTGATTTGTAAGTGTTTTTACTATAGCGTCTTGCCCGATTACGCCTTCAAAAGTGCTTGGACGAAAACGCCTATATAATGCAAGATAACCCATTTTTATCTCCGAGTTTACAAAATGAAAATTTACTCTTATTAATTTCTTTGTCTAACCGCTTCGAATACGCCTACGCCTAAGGCAACCGATGCGTTAAGCGAGTTAACCTTTCCTTTCATAGGAATAGTAATAACCCCATCACACTTTTGCTTTGTGAGTTTGTTAACGCCAGTATCTTCTCCACCGATAACTAAACAAAGTTTACCCTTTAAGTCACTTTTATAAATATTGCTACCGCCGAGTTCTAAAGCGTATGCCCAAAGCCCTGCTTCTTTAATCTTTTCAAGCGCGTTGTTTAAGTTTACAACCCTTGAAATTTTAAGATGGTTTGCCGAACCTTCGCTTATTCTCATAACGTTATCGGTAACTTGAGCGCTACGGTGTTTACCTATAACCAACCCGTCTACGCCAGCGCACTCGCATACTCTTATAATGCTACCTAAATTGTGCGGATCTTCAATCCCGTCCGCCACCACGATAAAAGCATCGTCCTTACAAGCAACTTCCGTTAAAAGATCTTCAAGTTCAGTATAAACGAAATCAGAAGTATACGCTATAAAGCCTTGGTGCTTTTTACTTTCGCACTCTTTATCTAAAACCGCCTTTTCAGCAAACTGAACTTTGAAACCACGCGACTTCGCGTCCTTTACCAAATTTCTTGACGCATCGTCACGCATACCGTTCATAACGAGAATTTTATCTACCGTTTTATCAGTTTTTATAAGTTCCGCTACTGCGTTTTTACCTATTATCTTCATTGTTTTCTCCTAAGTTGAGTAAGTAATTAAGCCTATCAATCTCGCCGATTGCGTAAAGATAGCCTACGAGCGCTTCAAAACCAGTTGACTTATTGTATTCAACCACGCTTGCGCTCTTTGCTCTAGTGTTCTTTTTAGAGTTCCTTGCTCGCTTGAAAATTTCAATTTCTTCTTCGGTTAAGTAAGGCATAATTAAGTCAATGAATTTAGCCTGCGCAGTAGCCTTTACTACCGCCGAAGTTTTTCTGTTAAGTTCAGAGCCTTTAAGGTCTTTTTCAAACACTATTTTTTCTCTTACGAACAAGGTATAAACCGCATCTCCTATAAACGCTAGCGTTATAGGACTTAACTGTTTTGCGGTGTTTTTTTCAAGTTTATCGTTAAAATTAAACATATACAAAGTTATTATATCACAAGCAATTAAAAATTACAAGAAAAAACGCTTTGATTTTACCCCACAAAATCAAAGCGCTAAACAATCTACGCTACCTAAAAAAATTGCCTGAGCAATACTTTCTCTATACTCGCTTGTAAGAAGCAATCTTTCATCTTCCGGGCTTGACAAAAACCCACACTCAACGATTATCGACGGTTTTTTTACTTGGTTGAGAATATAATAATCTCCGCTCAAAGCATCGTACATTCTTGGAATTAATCTCAGCCCGTTTATTCTCGACTGAACTCTTTTGGCAAAGATTTTAGACTTTTCGTCGCCCTTTTTATAAAAAGTTTGCGCTCCACGCCTGGACGGCGAAGTATAGGTGTTTAAGTGAATAGAAATCAATAAATCTGCTTGTGAATTATTGATAATTTTTACCCTTTCGTTAAGATCTCTAAGCTTAAAACCTTTGTCGGTAGTTCCATATAAACCTTCATCAAAATTTCTCGTCATAATAACTTTTACGTTTGCGCTTTCAAACAGTTTTTTAAGTTCTTTTGATATTAATAAATTAATATCACTTTCTCTAACGCCCGTATTTATTCCACTTGCTCCACTGTCGATTCCACCGTGCCCAGCATCTATAACGACGGTAAATTTATTAGTGTGTTTAGAAGTTTTTACCAGCACCGCGCTACCAACTAAAACCGCTAAAAAACACGCTATCACTATTACGACGGCAACCCTTACAAAAATTTTCATAATTTATGGTATGCAAAAACTTGTTAAAATAGTATTTTTTTACCGTTTATAAATTTGACAAATTAAAACCGTTTATTTATAATAAATAAGTACTTATAGAAAAACGGAGATTAATGATGAGTATTCCCGAAATTTTTGCAGAAAACGTATTTAACGAAAAGGCAATGAAACAGGCGTTATCGCCTGAGGTTTATCGTTCGCTCAAAAAGGCGGTAAACGAAAACGAACCTCTTGACTTTGCCGTTGCCCAAGAAGTTGCGGACGCAATGAAGAATTGGGCTATTTCAAAAGGCGCAACGCATTATACTCATTGGTTCCAACCCATGACTGGCATCACAGCCGAAAAGCACGACAGTTTTATTTCTCCCGTTAAAGGCGGTGGAATTATTATGGAATTTAGCGGTAAGGCGCTCATTAAGGGCGAGCCTGACGCGTCTTCCTTCCCAAACGGTGGTATTAGAGCAACTTTCGAAGCAAGAGGATATACTGCATGGGACCCGTCTTCTTACGCTTTTATTAAAGATAATACGCTTTGTATTCCCACGGCGTTCTGTTCATATAGCGGTGAAGCGCTCGATAAAAAAACTCCGCTTATCCGCTCGCTTGAAACTATTAATAAAAAAGCCGTTAAAGTTCTTCATCTTCTTGGAAAGACGGAAGTTAATAAGGTTTTAGTTACGGTTGGCGCTGAACAAGAATACTTCCTTATCGATAGAGAAACTGCGCTCAAGCGCGACGATATAGTATTTACGGGAAGAACTTTATTCGGAGCAAACTCTCCTAAAGGTCAAGAACTCGGCGATCACTACTTTGGCGCTATCAAACCGAGAGTTAAGTCGTTTATGGAAAGTTTGAATAGAGAACTTTGGAAACTCGGCATTTTAGCAAAAACCGAACATAACGAAGCCGCTCCCGCTCAACACGAACTTGCTCCCATTTTCACTTTAGTTAACACCGCAACCGACCATAACCAACTCACTATGGAAATTATGAAGAAGATTGCAGAACGCCACGGGCTTATGTGTCTTCTTGCGGAAAAACCTTTCAAGGGTGTTAATGGTTCGGGTAAACACAACAACTGGTCGCTCATAACGGATACGGGCGTTAACCTTTTAGATCCGGGCGAAACCCCCGCTGAAAACTTACAATTCTTACTCTTCCTTTGCGCAACGATTAAGGCGGCGGACGAGTATCAAGATATTTTAAGAGCATCTGTAGCGAGCGCTGGTAACGACCATCGTCTTGGCGCACACGAAGCTCCACCTGCAATCATTTCAATATTTTTAGGCGACGATTTATTGAACGCGCTCAACGCGTTTATCAATAACGATACATACCGCACGGGCAAGTCGGTTATGAGGCTTGGAGCGAAAATTTTACCTCCTCTCCCCAAAGATACTACGGATAGAAACAGAACTTCCCCGCTTGCATTTACGGGTAATAAATTCGAGTTCCGTATGGTTGGCTCAAACGATTCTATTGCCGACTGTAACGTGGTGTTAAACACAGCGGTTGCGGAAAGCCTTGATATTTTCGCAAAAGAACTTGAAAATTCTAAAAATATTACCGAAACCGTTCACACCATCGTTGCTGAAACAATCAAGAAAAACGGTAGAGTTATCTTTAACGGCAACAACTATTCAGACGAGTGGACTAAGGAAGCCGAAAGTCGCGGTTTACTCAACCTTAGAACTACTCCCGAAGCGGTTGTTCGCTACACCGACAAGAAAAACGTTGAGTTATTTGAAAAGCACAAAGTTTTATCAAGCACGGAACTCAACGCCATAGAAAAAGTATTACTTGACAACTATTCAAGAATAGTTAAGATTGAAGCGCTCACTATGATTGATATGGCTAGAAAAAACATCTACCCTGCAATCAACAACTATTCTTCAAAAGTATTATCAACCGCAATGCTCAAAGCGTCTAACGGAATATCTAACGTAACGGACGTTACGCTTGCAACTAAACTTTCCACACTTGGCGACGGCGTGTTTGCAAAAGCCGAAGAACTTAGCGGTTTGATTGCTAAATCAAACGATATAACCGATAGTAAAGAACTTGCTTACTTTATTAAAGACAACGTTCTTCCATGTATGGAAAGTTTGCGTTCGTTTGCAGATAACGCTCAAACGATTACCGATGAAAAAGACTGGCCATACCCTTCTTACGCAAAACTTTTATTTAGCGTAAAATAATCTTAATTAATGACCATAAAGGAGAAATAAAATGAGAGTATACAATTTTTCAGCAGGCCCTTCAACTCTCCCACTCGAAGTATTAAAGGAAGCGCAAAGAGACCTTTTAGATTTTAATAACTCTGGTATGAGTATTACCGAAATGAGCCATAGAACTAAAACCTTTATGGCGGTTAACGACGAAGCAAACGCTCTTCTTCGCGAGCTTATGAATATTCCCGAAGACTACGCCGTTTTATTCGTTCAAGGCGGTGCGTCTCAACAATTTGCCGCAATCCCCCTTAACCTTATGACTACCGGAAAAGCAGATTATATCGTTACCGGTAACTTTGCAGGCAAAGCGCAAGAAGAAGGTATGAAATACGGCGAAGCTAAAATAGTTGCGTCTTCAAAAGATAAAAACTTTACTTATATTCCAGACGTTGACAAGATTGAATTTTCTGACGACGCTGATTACGTTCACCTTACGTCTAACAACACGATTTTCGGTTCGAGATTTACAAAATTCCCTAAAACTAAAGCTCCACTCGTTGCGGATATGTCTTCAAATATTTTAAGTGAAGAAGTTAACGTAAAAGATTTTGGACTTATTTACGCAGGCGCGCAAAAGAACATCGCTCCAGCAGGCGTTACTATCGTTATCGTTAGAAAGGACCTTTTAGGAAAGGCTCTTCCTTCTTGCCCTACGATGCTTAATTACGCCATCCACGCAAAGAACGACAGTTTGTATAACACTCCACCGTGTTTTTCAATCTACGTTTCAATGCTCGTGTTTAGATGGCTTAAAAATCTTGGCGGTGTAAAAGCTATTCAAGAAATTAACGAATATAAAGCAGGTCTTTTATACGACTTTATTGACAATTCTTCTCTTTACAAAAACTACGTTAACGTTCAAGACCGTTCTATTATGAACGTTCCTTTCGTAACGGGTAGCGAAGAACTCGACGCCAAGTTTGTTAAAGAAGCAACTGCAAACGGTTTCGTATCGTTAAAAGGTCATAGACTCGTTGGCGGTATGAGAGCAAGTATTTATAACGCAATGCCAGTTGAAGGCGTAAAAGCGCTCATTGAATTTATGAAGAAATTCGAAATGGAGAATAAATAATGGAAATCTTAAAGTTAAATCCCGTTAGCCCGCTCGTAAACGACGTGCTTGGTAAAAATTATGAAGTAAAAGACAATTGCGACGCTCCCGTTGGAGCAATCGTTAGAAGTTTCGATATGCACGAATACGACCTTCCCGAATCAGTTCTTGCAGTAGCGAGAGCGGGCGCAGGCGTAAACAATATTCCTTGCGATAAACTCGCTGAAAAAGGCGTGGTAGTATTCAATACTCCAGGCGCTAACGCTAACGCCGTTAACGAACTCGTTTTATCAGCGCTCCTTTTAGGTTCTAGAAAAATCGTTCCAGCTATCGACTGGGTTAAGACCTTAAAGGGCACGGAAAATATTTCAAAGCAAGTTGAAAAGGGTAAAAAGGCTTTCGTTGGTAGAGAAATTTTAGGAAAGAAACTCGGCGTTATCGGTCTTGGCGCAATCGGATATAAAGTTGCAAACTCGGCAGTTGCTCTCGGTATGGATGTTTTAGGTTACGACCCCTATCTTTCGGTTAACAACGCCCTTCACTTATCAAGAGCAGTTGAAATCACTCAAGAAATCGACGAACTTTACAAAACTTGTGATTACATAACAATCCACGTTCCCTACACTAAAGATAACGATAAGATGATAAACGCAAGCAAAATTTCTGAAATGAAAGACGGCGTTGTTATTATCAACTGCGCTCGTGGCGAACTCGTTGACAATCAAGCAATCGTTGAAGCAATCAAGGCAGGTAAAGTAGGTAGATATTTCTGCGACTTCCCTGCGGACGAACTTATCGGCGAAGAAAACGTAGTTTTAACTCCCCACCTTGGCGCGTCTACTCCCGAAGCGGAAGATAACTGCGCTGTTATGGCGGCAAAAGAACTTAAGGACTATATTGAAAACGGAAATATCAACAATAGCGTTAACTATCCAAAATGTGCTTCACCAAAGGCTACTACTCATAGAATTACTATTTGCCACCTTAACAAGACTAATATGATTGCTCAGTTTTCAGGTATACTCGGCGAAAAGCACGTTAACATTGAAAACTTTATCAACGCAAGTAAAGGCAATTTCGCTTACTCTATTTTAGACGTTAACGAAGTTACCGATGAAATTGTTAATTCCTTAAAAACAATCAATGGTGTAATAAAAGTTAGAATTATCTAAATTTTTATAAAAAAATAATTTACAAATTAAAATAAACTGTTATATAATATAACGTGTGTTTTCGGTGTAACGAAAACAAAAGGAGATTTACATATATGAGCCGTATGGTCGGTACTATTTCAAGAGGCGTGCGCGCGCCTATTATCCGCCAAGGAGACGATTTAGTTAAAATCGTAACCGATTCGATTTTAGACGCGTCAAAAGAAGACGGTTTTGCCGTTAGAGATAGAGATATTATAGCAATGACTGAATCAATCGTTGCAAGAGCGCAAGGTAACTACGCTACTATTGACGATATTGCAAACGACGTGAAAGATAAATTTGGCGGAGAAACCGTTGGCGTTATCTTCCCTATTCTTAGCCGTAACCGTTTTGCAGTATGCTTAAAAGGCATGGCTAAAGGCGCTAAGAAAATAGTTTTAATGCTCTCTTACCCATCAGACGAAGTTGGTAATCACTTGGTTACTCTCGATATGCTTGACGAAAAGGGTATCGACCCTTATAAAGACGTTTTATCTCTTGAAAAATATCGCGAACTCTTCGGTTATTCTAAACACCGCTTTACAGGGGTTGACTACGTTGAATATTATGGCGACCTTATCCGTGAAGCAGGCGCTGAATGTGAAATTATTTTTGCTAACGATCCAAGAGCAATATTAAATTACACTAAAAACGTAATCAACTGTGATATTCACACTAGATTTAGAACTAAACGCCTTTTACTCAAAGCAGGCGCTGAAAAAGTTTTCGGTATGGACGAAATTTTAAGAAGTAACCCAAACGGCGGTTACAATGAAAATTACGGCTTACTCGGTTCTAACAAAGCAACTGAAAAAAGCATCAAACTTTTCCCAAGAGATTGCCAAAAGTTAGTTGAAGATATTCAAGCGCTTATGTTTGAAAAAACTGGTAAAAAGGTTGAAGTTATGGTTTACGGCGACGGTGCGTTCAAAGATCCCGTTGGTAAAATTTGGGAACTTGCAGACCCCGTTGTATCTCCAGCGTATACTAAAGGTTTAGAAGGAACTCCTAACGAACTTAAACTTAAATACCTTGCCGATAACGACTTTGCAGATCTTTCTGGCGAAGAACTTAGAAAGGCAATTAACGAAAAAATTCAACAAAAAGACGGTGACCTTGTTGGCAACATGATAAGTGAAGGAACTACTCCCCGTAGACTTACCGACCTTATCGGTTCACTTTGCGACTTAACTTCAGGTTCTGGCGACAAGGGAACTCCTATCGTATTTATCCAAGGCTACTTTGATAACTACACTACCGACTAAAATTAAAAGAACTCGCTAAACAGCGAGTTCTTTTTTATGGTGGCTATTATAATGAAAAATTTAATTAGTTTTGTTTTAATCTTGTTTTACAATATTATCCATAGATTTCACTATTAAATTAGCCGATATTACTCCTCGTAAACTCGTTAAAGGATAAACTATTGTATTTTTACCAACTATTGTTCCTGGGTTTATTACCGAATTGCAACCTATTTCTACTCCGTCACCTATAATACCGCCAAACTTTCTTAAATTCGTATTTATTATATCATTATTGATTTTTACGGAAACGTTAGTTTTATTCGACTTCAAATTTGAGCAAATAACTCCAGCTCCTAAATGAGAACGATTTCCTAAGATAGAATCGCCTACGTAATTATAATGCGGAGTTTGAACGTTATCTAATAAAATACAATTTTTTAGTTCGCAAGAATTGCCTATAACGCAATTTTTACCTATAATTACGTTTCCCCTTAAATAAGCGCCCGGTCTTATTTCAGTTCCATCTGAAATTATTGCAGGCGGTATAATCGTTGCATTTTCGCTTATTTTTACGTTGTTACCAACTATTACTCCTTCTTTTAGCATTTTAAAATTTTTGGGGGGATTATTTATAACATCAACTATAAAATCTTTAATTTTAGGCAATATTTCCCAAGGATATTCAACGCTTTCAAACAAGTCTTTTAAATACGGGGTATTCAACTCAAAGAGTTCGCTAGTTTTTATTCTATCCAACAACATGCCCTCCTAACGATATTGCGTTTATTATTTCATCAACGCTTGAAATAGACAACTCTTCAGTTTCCGCTTCAACCATAACCCTTATCAAAGGTTCAGTTCCGCTTTCTCTTAATAACACTCTTCCTTTTTTGTTTAATTTTTCTTCGATTTCTTTTTTAACCTTTAAAACGTTTTCATCGCAAAGTACTGCTTTTTTATCTTTTACTTTAACGTTTTTTAAGTATTGAGGATAAAGTTTTACCGGTGATTTAAGTTCCGAAAGTTTAGATTTTGTATCTAAAACTTCTTCGGTTAACATAATTGCCGTTAAAATTCCGTCTCCCGTCGTTGCGTATTTTTTAATTATAATGTGCCCAGATTGCTCACCACCAAGCGAATAATCATCCTTTTGCATACGCTCATAAACAAATCTATCCCCAACTTTAGTTTGAACGCAAGTAATTCCAATTTTTTCTAATGAAGATATAAACCCGCTATTCGACATAACCGTTGCAACTAAAGTGTTTCGATTAAGCATATCCCTATTCTTTAAGCGCTTAGCCAAAATATAAAGCACGCTATCACCGTCAACTACGTTTCCGTTTTCGTCTACGGCAATACATCTATCGGCGTCCCCGTCAAAAGCAAAGCCTAAATCAAGATGTTTTTCCTTAACTAATTTACACAATTTTTCTACGTGCGTAGAGCCACAGTTTTCATTTATATTAAGACCGTTAGGTTCTGCGCCTATAACTTCAACTTGCGCACCTAGGGCGCCAAAAACTGATTTTGCAATCATCCAAGCCGAGCCGTTAGCACAGTCTAATCCTATTCTTAAATTTTTGTAAGAGTGCGACGCAATTGAAATTAAATAACCAACGTACCTATTTCTTCCAGAGGCATAATCTACAATAAGCCCGAGTTTATCTTGTGTAGCAAGTGGTAAATCATTTCCAGACACCCCTAACGCACTTAAATCGCCGTCAAGATACGACTCTATAAGCGACGTAGTAGCGTCGTCCAATTTTTCACCGTATCTATTAATAATCTTTATTCCGTTATCATAAAACGGGTTGTGTGACGCGGTTATCATAATGCCACAATCAAAACCGTCTTGCCTAGTAACGTAAGATACGCTTGGCGTGGTTGTTACGTGTAACATATAAACGTCCGCTCCCGAAGCTGTAAGCCCCGCAACAATAGAATATTCAAGCATATAACTTGAACGCCTCGTATCTTTACCTATTACGATTTTAGGTCTTGATAAAGTGGTTTGTTTAGAATAATGCCAACCTAAAAATCTACCAATTTTATAAGCGTTTGTGGAAGTTAAGTTTACGTTTGCTTCTCCACGATATCCGTCAGTTCCAAAATATTTAGTTTTATCACATTTAAAAGTGAATTCATTTTTATCAAGTAAAAGTTCATCGGTGGATATTTTGAATAAGTTGCAAATTTGAATTACTTTATCTATTTGTGGAAGCGCTTGATTTAGTTCCCACTTTGATATTGCCTGCCTTGATACGTAAAGTTTATCGGCAAATTCTTCTTGCGATAAATTTGCTTTTATCCTTAGCGCCGTGATCTTTTCACCAATAGTCATATTAATCTCCTTTTTAAGTTACGTTAATATTATATATTATTTTATGTCACCTTACAACCAATTTAGCATTACAAATTTTGCAACCTATAGTTGCGAATTTACTTTTCTTAGATAATTATGGTGAAAATTTTAACTTTAATTTATAAAATAGGTAAAGTTTACTTTACTAAAATATTATAATACCCTTAAACTCTTTTTTGCGCTTTTTTAATTAAAAGAACTCGCTATCTCGCGAGTTCTTTTATTGTTTTATAAACTTTTTTCTAAGTTTTTTCTAATTTCAGCAATAAATTCACTTGTTAAAACGGGTTTTACTTCAACAGAGCCGTCGGTTAAGTTTACTAAATCTTTAGTCATAACCCCACTCATTAAAGTATCAATGCACGCCTTTTCAAGTTTATCGCCAAATGCGATAAGGTCGGGAAGATTATCAAGTTCGCCTCGTTTTTTAAGAGCGCCCGTCCAAGCGTAAATAGTAGCCATAGGGTTAGTAGAAGTCTTTTCGCCGTTTAAGTACTTATAGTAGTGGCGAGTAACCGTTCCGTGCGCCGCTTCGTATTCAAAATTACCGTCTGGAGATACGAGAACCGAAGTCATCATAGCAAGCGAACCAAACGCAGTTGACACCATATCACTCATAACGTCGCCATCGTAATTTTTAAGAGCCCAAATAAAACCACCCTTACTACGAATTACCCTTGCTACGGCATCGTCGATTAAAGTGTAAAAATATTCAATGCCAAGTTCTTCAAATTTTTGCTTGTATTCATTTTCAAAAATTTCTTCAAAGATGAGTTTGAAAGTTTGGTCGTATTTTTTAGAAATAGTATCTTTTGTTGAAAACCATAAACTTTGCTTTTTATCAACGGCGTAGTTAAAGCAAGAACGGGCAAAAGATTTTATAGAACTATCTTTGTTATATTGACCTTGGAACACGCCGTCACACTCAAATTCGTATACCGTTTCTCTCGTTTCAACACCGTTTTCATCGGTAAATACTATTTCTGCTTTACCCTTTGGAACTCTAAGTTCGGTTGCCTTATAAACGTCGCCGTAAGCGTGGCGGGCAATAGTGATAGGCTCTACCCAAGTTTTAACCGCTGGCTTAATAATGGGAAGGGTTATAGGCGCTCTAAATACGGTTCCGTCTAAAATCGCCCTTATAGTACCGTTAGGGCTCTTCCACATTTCTTTAAGGTTATATTCACTCATCCTTTGCTTGTTAGGAGTAATCGTTGCGCACTTTACGGCTACGCCGTATTTTTTAGTTGCGTTAGCAGAGTCAATCGTTACCTTATCGTTAGTAGCGTCACGATTTTGAAGCCCTAAATCGTAATATTCCGTCTTTAAGTCTATAAAAGGACAAATGAGTTCGTCTTTAATCTCTTGCCAAATAATTCTAGTCATTTCATCGCCGTCCATTTCAACGAGCGGTGTTGTCATTTTAATTTTTTCCATTATTGCTCCTTTGTGTAGGCTAAAAGTCCGCCTGCTTTAAGTATTTTAATTTGTCTTTCAGTATAATTACAGTTAAGCGCGTACTCTTTATTAGTAGTTGCGTTTTTAAGAATAACTTCGCCTTTTTCAAAGCCTTCGAAAAGGTTTTCAAGCGATAATTTATCGCCTTGAGAAATCTCATCGTAATCGCTTGCGTTTTTGAAAGTTAAAGGTATAATACCAGCGTTTATAAGATTTGCAACGTGAATACGAGCAAAACTCTTTGCAACTACCGCTTTAATTCCCAAATATAAAGGAACTAAAGCCGCGTGTTCACGAGAAGAACCTTGACCGTAATTGTCCCCACCGATTATTACGCTTGATTTAAGTTCTAACGCCCTTTCAGAGAAAGTTTCGTCAACTACCGAGAAACAGAATTTTGAAAGATACGGGATATTTGAACGGTAAGGAAGAATTTTTGCGCCAGCAGGCATAATATGGTCGGTAGTAATGTTATCGCCTACTTTTAACGCAACCGTAACGTCAATTTTATCTTCAAGCGGGCAGGTTGACGGGAAAGGTTTAATATTAGGTCCACGAAGAACTTCTAAACTTTCCGCTTCCGCTTCGCTTGCGGGGCTAATTACCGCACTATCGTCTATCTTAAACTTTTTAGGCATTTTGATTGACGGGGCTGTTCCTAAAAGCCTTGGATCGGTAATTTCTCCAAAGATTGCAGCTGCAACGGCGGTTTCTGGAGATACGAGATAAACGCCAGCATCTTTAGTTCCACTTCTACCTAAAAAGTTACGATTGAAAGTTCTTAAACTTACGCCTTGAGAATTGGGAGAGAAACCCATACCTATACAAGGACCGCACGCACACTCGAGTATTCTTGCACCAGAAGCTATTATATCTGCAAGCGCTCCAGAATCTGAAAGCATCGTTAAAACTTGCTTAGAACCTGGGGAAATTGACATTGAAACGTCGTCACTAATCTTTCTACCCTTTAATAAACTTGCAACTTTAAGTAAATCTTGAAGTGACGAGTTAGTGCAAGAACCAACGCATACTTGATTTACCTTAACGCCTTTAAGTGAAGAAACTTCAACTACGTTATCCGGACTATGCGGGCACGCGATAAGCGGGTTAAGTTCTGATAAATTAATATCTATAATTCTATCGTAAATAGCATCTTCATCAGAACTAAGTGGAATATAATCTTCAACTCTACCTTGAGCCTTCAAAAATTCCTTAGTGATTTCATCCGACGGGAAAATAGAAGTAGTTGCGCCAAGTTCCGTTCCCATATTGGTAATTGTTGCACGTTCGGGAACCGAAAGAGTTTTTACACCTTCGCCACCCCACTCTATAATTGCGCCTACGCCACCTTTAACGGTTAAAATTCTTAAGATTTCTAAACTAACGTCTTTGGCGGTAACAAACGGGGAAAGTTTACCCGTTAAGTTTACCTTGAACATTTTAGGCATAGTTATATAGTACGCGCCACCGCCCATAGCAACGGCAACGTCAAGCCCGCCTGCACCGAAAGAAAGCATACCGATACCACCACCCGTTGGAGTGTGACTATCAGAACCGATTAAAGTTTTACCCGGTTTTCCAAAGCGTTCCAAGTGAACTTGGTGGCAAATACCGTTACCTGGCCTTGAAAAATAAATACCGTGCTTTTTAGCAACAGTTTGAATATAACGATGATCGTCTGCATTTTCAAAACCACATTGTAAAGTATTGTGGTCAATATATGCAACGGAACGTTCGGTTTTTACCCTTTTAAGCCCCATCGTTTCAAATTCAAGATACGCCATTGTTCCAGTTGCGTCTTGAGTTAAAGTTTGATCTATTTTAAGAGCGATTTCTTGCCCTTGAATCATTTCACCTGAAATTAAGTGGTTTTTAATAATTTTTTGTGCAATAGTAAGTCCCATTATTTTAACCTCTCTATATTGCTTTTAGCATTGATTACGTGTTTTATCATAAGTTGCTCGGCAAGAGCACCGTCTTTATTTTCAATAGCGGTGAGTATTTCGCGATGTTCAACAATAGCATCTTTCGCTCTATCGCTACCTGAAAACGAAGCCTTTCTACAAAGTTGAACTTTTCTATGAAGAGTTGAAAGTATAGATTGATAAATATCACTACCACAATTTTTATAAATTAAGTCGTGAAACAAAGAGTCCATACCCTTTAATTTATCCGCTTGATTTTTAGCCGTATAAAACTCTTGAAGTTCTACTGCTTCGCGCATTTTGGAAAGTTCTTCTTCCGTAATAATCTCAGCGCAACGCCTTGTTGCTTCGCCTTCGATTTTAATTCTAATATCGTAAATATCTAAAATATCTTCGTTTGATATTCCAACTACAACGTGCCCTTTAGGCATTTCTTTCAAAAGGTCTTCTTGCTCAAGCCTACGAATAGCTTCTCTTATAGGAGTTCTTGAAACGTTAAGCGCAAGCGAGAGTTCGCTCTCGGTAACAATATCGCCTTTTTTATAAACGCCAGTTAATATATCGTTTTCAAGTTTTTCAAAAACGGCATCCGCACGCGAAGTGAATTTTACTTGTGTCATTTTAATTACCTATTATAATCTAATATCTGAATATTTTTCAACAAGTTCGATAAGTTCACCGGTAGTTATTGAAGTTTGGCGTTCCTTTTCGTATTCATTATCAACCCACTCTTTAATTTTGAGCACTAAATCACTCTTTTTATCAACTTCTTTGTCCGTTCCAACAAGTTTATAGTAAGAATTAATCCAATAAGCAATACCGGCAAGACCAGAAGTTTTAGAAATTGTAACGGTGGCTGGGCGATTTAAGATTTTGCCGGTATCGAAAATATTGTAAATTTCTTCATCCTTCAAAAGCCCGTCAGCGTGAATACCCGCTCTCGTTTGATTGAAATATTCGCCAACAAACGGAGTCATCGGCGGAATATTATAGCTCATTTCTCTTCTGAAATATTCTTTAATTTCAGTAATAACAGTCGGATCCATACCATCGAAAGTACCACGAAGCGACGCATATTCCATAACCATTGCTTCAAGTGGAATATTACCCGTTCTTTCGCCGATACCAAGGAGCGAACAGTTTACCGCGCTTGCGCCGTAAAGCCACGCAGCAGTTGCGTTTGATACCGCCTTATAAAAGTCGTTATGGCCGTGCCACTCTATTTGTTCGCTCGGAATACCCGAATATTTTTTAATACCGTAAATAATACCGGGAACGCTTCGTGGAAGAGAGGTTTCTGAAAACGGTATGCCGTAACCCATAGTGTCACACGCTCTAATTTTAACGGGAATTCCCGCTTCTTCTGAAAGGTCGTGAAGGGCGTGAATAAATGGTATAACAAAACCGTAAAAGTCTGCTCTCGTAATATCTTCAAAGTGGCATCTTGGAACGATACCCTCGTCAAACGCCGATTTAACTATTGAAAGATAATGCTCTAACGCTTCTTTTCTACTCATTTTAAGTTTTTTGAAAATATGATAGTCGGAACAAGAAACGAGTATTCCCGTTTCTCTAATTTTCATTTCCTTAACGAGCTTAAAGTCTTCTTTAGTTGCCCTTATCCACGAAGTAATTTCAGGAAACTTAAGCCCAAGTTCACGGCACTTATCAAGCGCTTCCCTATCCTTTTTACTGTAAATAAAAAATTCGGTTTGACGAATAATGCCGTTAGGACCGCCAAGTTTATTCATAAATTTATAAAGATCAACTATTTGGTTTACCGTATAAGGCTCAACGGCTTGCTGACCGTCTCTCATCGTAGTATCAGTTATCCAAATTTTTTCGGGCATATCCATCGGTGAACGGCGTTGGTTGAACACTACTTTAGGAACTTCGTCATACGGATAAATTTCACGATATAAATTAGGCTCTTTTATATCTTGTAGCGAATACCTATAAGTTTCTTGTTCTAAAAGGTTGGTTTTAGTAGATAATCTAAGCATTAAAGTCTCCTTTTTAAGTTTTTAGGGCTTATTTTTTTATAGCCCAAGTTTATTTGTATATTTGTATACAATTATACATATATTAAAGTTTTTTGTCAACTTTTTGAACTATATATTTATAAAAATATAATTTTGGAAAACACTTGAAAGTATTAATTTAATTATGCTATAATCAAACTATTAAAATTGGTGAGGTTGTTATGATAATAGATATCCACTCGCATTGCTATAAAAATCCATTACCTTTCGTAACTCCTTTTGCAAGCCCTGAAGAACTTATTGCTCTATACGATAAAATGGGAGTTGATAAGGCGGTTCTTTTACCTGTTGTTAATTCGGAAATTTATTTTCCCCAATCAGTTGACGAGATACTTGAAATTTGCAAACAATATCCCGATAGGTTTATCCCATATTGCAATATAGACCCAAGGGCTATGACTAACGCGCCAAACGCCCCGCTTTACAAGGTTTTAGAATATTATAAAAACAAGGGTTGTAAAGGCATTGGCGAAGTTATGCCGAATTTAGAAATTATGGACCCAAGAGTTCAAAACCTTTTTGCATCGGCGGAAATGGTTGATATGCCCATCGTTTTTGACGGTTCGGTTGTTAAAAGCGGTGATTTTGGTTTGTATGACGATCCTGGCCTTCCACAATTAGAACAAACTTTGCAACGTTTCCCCAAATGTAAAATTTTTGGGCACGGCCCGGTATTCTGGGCAGAAGTTTTCAAGCTTAGAACCCCAGCGGAACGCGGTTATATATTCACTTGGAACGGAGATGGTGACCAAGTTGGTAAATACGGTAGTGATTTAGTTGAAGAAGGCGTAGTTCCCACCCTTCTTAGAAGATACGAGAATTTATACCTTGACTTATCCGACGGATCACCCCTTCACATTTTAAGTAGGAACAAAGAGTTTACTAAAAAGTTCTTAAACGAGTTCCAAGATAGATTATATTTTGGCACCGACCTTTGCAATAAATACCACAACTACACTCACGTTGAATTTTGGAAGAACTTATTAAAAGAAGGTACAGTATCTCAAGAGGTTTACGACAAGTTAACTCACAAAAACGCAATAAAATTGCTCAATTTATAAAATAGGAGCAATTATGAATAATAAAGAATTCTTTAAGCAAGCAAAATTAGGTATGTTTATACACTGGGGTTTATATAGTGTTGCCGGCGGTGAATGGAAAGGCAAGAGAACTGAATATCCCGCAGAGTGGATAATGACTTATTATAAAATACCCGTAAAAGAATACGAACAACTTGCTAATGCTTTTAATCCTATTTTCTTTGATGCTGAAGAATGGGTTAAACTTGCAAAAGAAGCAGGTATGCAATACATTGTGTTTACAAGCAAACACCAAGAAGGCTTTGCAATGTTCAAGTCAGACGTTGACTCGTATAACGTAGTTGATGCAACCCCATTCAAAAGGGACGTTGTTGAAGAACTTGCTAAAGCGTGCAGAAAATACGATATGAAACTTGGTTTATACTATTCTCAAGAATTAGATTTCCACGAAGAACACTCCGGTGGCGTTTACTATCTCGACCCGTGGCTTAACTGCGATTGGGCAAACAACTGGGACTGGCCTAATAAAGAGAAAAAAGATTTGAATATTTTACTTGAAAAGAAAATTAAGCCGCAACTTAAAGAACTTCTCACAAAATATGGCGATTTACTTTGCATTTGGTTTGACGACCCGTGTGAAATTACCTTAAAGCAAAGCACGGATTTATATAATTTGGTTAAAGAACTTCAACCCGATTGTTTAGTTCCCACAAGAATTGGCAACGGCGTTGGCGAAATCAAATCGTTTGGCGATAATGAAATTCCAGATAGCGATTGGGACGGTTTAGGCGAAGCGTGTATCACTATGAATCACACTTGGGCTTACAAGGGATATGATAATGATTACAAAAGCGCCGACGAAATTTATAAAATAATGAAAAGAGTAAATAGTCACGGCATAAACCTTTTGGTAAACGTTGGGCCTGACCACTTGGGAAGAATTCCTGCTCCATCTGTGGATATCTTAAAAGAACTTGGTAAAAAGATTAAAGAAGAAAATAAATAAAAAGTAATGCCGTACTTAATCAGTACGGCATTTGTTTATCTTATACTTTTGCTTGGTAGCAAGCCCACCTCTAATGTGGCGTTCTAAAAGATTTATCTCTAAAACTTTTTTAACTTTTTCGTATAGGTAAGTTGATATTAGCGGTAAGCGTGAAACCATATCCTTATGCACGGTGGACTTGCCTACTCCAAATACGCTTGCGGTTTTTCTAACCGTTGCGCTATGCTTTATAATATACTCCGCTTCCAAAACCACTCTATTATACGTTCTCTTATTCAAAACTTAATTCTCCTACCATTAAGGTATGACAACAAGTGAAAAATAATGAATAAAGTCAAACCCTATATTTACAAATTAAAAGGACTGTGATAAAATTAAAGGGTAAATAATAAGGAAATCTAGGTAATAAAAATGACGAAGAAAAATAATTTTTGGCTGGTACTTGTAATTTTTAGTTTGGTGGGGCAAGTTGCTTGGGTTGTAGAAAATATGTACTTTAACGTGTTTATCTACGAAATGTTTAACGCTTCCGCTGAACAAATATCGTTAATGGTTTCACTCTCTGCAATTTCTGCAACGGTAACCACGTTATTTATGGGCGCTTTGTCAGATAAACTTGGGAAACGCAAAGTGTTTATGGCTGGCGGTTACATCGCTTGGGGTATAACTATTTTAGCGTTCGCCCTTATTAGAAAAGATTTTATAGGAAATCTTTTCAGTTTAAGTAGCACGATAACTTCCGTTTGCATAACGCTCGTTATTATTATGGACGTTATAATGACCTTTTTCGGCTCCACCGCAAACGACGCTGCGTTTAACGCTTGGCTTACCGATAAAACTGATAGCACTAATAGGGGTAAAGCAGAAGGCGTTAACGCCATGATGCCATTAGTTGCAATACTCGTGGTATTCGGCGGATTTATGTCGTTTGATTTATCATTGCAATCTAGTTGGACTTGGATTTTTATTATTTTGGGCGCGCTCGTTATTATTATCGGCATTTTAGGTTTCTTCTTTATAGAAGAAAACATTGAAAAGGTTAGTGAAAACGGCAATTATTTTGCAAATATCTTCTACGGCTTTAGACCAAAGGTAATAAAAGAAAACAAAATGCTCTATTTTTGTTTAATTGCCTTTGCCGTGTTTGGAATTTCAATTCAAATATTTATGCCGTATTTAATTTTATACTATACCGAATCTCTTAAAATGGATAACTACGTTTTGATTATGGCTCCAGCAATAATTTTAGCGTCGATATTTACTTTGTTTTACGGTAGAGTTTACGATAAATTCAAGTTTGAAAAATCAGTATATCCCGCGCTTTTAATTTTAATATTAGGATACGTTTTACTATACTTATTCAAAGCGACTGCGCTCGTTTTTATAGGCTCACTTCTTATGATGTGCGGATACTTAGCAGGTATGGCGGTTTTTGGAGCGGTTATAAGAGATAACACTCCACCTAAAAAGGCGGGAATGTTCCAAGGGTTAAGAATCGTTGCGCAAGTATTAATACCGGGAATTATCGGCCCGTTTATCGGCGCTGGAGTTCTTAAAAACGCCGAAAAGATAATAAATAACGACGGAACGACTTCATTTATCCCCAACGAAAATATATTCTTATCGGCTTTGGTTGTTGCAGTTATATTAGTTGTGTTATTAATCACTCTGTTTTTCTTTAAGAGAAAAAAAGAAACAATAAAAAAGTAGGCGCTAGCCTACTTTTTTAATTTATATAAAGCTTATCCAATGCTCTTATTTTAAGCCGTTAGTTACAAGTATATCAAGGCTCGCTAAATATTTTATTAAGCCGATAGTTGCGAGTTAGGCGAGGCGTTCGACACTAAAAGTTTAGTAAAGAGATATTTTAAGGCGTTAGTTTGGGTATTAGGCAAGGCTCGCGAAAGTGATAGGCTGAGTTAGACCTTGCTGGTCATCGAAGTCTATCACTTGAGCAGAAACGACGCATAGTGCCCAAAATAACGAATTAAAATTAATTCTTGTTGCCATGAATTGGAGCTGGTATACGCCCACCCCTACTAATAAACTTTTCAGCTGACTTATTGTGAACGGGCATAATTGGAGCGCGACCTAAAAGACCACCAAATTCAACGTATTCGCCAACGGTTTTACCGGGAACGGGAACTATTCTAACGGCGGTTGTTTTATTATTTACCATACCGATAGCCATTTCATCAGCAATAAGCGCTGAGATTGTTGAAACGGGAGTATCTCCAGGAATTGCAACCATATCGATACCAACCGAGCAAACTGCAGTCATTGCTTCGAGTTTAGATAACGTAAGCGAACCGCTATCCGCCGCATTAATCATACCAATATCTTCGCTTACCGGAATAAACGCGCCCGAAAGACCACCAACGTTAGAACAAGCCATAACGCCACCCTTTTTAACAGCGTCGTTAAGAAGCGCTAAGCAAGCGGTAGTGCCGTGGCAACCAACTTCTTCTAAACCCATTTCTTCTAAAATATGGCCTACGCTATCGCCGATAACGGGGGTTGGAGCAAGAGATAAATCAACTATACCCCTTTCAGCGCCTAAACGCTTGCTTGCTTCGTCAAGAACCAAGTTACCTACCCTTGTTATTTTGAACGCTGTCTTTTTAACAACTTCGGCAATTTCTGTAATTGAAGCGTTGGGGATTGCTTTTAATGCGTGTTGAACAACACCAGGACCAGATACGCCTACGTTTATAGTGCAATCGCCTTCGCCAACACCGTGAAAAGCCCCTGCCATAAACGGATTATCTTCAACGGCGTTACAAAACGCTACGAATTTAGCAGCGCCAAGACCACCTTCAGTTAAGTCCGCCGATTTTTTAACGATTTCGCCAACGAGTTTAACAGCGTCCATATTAATACCTGCTCTCGTTGAACCTACGTTAACCGAAGAACAAAGCCTTTCGGTTTTAGATAAAACTTCAGGAATACTATTAATAAAACTTTCTTCCGCTTTGGTCATTGACTTGTGAACGAGAGCGGAATAACCACCTATAAAGTCAACGCCGATTTCCCTCCCCGCTTTATCAAGAGCAAGGGCGATTTCAAGTTCTTCACCCATAAATTTTGCAGTTAAAAAGCTTGCGGGGGTAACCGAAACTCTTTTATTAACTATGGGAACGCCGTATTCAAGAGATAAATCTTTTGCTACTTTAACTATATTTTGACCGCGACGGCAAATTAAATCGTAAACTGCGTTTGCAGTATCTTTTGCGGTATCTTTAATGCAACCAAAGAGCGAAATACCCATGGTAATAGTTCGGATATCAAAATGCTCTTTTTCAACCATGTTTATGGTTTCGATAATTTCATTAGTCTTAATCATTTTTTACACCCTATGCATAGCGTTGAACACGTCTTCGTGTTGAAGGTGGATAGAAACGCCGATTTCTTCGCCTAAAACTGCTAAATTTTCTCTTAATTCTTGCATAGAAACGCCTGAATTTGAAATATCAACGAGCATAATCATTGTAAAAGTTGATTGCATAATCGTTTGTGAAATATCTTCAATATTTACGTTTTTGCTAGCGAGTAAAGTTGAAACTTTTGCAATAATACCAGGTTTATCTTTGCCAATTACAGTTAAAACACACTTCATAATAAACTCCAAAAAAATTATTGAAATAATTTTACTATAAATTTTAATTTAAGTCAATCTTTTAAGTAAGCATTAATGATAATACCAGTAACTAAGCATCTAATAACTATAAAAAGCCAACCTAAAAACGCAGGAATACTAGCAATTTTACCGTAAATTTCATCGTAACTACTAAAATATTTAAGATAAACAATAAAAACTATCGTAAATAAAAAGGAAAAAACGCAAGTGTAAACGCTCCCCTTTAATAGGCTTTTTAGTTTGATTTTATAAGGGCAAACAAAGCGGTTTATTAAAAGCACGGCTAGAAAAATTAAAAGAAAAAGGGCTGAGTAATTTATAATAGTTCCTAAAACTTCGCCTAAGTATTTTTTTATATAAACGGAGAAAAACGCGTAAGTTACAACGCCGAAAGTGACAACTAAACTTAAAAAAATAACACCCATAATAGAGAAAATTCTTACAAAGATTTTGCTTGTTTTTTTAGCGTTGTAGATAGTTTCGCCAGTTAGTTTTAAGTGGAAAAATAAATTGGCGGAAGAGTAAATTGAAATAAATCCCGCTATTAAATTACCGCCAGTTGATAATTTATTGGTAGTTTCAAGCAAAAAATCTTTTATTTTTAGAAACTCTAAAAAGTTAAACACTTCAAAAGTTTTAGAAAAATGGCTATTAAAAAGGGCAAAGCACAAACTTACCAAATACGCCGTTGGAACAAGCCCTAAAACGGCGAAAAACACTAGCGCGCCCGAGAATATAACCGCGTGATTTTTAGCCTTAAATTCATTAAATTTTTTAATTTTATTAAAAAACCCAAGCATACGATTTAGTATGCTCGGGAATTTTATAATTATAAGTGATATTTTTTACTTTGTAAAAAGATATATTTGCCTATCGGCAAGATATAGTGCTTCGCAAATATATTTTTTGACTTTCTCAAAAAGTTATGGATGAAATTTATTATTGTATTTTATTTTTAAGGGTAATCGTATTTTTAACGGTAAACATAATCATTGTAACCGAATATAATAAATTTGTTAATAACATTACGATTCTATAATAAACATATAACTGATTACTTACAAATAATTCCAACGCATATATATTTACAAATTGAACAATAAACACCCAACCGCAAGCCACAGTTATTGAAACTTGTTGTAACGGTTGATTAAAAAACAATCCTATCGTACCAAAAATATATAGACAAAATGGTAATATATAAAATAAAATTCTTTGTTTGATATTAATATCATTTGAATACTTTTGATTAAGCTCATATAAAAATGTACATTCTTGAATCGTTGCAAATATAAATGATACAGTCTGACATATAAACACAAACATAAAAATAATGTTGCATTTGTAATTATTTTTACCAATTGAAAAATAAATAACTAGCATTATTACTGAAACAATATTAAATAATAGACTAATAACTGCAATAGCAGAAACTTCATTAAAATAATACTTGTCTGCTGAAAAAGACATAAACTCAAATGGTATTATATTGATTCTTAATATTAATATAATTATTGATAAAACGAGAAACACCATTCGCCATTGTATACGTTCATCTTTTAAAGTAACCATAACCCAATCTCCTAAAACTATAATATTTATAATTATATCCTACATTTTGTAGGATGTCAATTAAAATCCTACGTTTTGTAGTAAACTACAATTATGAGAAACAATGAATTCGGTAAAAAACTGAAAGAACTCCGAATTGAAAAAGGACTATCGCAACGAAAACTAGGTGAAATATTTGGAGTATGCAATCAAACGATAAGTTTTTGGGAAATAGGCAGTAGAGAGCCAGACCTTGATACCCTTATAGTAATTGCAAAATATTTTGACGTAACTGTTGATTATTTACTTGAATAATTTTACACGCAAAAAAACGCTCGGAAATTGAAATGCACCCCAAAAGTTAAACACTTTAGGAGGTGCATTTTTAATGGCAAAAAAAGGACAAGTGTTTAAAAAATACTCGCCAGAATTCAAATTATCCGTTATACTAGATATGCGAGAAAACCAATTAACATATACAG